>CAZEXJ010000150.1:0-10701 GCA_964516585.1 uncultured Alistipes sp.
GAACTATCCTCCTGCTCAACAGCCGATTGCACATCGGCATCGGCGACTTGGTCGCCAACGGGTGCCGCTGCGGCTGTGCTGCTGTCTGTTTCCGCAGCGCTGTCTGTCTCGGGCAGCGGCTCGGGCTGGGGTCGGGCGGAAATGGTGTAGAGCCATACGGTATCGGCACGCAGGAAGACGGAGTCTATCTGTGCCGGATCGTAGTTGATGATCGACGGGCGGCGCGTGATGAACGCGTTGCCGGGCTGCTCCCAGTATTCGCCATAATCGGCAAAACCGAGCACCTTTTGCAACGTGTCGTCGACCTGTATGTCGTGGCGGGCGATGACATGCCCTTCGGTGCGGTAGTAATCGAGCGAATCGCCCCACATCTCGCGCTCGGCCGAGAGGATGTAGCCGTTGCGCGTAATTTTGTAGAGGTCGAGCTGTTTGTCGTAGGTTCCGGCATCGGCATACATATATTCGTCCTTGTCGTTCCACATGTGGGTGTTGGCGAAATACTGCGCATAGTCGGTTTCGACGTTATATATAACCGAATCGCCCGTCATTTCGTAGCGGTCGTTACGCATCTCGACATTGTCGACAGCTATCAGATCGTGAGTATCGGTATAGTAGTAGCCCCGGTCGGACTCCAACAGATTGTCCTTGTTGACAGCATAGCACCCGCCGTAGAATTCGCCCACCTTGGCGCGGGTGTCGAACGTGCAGTTGTAGGTATACATGGTGGCATCGCCGTCGACGATCTTAACCAAGTCGGAGTAGACGGTGGCACGGTTCAGATCGCGGTTGTACTCGGCGCGATCGCCGTAGATGTATGTCGTGTTCTGGTTTATCAGCACGTTGCCGAAGCACTCGAAACTCTGATTGCCGTAGCGCACGGCACTGTCGGCCAAAATGACCGCACCGTTGTGGTGTGCAGCGAAGTTGCCGACCAGAATGAATATTGTGGAGTCGCCGTAGTCGACCATATAGGAGTCGTCGGAGATCATGTCGATCATCTTCTTCTGTGAGCCAGATGCCGAGGGCTGCTGCTGCGCTACGGCGAAGGATTCTATACGCGCATAACCGCCGTGCGCCCTGCCGCCGAGGGCATACATGAAAGCTCCGGCAACGGTCAGCAATACAGCGAGTGTCGATATTCCTCTGCCACGCATATTCATTGTCTACTTCACCCAGTTTTTATTATGGAAATCGCCGTTGCGGAACTCGGGCACGATGTAGACGTACATGCCGTCGATCTTCTTCGAGAGCCACTCTTCGAACACGCGTGCCTGCTTGTCCTGCAAAGCCATCTCTTCCAAACGTATGTAGTCATCGTCCAGAGATGCCGTATGCGCAGGTATGATCTCCACCAACTTGACGATCTTGCTAAGTTCGTTGCCCATAAGGTCGGTCGTCTGGAACGAATCCGACACCTCCCCCACTTTCAGACGACGCAGAGCGTTATAATCGTCGAGCGACTTGCCGAAATCGCGGCCGAAGTCCTCTTTCAGAAAACGCGTAGCCGTCAGGCGCGCACCGTCGAAAGCACCGCTGCGCTCCAAGATGTCGTGATTCGACACGATACCGCCGTTCATCTTCGACGACGCGTCGTCGGAGAACTCCAAGGCGGCTTTCTCGAACGAGATCGAATCGCAGCGTATCAGGCGAGCTATGCTGTCGAGCTGCCGACCCGATTCGGCACGCTCCTCGCGCGTGAAGGTAGGGCGCAGCAATATGTGGCGGCAATGATACTTGTCTCCGATTTTATCGATAAGCTCGATGATGTGAAATCCGTACTCGGTCTCCACCACTTCGGAGATCTGCCCCGGGCGCAGTTTTTCGAGAGCCTCGGCAAACGGTGCCACATAGAGGTTCGATGGCGCAGGATCCATTTCGCCGCCGCGTATGGCCGAGCCGTCGATAGAGTACATGCGTGCCAGCACCGAGAACTTGGTCTTGCCGGTGATGACGCGCTCGCGCATGTCGAGCAATCGCTCCTTGGTGCGCTGCTTGGCCTGCGCCATGGATGCCGGGAACTTGGTGATCTGGGCATATACGTACTGCTCGCCGATGACCGGCAGACTGTCCTTGTCGATGCTGTTGTAGAATCGCTCGACCTCGCCGGGCACGACGGTGACCTTGCCCACCACCTCGTTCTGCATCGACTGGGCATAGAGCTGCTCCTCGTAACGCTGGCGCAGCATCTCACGGTAGTTGAACACGGCCATGTGCTCCTTGGCTTCGAGATTGGCTATGCCGCCCTCCTCCTCGATAAGATTCTGAATGTAGGACTCGATGCGCGACGTAACTTCGCCCTTGTTTATTTCAACCGAGTCGATCAGGGCTTGGTTGTAGAGCAGCTTCTGCTGCATCAACGCCTCCAAGGCCTCGTTCATCGGGTCGCGATCGGACGTATAACCCATTTCGCGGCGCTGCTGGACAAGCTCCTTGGCATACGCCTCCACATCGGAGTAGAGGATCGACGATCCGCCCACCACGGCCACGACCTTGTCTAACATAACCTGACGGCGCTGCGCCGTCGCGCTGTCTGCCGTCGCTATCAAAATGACGGCCATTGCGGCCGCCGAAACAAATCTTTTAAACATATATGTCAATTTTCACTTTTCTCCGAACTCTCCTCTTCGGGTCTGTCATCGGGCGCAGCGGACTGCGGCTCGGCCTTGCCCGATACGGGATCGAATATGCCTATGCGCCCCTCACGCAAGGCATCGCCGCGCAGCTGCTCCTCGTAGTCATAGACTATTTCGGCACGGCGCTGCGCATACAATATGCGGCGTATGTCGCTTTCGACCTGCTCCAAAGGCGCGGTCGAACCCTCGGCCGCCACGGCATCGATCATAAAACAAAATACTACCCCCGACGCGGTCATCTGCTGCACGCCGCTGCGAGTCAGCAGATCGTCATAGGAGCGCGAACGCACAGTGGGCAGATTGCTCAGAAAGTCGGAAAAGCCGACCCACGAAGCGCTCATATCCACTAACTGCAACGAATTTTTCTCGCACAGCGCAGCCAGTTCGGCAACCTTCTCGGGCGAGCCGTGCGTAGCCCGCACAGCCTCGATCAGTTTCGACATGTTGCGATAACCCTGCGGCGCCTTCACTATCACACCGCGCACGAGATTGCGATCGAGTTTAAATGTATCGCCGTGCGAACGGTAGTAGGCGGCTATCTGCTCGGCCGTGACGTCGGGATCGATGCGGCTGTCGATGTAGTATTGATCGAGTTTGCGCATTACGAGCGACTGACGATAGCCCTCGACTAATCTTTCGATATCCCCCTGCGACGAGGACAGAACCTCCGACGCCTTGCTCATCTTCAACTGTTTCATGATCCAGTTGTCGACATAGAGGCGTGCGAAAGTGAGGCTGTCGAGCGACGACAACCCCGCCGGCATATACGACATCATCTCATTGAGGGTCAGATACTCCGAGTCGACGCTCGCAATGACGTCGGCAGGTCGCTCCGGCTCGGCATCGCTGCGGCATCCCGTCGAGAGTGCGGCGCACAAGGCACAAACTATGACTGCTGTTTTTCGCATAATAATCTCACAAAGATACGTTTTTTACTTCAAACAAACGTATCGCCCCGTAATAATATTATCGTACAGCGGTATTTTTATCTCTCCTGCCGCTGCGTCCTATCGTCGTCACGGCATGCATTGCGCCAGCAACGGCCACAACCAAAGCCACGGCGTAGATGATGAAATAGAGCGACGACGAATCGATGATCTCACCAAACGTCTTATCCTGATACTCCAACACCTGCATCGACATGGCTATGGCGTTGTTGAACATGTGCAACAGTATGCAGGCATAGATCGAACGCGTCAGAAAATAGATGTAGCACAAGGCCATACCGGCAAGAAAGGCGTCGATCATGACGGCAGGCTGGAGGTGCATCAGCGCGAACACGACGGACGACACGATAACCGCAGCGGCAGTTCCCGTGTGCCGGCGCAGCATCTCGGTCAGCATGCCGCGGAACAACAGCTCCTCGGCAACGGGGGCGATGACGACCACGGCCAACAGCGTCCAGCCCCCGCGGCCGTAATTCTGGTCGGGCGAAGGCAGGTGCGACAGCAAGGGGTCGATAACGATAGATATGGAGACTAACAGCGCCAAGCCCCATAACAGCACGACGGGATCGAAGCCCCGTTTGGAGTGCATCACTGAGCAACTGCGACCGTATATCGCGCGGCGGTAAACCGCTACGGCCACCACGGCCAACAACGATCCGCATACGCTTACCATGGCCAACTTCTGCCCCGACGAAGCTGCCGCGGCGAGTTCATCGGCCGAGCTGCCGGCCGCAAAGATGTTCGAAACAAAAATGCAGGCATATAGAGCCGCGGCATAAAGTGCGATGAAAACGGCCGTATCGCGCAAGGGAGCTATCCACCTCTTCATATTGATTCATTATTAGTTAACAAACCGTCGCCGCTGCTGCTGGCAGATGTGCGCCGCACGACAGGCAGGCAACCGGCAACCGACAAAAATCAAACAAAGATATGCAAATTTCCAAAACGCTCGCCTATTATCCGATTTAATTTATTAAATTTGCCCGAATAATCTTTTAACTCAAAAGGTGCATTATGGCAAAAGTTGTTGCATTGGCCAATCAGAAAGGCGGTGTGGGCAAGACCACTACGGCTATAAATTTAGCAGCGTCGGTAGCCTTGTTGGGTCGTCGGGTGCTGTTGCTCGACGCCGATCCGCAGGCCAACGCCACTTCGGGGATAGGTTTCGACATCAATCTCGACGGCATATACGAGTGCATAGTCGGCGAGAAAGAGCCTTCCGAGGTGACGCTCCACAGCGAGGATATAAAAAATCTGTGGCTGCTGCCGTCGAGCATCAACCTCGTGGCGGCCGACACCGAATTGCCGGCCATGGACAATGCCCACCACATAATAAAAGGCATAGTCGACAAGGTGCGCGACGCTTACGACTACATCTTCATCGACTGCTCGCCGTCGCTCGGGTTCACCACGGTCAACATTCTGACCGCCGCCGACTCGGTGCTGATACCCGTACAGTGCGAATATCTCGCATTGGAGGGGTTGAGCAAACTGCTTAACACCATAAAAAAGATCAAGAGCGGACTCAACCCGTCGTTGCAGATCGAGGGTTTCGTGCTTACGATGTACATGCGCAACCGCTTGAACAATCAGGTCGTTGCGGAGGTGCGCGAGCACTTCGGCAATTTAGCCTACGACACGGTGATACAGCGCAACATACGTTTAGGCGAAGCTCCGTCGCACGGCAAGCCCATAATGTTGTACGATGCCGCGGCCACGGGTTCGGTGAATTATCTGAATCTGGCACGCGAATTTCTGAAACGAAACGAAAAACAATAGACTGCTGATTATGACAGTACAGAAGAAAAAGGGACTCGGACGCGGACTCGATGCGATATTCGGCACCGACGAAGTGGCGTTGCAATCGCGGCCGATGAGTCAAATGGCGGAGATAGCCGTCGGCGACATCATACCCAACCCCACGCAGCCGCGAACGCAGTTCGACGAGGAGGCCTTGCAGGAGTTGGCCGCATCGATCTCGCAATTGGGAGTCATACAGCCTATAACGGTCAAGCGCACCGAGGCGGGCAAATATATCATCATAAGCGGCGAACGCCGCTGGCGCGCTTCGCACATGGCAGGTGTGACTACCCTGCCGGCCTACATACGCGAAGTCGACGACGAGAATCTCCACGCCATGGCGCTGGTTGAGAACATACAGCGACAAGACCTCAACGCGATAGAGATCGCGTTAGGCATGCAGCGTCTGATCGACGAATGCGGACTGACGCAGGAGGCAATGGCCGAGCGCGTAGGCAAGAAGCGTTCGACAGTATCGAACTACATGCGTCTGCTGGCTCTGCCGGCCGAGGTGCAGTTAGCTCTCAAAGAGGGTATCATATCGATGGGTCACGCCAAGGCCATAGCTGCGCTCGACACCGAAAATCAGATGCGCGCACTGCGCCGCTGCATAAAAAAGGGCTTGTCGGTGCGTCAGACCGAGGAGTTAGCCCGCAAACTCTCCGAGCGGAAAGAGGCTGTGGCGACTGCATCGGACGACGAGTATCCCGAATCGTACCTGCGTTTGGTCGAGCAGATGGAGCGCGTATTCTCGGAGAACATCAGCATCAAACGCTCGAAAAAGGGCGGAGGACGCATCGTCATAGATTTTGCAGATGACACAGAGATAGAAAAGTTCATCGAACGTTTCAATACCATAAAATAAGATCGTTACCGAAGTCGTTATCGGAGTGTGATGAGACTTGCCGCATTGAAATATCTGTTGTCAGCACTGCTGCTCACCGTGGCTTTCGGCTTCCGCGCCGAGGCGCAGCATGCCACGCGCGGCAATGTGCGCACCATACGTCAGGGCGCACTGCTGCCCGTCGATTCGCTCGCGTTGCAGCGTGCCGATTCGTTGGCCGTAGCCGCACGCGACTCGCTGCGCAATGCTCGTCTCGACTCGATAATCGGACTGACGAACAACATCGGCCTGCTAACCGATATCGAACGCGACTCGCTGCGGGAAGCGACGGCCGCGCGTCTCGCGAAGGATTCACTTAGTGCGCATTCACGCGACAGCATCGACTCCAAAGGCCGCAAGATACGATACAAAGCCAACGGCGAGCGCCGCTACCCTTTCATCAGCGACTCGATGAATCTGTCGAAAGTGTGCTGGCTGTCGGTGCCGCTGCCCGGCTTCGGACAGATATACAACAAACAGTATTGGAAATTGGGAGTGCTCTATCCCGTGGTCGGCACGTCGATCGGATTGTTCGCCCACGAGAACGGCAAATACAAACCTCTAAAACGCCAATACGACCAGTATTTGGTCGACAACGGATATACGCGCACGCCCGAATTGGACGCCATGCAAACAGAGATGATACGCCACAACACGCGCCGACAGATATATGCAGGCGTGGCCGTGGCGACATACATCTATTTCATAGGCGATGCAGCGATCAACTACTCGACCAACGACGTCTCCGACATTAAAAAGGCCACCACGCTCTCGACGATCTGCCCCGGAGCCGGACAGATATACAACAAAAGCTACTGGCGGGTACCGATCGTCATCGGCGCATTGGCCTCGACAATATACACGATCGACTGGAACAATCGAGGATACAAGCGCTTCAAAACGGCATACGCGCTGCGCATCGATTATCAGAACAATCCCGACAAGTATCCCAACGGCTCACCCGACGAGTTCCGCGGAGCCTATTCCGATACGTTCCTCAAAAACCTGAAAAACAGCTATCGCCGTAACCGCGACCTCTGCATACTGCTCACCGCAGGCGTCTACATATTGCAGATAGTCGACGCACACGTCGATGCCCACCTCAAAGATTTCGACATATCCGACGATTTGTCGATGGAGGTGACTCCCTATTTCGACTGCACCACTATCCCGGCCGTGGGTACGCGTCCGACCATAGGATTCAATGTAAATCTCAATTTCTAAAGGCAAATTACTCCGATGACCGCAGCCAAAACCGCCCGCTATCTGATCGCAATAGTGTTGCTCGCCATATTCTCGACACCCGAGCTATCGGCCGAGCAGAATCTGAAACGCCGCAAAAAGCATCGCACCGAGACCAAGACCGAAACCTCAGCACAGCAGCCCGAACAGATCGTGGAGGCAGAAGCGCAAACCGAGGAGTGCTCTCTGCCGGCAGAGCAGCCGCAGCGAATGGCACGCACACCGCATGAGATAGATTCGTTGACGGCCTTGTGGCGGAGCTTCAACACGAAGAACTACTACGACGAATTTTTCCGCCAGTATATCACTTTCGCCGAGACCGATACTCCGCCGCAGCCCGATCGGCTCGATTCGATCTATACCGAACGCCTGCGCGCACTGATGTCGCCCATACCGATGCCCTACAACTACCTTGTACGGCAGGCCATCGACCGTTACACAGGCTCGCAGCGCACATCGATGACGCGCATATTGTCCTACGCGCAGCACTACTTCCCCATGATCGAACAGGAGCTTATACGCGAGGGGCTGCCCGTGGAGCTGCGCTCGATGGTGGTCATAGAGTCGGCATTGCAGGTAAAGGCCGTATCGCACATGGGCGCCGCCGGACTGTGGCAGTTCATGCCCTCGACGGGAAAAATCTACGGTTTGGAGGTAAACTCCATGGTCGATCAGCGTTACGACCCGCTGTTGGCGACACGCGCCGCATGCCGCTACATGAAAGAGATGTACGCCATATACGGCGACTGGCTTCTATCCATAGCATCGTACAACTGCGGTCCGGGCAATGTCAACAAGGCCATAGCCAAGGCGGGAGGCGACCCCAAGAACAACAACAAGACATTTTGGGACATCTACGAATATCTGCCGCCGGAGACTCGCGGATATGTACCGGCATTCATCGGCGCCACATATGCATACGCCTATCACGCGCTGCACGGCATAAGCTATGACGAGCCGCCGATGCCCATTGCCGTCGACACGGTGATGATCCAACGGCCGATGCACCTCGAACAAATATCGTCGACGATAGATGTATCGATCGATGCCCTGCGCCTGCTCAACCCGCAATACAAACTCGACATCATACCGGCCACGACCAAGCAATATTGCCTCGTGCTGCCGACCGACAGGGTGTGCGACTTCATCGAAAGCGAGCAGGCCATACGCCAAAAGGATTCGCTCTACCTGAAAGAGTATCTCTCGCCGGCCAACATCGAAAAGAAGAAGATGCAGGCGCCCGCCGCGACCTACCACATAGTCAAGAAGGGCGACACGTTAGGCGCCATAGCGCGCAAATATCATGTCTCGCAGAAGCAGTTGATGACGTGGAACAACCTCAAAAATGCCAACCGTCTGCGGATAGGCCAGCGACTCAAAGTAAGCAAATAGAGACTCCGCGACACATGACGAACCCAAGCGAACAAAACGATACGATAGTAGCGCCGGCCACGGCCGACGGCGGCGCCATGTGTGTCATACGCATAAGCGGCGAACGCGCCATAGAGATATGCGACACGCTGTTTCGCGGTCGCAAGCCGCTCGCCGAAGCCAAAAGTCACACGCTGCATTACGGCCAAATCGTCGGCCGCGACGGAGATGCTGTCGACGATGCGGTGGTCGCTATATTCCGCGCACCGCACTCCTATACGGGCGACGACACGGTAGAGATATCGGCTCACGGCTCGCGATACATCGTATCCGAAATAATCCGGTTGCTCATAGCCTCGGGAGCACGCATGGCGCGTGCCGGGGAGTTCACCTCGCGCGCATTTCTTGCCGGTCGGCTCGACCTGTCGCTGGCTGAAGCCGTGGCCGACATAATCGCCTCCGACTCGCGGTGGTCGCACGCCGTGGCCTCAACGCAGATGCGCGGCGGCTACTCCGACATGCTCCGCCAACTGCGCGACAAACTGCTCCACCTGACATCGCTTTTGGAACTCGAACTCGACTTTTCAGAGGAGGATGTTGAGTTTGCCGACCGCAACGAACTGCGCAGCATACTGCTCGACGTACAACATCAGACCAGCGCTCTTACCGCCTCGTTCGCATTGGGAAACGCTCTGAAAGAGGGCGTGGGCGTAGCAATAGTCGGCCGGCCTAATACAGGCAAGAGCACCCTGCTAAACCGCCTTGCAGGCGATGACCGCGCCATGGTATCCGACATTGCGGGGACTACGCGCGACACGATCGAAGCAACGGCCAACATCGACGGCGTGATGTTCCGCTTTATCGACACCGCCGGACTGCACACAACCGACGACCGACTCGAACAGATGGGCATAGCCCGCACTCACGACGCCATAGCCAAGGCACGAATCATTTTGCACCTCGTCACACCCGACAACCCGAAAGAGGAGCCGCTCGCTATCGCACCGTCACAGACGTATATACGAGTGGTAAACAAGATCGATCTGCAACACGACACAACTACCCCAACAGAGGAAATCCGCCCTGCCGACGGCACGACGACAACCCAAAGCGCGACGAGACAGTTCGCAGAGGGCGAACAGGCGCAAATTACACTGCGCATATCGGCCAGATACGACATTGGCATCGATGCTCTGCGCCGGCAACTGCGCTCGACCGTAGCCACCGACAACATTGCCCGCGGCAGTATTGTCGTCTCGAATCTTCGCCACTATGAGGCTCTCACACGCGCCGGCGAATCACTCGCGCGCGCGCTGACTGCACTCGATAACGGCCTGCCGGCCGATCTTCTGAGCGAGGACATCCGCCAAGTTCTTCATGCCTTGGGCGAAATCACCGGCGAAATCACCTCCGACGACATCCTCACCTCAATATTCTCGAAGTTCTGCATCGGCAAGTAAGAGGCTCGAAACAACCATAACCAATCATAAGCAACTGTTATAAACGCATTGATATTCAATGCGTTTTATTTTTGTCTGCTTTCCAGTCACTATTTGGAATTCCCGGTTTTTACGCATATTTTGGTAATGGTGCAAAAAGTGGCGCTTGAAGAAGATCGTAAATAGCAGATAATTTTGCATTTATGAAGATAAAACAGTAGTTTAATGAAACCGGTTTCATTAAACTACTGTTTTTATGTCAAAAAATCACCCCAAACGATGCCCTCATTGCGGCTTTTTAGATGTCATTAAAAAGGGGAAGCGATCAGGTCATACTCGTTATTATTGCAAGTCCTGCGGCAGCTATTTCACCGACCGTCGCACCT
>CAZEXJ010000151.1:0-21801 GCA_964516585.1 uncultured Alistipes sp.
CTCTGTTTGTCATTCTGAGGAGCGCGTAGCGCGACGTGAGAATCTCTGCACACGACAATGCAACAATAATAATCGTCCCCAACCAGATTCTTCGCTTCACGTTGTTACGCTCAGAATGACATGTTGGTGGAAATAGCCTGCCAAGCACCACCACCCAATTTTTCGTCAAAAATGCTATTATACGACGCAACGCAGGAGCGAGACGATGGGCTATACTCGGCGTACTGCCCATTGTCGAGCGACAAGGCGCGGAAGTAGAATAGTATTTTTCACGAAAAAAACATGCACATACGCGAATTATGATATGGACACTTCCAAAATCCGGCCTTGTCGTCGCGGCGGTTGATGTTGCCGTGCTCGTCGACACTCCACCACCACTCGCCGCCGGAGCGGTCGATAAGGTGTTCTTTGATGTAGTTCCATGCAGAGAGGGAGCGGCGGAGGGATTGTTCGTCGCCGAAGTGCTCCCAGAGGTTGAAGTATCCCACGACGCACTCGGCTTCGACCCACCAGTGGCGGTCGGTGTCGCGATGCGCGGCGGGGGCATCGTACTCGTAGATCATGCTGCCGTCGGGCTGCAAGCCCTCGGCCGCAGCTTGGGCTATGCGGCGTGCAAGGGCGCCGAAGTGGTCGATAAGAGCGGTATCGCCTATGACCAAAGCCGTCTCATGCAGCAGCCATGAAGCCTCGATGTCGTGGCCGTAGGAGATCATGTCGGATGTAGAGTGCCACTCGTCGTCGAAGAACAGACGCAGGTGGCAGGTCTCGGGATCGATGATATGTCGCTCGAAGGTATCGAGCAGGCTCGACACGCTCTCCAACAGCTCCTCGTTGCGCCACACGCGCAGGAGATTGGTATAGGGTTCGATGATGTGCAGATGCGTATTCATCGACTTGCAGTCGTTGCGATCCTTGTCGGAGAGGCGCATGTCGTCGACAGGCTGCCAGTCGCGGGCGAGCGCCTCGATATAGCCGCCGAAGCGGCGGTCGCGGCTGTGCTGCTCGATGTCGTCGTAGAGGGCTATGGCATAGTGCAGAGCCTCGTCATCGCCGGTGGCGCGCACATACTCGCTCAGTCCGTATATGGCGAACCCGAGGGCGTAGAACTGCTTTTTCGTATCGAGCGGCTCGCCGTCGGCCGTAAGCGACCAGTATACGCCGCCGTACTCGTGGTCGTAAAAGCGGTCGATCAGGTAACGTTTGGCGCGCGATGCGGCCGCGAGGTAGTCCTCGCGACCGGTTACGCGGTATGCCGCCGAGAAAGCCCACAATATGCGGGCGTTGAGTATGGCACCCTTGGGGGCATCGGCATCGATCCGTCCGTCGGCCGTCATGCGGCCGTAGAAGCCGCCGCGCCCGTCGTCGATCATGTTGTCGAGCCAGAACGAGAGTATGTTATCCTGCAATACGGAGAGCATCTCCGCCTGCAAAGCAGTCTTATCGAACATCGTCTCCGCGTTTGAGTTTCAACTCCTCCTGTATCTCGGCCATACGGCGGTCGCTCAGGGGGTATAACAACATTATCAGCGCGCCCACGAAGCAAGCCAACGCCGGGATCCAGCTCATCAGCGAGCGCAATCCCTCTATGGCGCTTTCGCTCTGCGCGATATGCACCGCCGCATCGGACTCGGGGATGACATAGCCGTAGGCGGCCAGCAGCCACAGCACGAACGACGAGCCGAACGCGCCGCCGAACTTCTGCGCCATCGACGACGACGAGAATATCAGACCCACGGAACTGCTGCCGTTCTTATGCTCGGAGTAGTCGGCCACATCGGCAAACATGCTCCACACGAGCGGCAGCGTGACGCCCGCACCGACCGAGATAACGGCCTGCAACGCCAGCATCAGCCAATAGTTCACCGCGCCCTCGCCCGAGAGCAGGTAGAACATGGCCGTGAACACGCCCGCCACGAGTATGGCGGCTATGTAGGCATTTTTCTTGCCTATGCGCTTGGCCAACGGCACGGCCAACACCACGCCCAACATGTTGCATATCTCGCCCACCGACAGGAATACGGCGCACGAGAGCATGATGCTGTGGCCGAACAGACGACCCATGAAGCTGTCGCCGTCGACGTAGTCGGCGAAGTAGTATGCCGCAGCACCGCCGCGGATAGAGTTGAATATCAGCACACATATCGACACGCCGAGCAGTATCCACCACGGAGCGTTATGCAGCAGCGCCTTCACGTCGCGGCCGATGCTCGTCGCTGCCCCGCTGTCCGCCTCGCGCTTGTCGACTCTGACACGCTCGCGCGTGAGCGCGAAGCATAGCAGGAAGAAGACAAGACACAGCACCGCAATAACGATCATTGCCGTCTGCCATGCCGACGGATCGGCCGGCAGGTTCATACTGCCCTCGGTCATCGTCGCGGCATCGTTGCCGAAGAGTCGGCACAGCGGTTCGAACATGGCCACCGCCACGAAGCTGCCGCCGTAGGCGAAGAACATTCTGTACGACGAGAAGATGTTGCGCTCCTTCTGATCGGCGCTCATCACGCCGAGCATGGCGCCGTAGGGTACGTTTATGGCCGTGTAGACGGTCATCATAAGGATGTAGGTGCAGTATGCCCACACGAGTTTGCCCGTATAGCCGAATGCCGGCGTGGTGAACGTAAGCACGCCCGCCACGGCAAATGGCAGCGCCACCCACAGCAGATAGGGGCGGTATTTGCCCCAGCGCGTGGAGGTGCGGTCGGCCAGAATGCCCATCAGGGGATCCGACACGGCATCCCACAGTTTGGTGACGAGCAGCAGCAGCGCCGCATCTTTCAGCGTAAGGCCGAACACGTTGGAGTAGAAGAACGGCAGATAATATGTGAATATCTTCCAGAACATCGACGACGACAGGTCGCCGAAGCCGTAACCTATTTTTTCGCTAAGACGTGTCATCGCAGTTTGCGGTTTTTATCGATCAAAGCCACTATCGTGCGCACCGACGCCCCGGTCGTCAGTCCGTCCTCGGGCGTATTGAGACAGTAGTCGACCAAGCGCTCGACAGTGGACTCGGCCACATGCATGCGCGTATCGCTCGACGCATAGTAGATCAGCACACGGCCGTCGTCGTCGGCTATCCAGCCGTTGGAGAATACGACGTTGCCCACATCGCCCACGAACTCATCGCCCTGCGGAGCGAGGAAATATCCGCCCGGCTCGGCTATGACGCGCGACGGGTCGTCCAAAGCGGTCATATACATGTAGAGCACATAGCGCAGTCCCCACGCGCAGTTTCTCACGCCGTGAGCCAAATGCAGCCAGCCGCGCGAGGTCTTTATGGGTTGAGGACCCTCGCCGTTCTTGGTCTCCTTTATGGTGTGGTAGCGGCGCACGTTGATGATCTTCTCGCCGCGTATCTCGGCATCGGTTATGTCGTCGACCAAAGCCCAGCCTATGCCGCCGCCGCTGCCCGTGTCGATAAAACCGTCGGCCGGACGCGTGTAGAAAGCATACTTGCCGTCGACGAACTCGGGGTGCAGCACGACGTTGCGCTGTTGACTCGCCGAACGCAGATCGGGCAGACGCTCCCACGCAAGCAGGTCTTTGGTGCGGACTATGCCCGCCGTGGCCGTGGCGGCCGACAGATCGTTCTCGGCCGTATGGTCCTTGCGCTCGACGCAAAACACACCGTAGATCCAGCCGTCCTCGTGGCGCGTAAGACGCATATCGTAGACATTGGTGGCCTGCTCGCCCCACTCGGGCAGCGTTATCGGATAGTCCCAGAAATGCCAGCCGTCGATGCCGTTGGCGCTCTCGGCCACGGCGAAGAACGACTTGCGGTCGACACCCTCGACGCGCACGACCATAAGATAGCGGCCGTCGAGCTTTATGGCGCCTGCATTGAATGCGGCATTGATGCCTATGCGCTCCATAAGCAGAGGGTTGCTCTCGGGCGACAGATCGTAACGCCACTCTATGGGGGTATGCGCCGCCGTCAGCACGGGATTGCGATAACGCCAAAACACTCCGTTCGACTCCTCGACTCTGCGATTAGGGCGGGCAATCAACTCCTCGTGTCTCTTTCTCAGCTGTCCGACCTTTTCTTCAAATGTATTCATCGTAATAGTGAATATATCAATTAATTTGTCTGCCATGTTCCTACCGGAAATCGGGAAGCTCGTCGCGCGTTACCACATGCTCCGACTCGAAAGCCCGGCTCCACCACGCTATGTCGGCATGTTGATGCCGGAAAGTCGACGTCAGATCGTTTCCGTAGTCGTACCATGGCATGAAATAGCTCCACTGGGCGCCAGCCTCCCACTGGTCGGCGATGTCGGCCACATTGCCCATTTCGCTAAGGGTTATGATCTTGTGAGGGAATCGCGCCTTGATGCCTTCATATTGAGCGACTATGTCGCGTGCCACCGAACGGTTGTAGATGTCGGTACCGATGATGTCGACATAGTCGTCGCCCGGATAGAACGGGTCGTCCTTGGTCTGCGTCGTCCACACCCATATAAGGTTGTTCACGCCGCGGCTGCGGAAGTAGTCGAACATCGTGCGCCACAAAGCCACGTATGTCTCGGCGCCGTCGTAGCCCCACCAGAACCACGCCTTGCCTCCCTGATATTCGTAGGTGTTGCCGGCAGCCTCGTGCAGCGGACGCCATACGACGGGTATGCCCTCGGCCTGCAACAGCAGCAGCATGTCGGCCATCTTCGCCAGATCGGCCTGCATCTGCTCATTCTCCCATGTGCCGGGCGTCAGAGCCTTCTTGGCGCGGAACGTGGTTTTCGAAGGCTCGTAGGTCATATCGGTCGAGCCTTGCGAGGCGGGCACCACCCAGTGCCAGCATGCCGATACCAAACCTCCGGCCTGCCACCAGTTCTTCGCCACCGAAATATCGGTATAGTCGATCCAGTTGGCCGGCGAGGCGAAGAGGTGTATGTAGTCGAACGTGGCCATGGCCGGATACTTGCCCGTCCACTTGGCAACCCAGTCAACCTCGTCGGTATTCCACGACACGCGTGCCATGGCTCCCGAGATGACGCGTTTGCCATAGGACTCCCACAGGTAGTCGTAGACTCGCTGCGCCACAGGCAGAGCATCGGGCGTCACAAGCGTCAGTGTAGGTTCGGTAGGCGGCGTATAGGGCTTGTCCACCGTGGTAAACCTTATGGAAAACTCCTCGCTTCTGCCGCCGTCGGCCTTGTCGGTTACGGCGCCGGCGCCTATACGCAGCGTATATTCGGTTTCATACTCCAAATCGCCGAACGAGACAGTCAAGGTGCGGTTCTGCGCCTTGACATCTATCTCCGTGTGGGGAGTGAGTGTCACTATCGAGGCGTCGGCCAATGTCACCGGACGCATATATGTGATAGTCACCTTGCCCAACGACAGAGCCACGTCGCAGGCTCCCGAGGCCAACGACTGCGACTCCACGACGGGGGCAGTGGTTTGCGACGGCTCGTCGACATCGTCGCCGCCGCAGCCCCACAGCATGGCGCCGAACAGCAGCATCGACGAGAGTTTGAATAACATCTTCATCTGATTGCGATTTTTCTGTATTTGAAAAAACGCGGTGCGGAGTGCATCCTCGAAGAGATGCACCCCGCCCGCAAAGCATTTTATTTAAGCGACAGACGCAGATTGTCTATACAGATGCCTGCCGGGAACGGACCGCCGTACATGCCGTTGGTACCGGTCGAGCAGTCGAGTTTGCCCGACAGCGTCAGGGCGTCGAGTGACACGGTAACCCACTTGCCGCCAGTAGTCTCGGGGAAGAAATTCTGGCCGAACCAGTTCCAGCCATCGCCGAGAACCACCTGCATAGCTGCGGCCGATGCGCCCGACACGCCGTCGGGAATCATCACGTCGAACTTAACCACATAAAGCGATGCGTCCTCTACCACCGGAGCGGGAGCGCCGTCGGTCTGATGGTTGCAGTTGACAAGCCACTGTTCACCGGCCGATGCCAGAGACTCGGTGTAAGTGTTGCCCGCCTCGTCGGTTTTAATCACGCCGACACCGCCCCACGAGACATCCCACGAGCCGTCATGACCGCCATGCTTCTCGTAGTCGACCAGCATAAGGTCGGTAAAACGGACAGGATCGACCGACGAAGTCTGATAGGTCACATATATCTTCGTGATGTTGAGCGCATAGCCGCAGATATCGAGACCGTTCTTCCATATCGTGTCGAAATCCGCCTGCGTGAGGTTGAACGAGTAGGTCGTATCGTCGGCCTGCATCGACACCACATTCCACTCGTTGCCGGGGAACGAAGGAGGCATAGCGCCGCCCGACATCACCTGCAACTGCCAATACTCGGCAGCAGCCGTGTCGCACGTCAGATCGAAGTTGAGAGTTGCTCCCACGGGCACCTTGCTCCACAGCGACTGGTCGTAGATGTGTACGCCGGCATTCCAGTCCCAGCCCGTTCCGAGCGAGGCGTTGCCCTCCCAGATAACGATCTCGGCTATGGCGCCGCGCAGCTCGATAGTCTGAGGCGAGGTCTCCACTTCGCCGGTGGTCAGATGGAAGGTCATGGGGTAGGTTCCCGTCTCGACCGTAGCGGGGATCAGGAACGACATCTCGGTATCCTCGCGCTTGGTGTAAGAGGTGACTTTGGCCTCACCGAAGTATACAGCCTCGATCATGTTGAAGTTGGAACCCGTAATGGTTATCTCGTCGCCTATGGCCGCGCTCTCGGGAGCCGAAGTCACGACAACGAAGCTGTCGTAAGTGAAGTGCAGCTCCTCGGCAGACTCGACCTTCACGCCGTTGGCCTGCGATATGACTATCTTGCCCGACTGCGACGAGTTCGACGTATTGACGGTGATAGAGGTCTCGGCAGAGGTAAATTCGTGGTCGATGCCGTTGATCTTAACGCCCGTAACCAGATCGAGATCGGTACCCGTGATCGTCACGGGCGAACCGGCCATGAGATCGGTGGGCGACACCTGCGTTATCTCGGCCTTGACGAGGGTCAACGCCTCGGTAGCGACACTCTGGGCGTTGGCCAGCGTGAGGGTCATCGCTCCGTCGGTTGCCGTATCGGGTATAACGGCCGTAATGCACTTCTTCGCAGCGTCGTACTCAAACTCGGCATCGGCAGAGGTGAAAGAGAGCGAAGTTACCAAATCGAGATCGCTGCCCGATACCGTAACGGTCTCGCCGGCCTTGAAGCGGTCGGCCGTCACCTTCGTCACCACGGGAACGACGAGCTTCAGAGCCTGCTTGCTCACACACTCCACGCCTGCATAAGAGATTGCGGTGATTGCACCGTCGGTGGCCGTGGCGGGCACCTCGACGCGGATCGAAGACTCGCTTACGACCTCTATGTCGTCGACCTTGCTGCCGTCGGCAAAGGTTACGCTCTCGATAAGATCGACATCGCTGCCGGTAACCGTCAGTTTGGCGCCTGCCTTTACGGTCAGCGGAGCCAATGTCTTGATCTCAGGCTGCCGCACCGTGATGCCGTTCTGAGAATAGACGTTGATGCCCGTGGCGTCGGCGATCTTTATCAGACCGCTCTGCGCAGCCTGCGGCACGCGAACCACGATATGGTGACGATCGACCTCGATGACAGCCTCCTCGTCGTCGATAGCCACATCGACGTTGCCTGCGAACGATACGGTGGCCACGTTGTAGAGGTAGTCGCCCTCAATGGTGATCTGCTCGCCGGCACGCACCGACTCCTTGCCCTCGCCCATCGATACGGTGGGAGGGGTGAACGTCTCTACATAGATGATGTCGGAGCTTGATGTGAGCGTGCGGCCTCCGGCAAGTTCCAGAGTAAGTTTTCCGGCCGCAGCCTCGTAGGGTACCACGACACTGATCTTCTCGTTCGAGAAGCGTTTGATTTCCGTCACGCGAATATCTTCGGGGAAGATGACGGCCTGCACGTTTTGCAGGTTCTTACCGATGATGTTCATGTCGCCCAAGCGGTTGACCTTGGGACCGAAGGCCTCCAACACGGTCGCATCGTTATCGGTATTGTCCCACGGGAACTCGTTGTCGTCGTTGCACGAAACCAACGCGAGTGCGCCCGCAAGCAGCAATGATGCTATATTAAAAAGTTTTCTTTTCATAAGACTCTACGTGTTTTATTTGTGCACAAGGCGCAGGTTGTCGATGTAAACGCTGATCTCCGTACCGGCGTTGGCGTCGTCGGCCAGACCGCCGAAGAAGAAGATATAGAAGTTGCCCATGTCGGCACTCGTCAACGAACGGTCGTTGACGGTCTCCTCCTTGTTGACCTTGAAGTCGCTGAGCGGAATGGTAACGGTAGTCCACTCACCCTTGGCAACGGTATCGTCATTGAAGGGTTTCCAGTGATACTGAGCCTCCTCGCCGTCTATCGAGAACGTATTGTACTGACCGCTGAACCACATTGCAGCGCCCAGATCGCTCCAAGCGTTGATGCGGCACTCGAATTTCAGAGCGTAATCGGCCGGATCGGCGCCCTCGGGCAGCAGATCCTGACGGCAAGAGCCGTCTTCCAGCACATTGCTGAAATACAGAGCCATACCCGAAGTATTCCAGTTCCATGCAGCGGCCGTGCCCACTAACTCGATGTAGCTGTCGGCAAGGCTGTTGTCGTCGTTGTGAACAAAGCTGCCCGAATAGCCCCATGCGTCCCACGCAGAGACGTTTTCGCAGTCGATGAACATGCCTTCGCTCTCCTTGTAAGAGAACTTGGTCATGCCGGTGCCATACTCACCCTCGACCGATATGCTTCCTTCGAGCGCACCCTCGGGAACGGTAACCGTGATCGACGAAGAGTCGCAAGCGACCACCTCGGCGGCGACATTGCCCGGGAACATCACTTCGAAGCTGCCGGTATCCTTCTTCGGGAAGAGATAGCTTCCGTAGAGAGTCATCTGAGAACCAGCCTTAGCCCACTCGCACGAAGTCGAGGTGATGAACGGCACGGGGATCTCGACCGAGAAGTCGTAGACGCACTTGTTGCCGCAACCCGTGGTAAGGGTCATGGTATTGGTGATCTCGGTCGGCATGACGGCCGGGATATTGCAGATGATAGAGTGTTCGGTGACAAGGCAGGGGTTCAACTCGGCCTCGACATCGTTGAACATTATAGAGACTACGCCCTCCAAACCGCTGCCGATAATGGCTATGGTCTCACCCATGGCGCCGCCATAGAGCAGTTGATCGGCCAGAGCGGGATCGGTCGGTCGGATATATTTGATCGACGGAGTGGCCTCGCTCTCGGGATCGTTGACATTTTTGTCGTCGCAACCCGTAAAGCCCGCAGCCATTACGACCGCCGTCATAAGCATTATGCTCTTAAATATGCTTTTCATAATGGTTTTTCGGTTTTTAATTATTCTGCATAATAGTCTACGGCAGGCTCATTCAAAATGGGAGCCTTGGTTACCACGTCGGCCGGCAGAGCGATAGTAAGGTTGCGCTCCGTAAGCACGATAGCCGCAGCGCGGTTCGACGTATCGGTATTGGCGCCCGCACCCACGTCGGTGTAGACCTCCGAGTCGACGCGCGTATACCACTGACGCGTGTAATATTCGTGTCCCGGCTTGTTCATAGCCTCGTAGCGGTTGGCATCGGTGGCATCGGGATAGTCCTCGCCGAACTTCGTCCAGTTGAACACCCACACCTTGTCGCGATACATGGCGTTGATGTAGTCGAGAGCCGCCTGTGTCGACAGATACGACAGACGCTGTATGTCGAACCAGTTGATACCCTCGAAGGCGAACTCCTTGCGGCGTTCTTTCAGCAGCTCGGTGTAGGTGAGCGACTCGACCGTGTAGCCGGCATCCGAATCGCCGCCGCGGTTGAGCACGCTGTTGACATAACCAAGAGCTTCGGCATCGGTCAGCGAGGCGTTCAGATCGCCCTTCAGGCAGGCCTCGGCATAGACGAAGTAGATGTCGGCCACGCGCAGCAGATAGAGGTTGTTCGATCCATCCTGCATCGTACCGATGTTGACGCCGCCGTTGGAGTTGATGATATACTTCTTGATGTGTGCCAGACCCTCGTTGGGCGACTCGGTCGTCAGATCCGACGACGAGTTGCGATAGACGTAGCCGTTAGAGTAGTCGACCTCACCCGTACCGTAGTAGTCCGATTCGCCTACGGCAAGCGCGGGATATACGTCGCCCTGCTGCATGTATGTCCAGCGGCGGCGGCCGTCGTTCGGGTGCTCCTCGAATGCCTCCTGCAACGACAGGGTGGGAGCCTTACCGCCTCCCCAGCAGCTTACGCCGGTGATGATACCGTTGCGTCCCCACTCCACAGAGCGGCTGTTGCCGTAGCCGTAACCGCCGGTGATGCACTGCACGGCGATAAGCGTCTCCGAGGGGTTCTCGGGAGCGATCTCGAACAGCTCCGAGAAGTTGGTCGAAAGAGAAGGACCGTTGGCGATCACGTCCTTGGCATACGACTTGGCCAACTCGAAGTAGTCGTTGTCGTCGCCGGCATATCCGCCGTTGTTCTTCTCATAGCAGGCGCGCGTCAGGCAGACCTTGGCCATAAGACCCTTGGCCGACCATTTGTTGACGCGTCCCGGCTCGCTGTCCTGCTCGGGGAGCAGCTCTATGGCACGCTCCAAATCCTCGCAGATGAAGCGGTAGAGCGAACCCTGCGTGGCCTTGGCCACATAGATGTCCTCGACATTGCCCGAGGTGATGAGAGCCTCGGCATTGGTGATGATAGGCACTTCATGCCAATACTCCGTGAGCATGTAGTATGCCAAAGCGCGGAACAGATAGGCCTCGCCCATAGCGTTGTTGATGACCGTCTCCGACACACCGTTGGCGCGAGCCGGCTCGGGCATGTCGAGCAATACCGAGTTGGCATACGAGATGACGTTGTAGAGACCCTGCCAGCCCGAATTCGAATACTGGTTGTTGTCGGTCACAGTGTTCAGATAGAACTGTCCCTCGTCGGCATAGGTGTAGAACAGGTCGCCCGAGAGCATGTCGCCGCCCATATACTGGAAACGGCTCGTGAAGTCGAACCATACCGAAGCGTAGAGCGATGCCGTGTTGGCGCGGATAGCCTCGGTATCCTTGTAATAGTTCTCCTTAACCAGCGAATCCTGCGGATCGACCGTAAGGAACTGCTCGCAGCCCATCGTTGCAAGAGCTGCCGAGAGTGCTAATATTTTTATTGTATTTTTCATCTTTTTCAAACAGGTTAAGGATTAGAAACCGATATTCAAACCGACGATATACATGCGTGGCGTAGGATAACGTCCCATATCGTAGTTCTGCATGCCTGCCGACTGGTTGAAGGCGCCGATCTCGGGATCGTAACCCGAATAGTTGGTCCAAGTGTAGAGGTTCTGCAACGTAACGTAGAGTTTGAGGCTCTGTATAGAGGCCTTCTGCAACCAACTCTTGGGGAAGTTGTAGGAGAGCGTGACGTTCTGTATGCGCAGATAAGAGCCGTCCTCCAACCAGCGATCACTCATGCGGCGGTTGCCGTTGATGTCGTTGGGGGCGAAACGCGGAGCGATTGCCGAGCCGGGGTTGGCAAGGTAGTCGTTGCCAAGATCGTCGGTTGCGATCTGCGCACGTTGAGACATGCGTGACGACTGGTTGTCCCACGAGCTGCTGAGCGACTCGACGCGGTAGCGTGCGATGTTCAGGATGTCGCCGCCGACAACGCCGTTCAAGCCTATCGTAAGTTCCCAATTCTTATACTGGAAAGAGTTGTTCCAACCGTAGGTGAAATCGGGATTGGGGTCGCCGATGATCGACTGGTCGGCAGCGTTAATGGTGCCGCTGTTGTCCATATCCTTGAACTTGATATCGCCGACATATACGCCGTTGATCTTGTTGTAGAGGTTATGTCCGGGGTTGTTGCCGTCCTCGACCTGCACGGCGTGCGAGAGCACGTCCTCCTCGTTCTGGAAATAACCGTCGGTGGTGTAGCCGTAGAACACGCCGATAGGCTCACCCACCTTTATCAGCGAAGCCGTCTTGAAGGCTGCACCGAAGTAGACGTCCACACCGTTGTATATAATCTGCGAATCGTCGTTCAGAGCCAGCACCTCGTTGCGGTTGACCGAGACGATGATGTTAGAGTTCCATGTGAAGTTGGGATGCTCGACAGGAACCAAATTCAGCGCGATGTCGACACCGCGGTTGCGAACCTTACCTATGTTGGCGAAGGGAGCCTGAATCTTGTTACCCATGTACGACGGAGTCGACACCTGCAACAGCAGATCCTTCGTATCTTTCTGATAGAGATCGAGCGACAGCGATATGCGGTTGTTGACAAAGCCCATATCCAAACCTATGTTGTACTGCTCCGAGGCCTCCCATTTCAGATTGGCGTTCGAGATGTTCGAGGGAATATACGATGCGTTGGAGCCGGGGAACGGCGAGAGCATCGTCGACATGGTAGAACCGTATTTGTAGGTGCCGATGTTGTCGTTACCCACCAAACCGTAACCCAAACGCAGTTTCAGGTTCGATACGGCGCGCGAGTCGCGCAGGAACTGCTCGTTCGATATGCGCCATGCGAAGGCTGCCGACGGGAAGTAACCCCACTTGTTGCTCGGACCGAACTTCGACGAAGCATCGGCACGGAACGTGGCGGTCAACAGATAACGCTCGTCGTAGTTGTAGTTGACACGCGCAAAGGCCGATGCCTTGGTGGTCTCATCCTTCCAACCGTTGTTCGAGCCGAACACGCCGTCGGCCGTTATCACCGTTATGTCGTCGCTCGACAGACCCTGCTTGATGAGCTGGGTACCGTCCCACGCGCTCTTCTGAGCCTCGAAACCGGCCATTACCGAGAGGTTGTGCTTCTCAGCGAAGGTTTTATTATAGGTAGCATAGGCTTTCCAGATCCAGAACATAGAGTGGTCCTTGCGGCTCATTATCTGGTTGATCTTGCTGGTCGATACGCCGAAGTCGTAGCGGGGCATGAAGCTGTCGTTCTTGTTGTCCGACAGGTCGAAGCCGAACTCGGTACGGATATTCAGACCCTTGACGGGATCGATTTGCAGATAGAAGTTACCCATTGTACGGTTGCGCACCAGCGAGTTGGTCTGCGACTCGGCCTGCCACAAGGGGTTGTAGGCCGAAGAGGCGTAAACCGACGTCGGAGTGGCGAAGTCGCCGTTGAAGTCGTAGACGGGCACCGAGGGCATCATCGACAGAGCGCCCATGATGACACCGTCGTTACCGTCCTGACGCGTAATGGTCTCTTCGGTGTGGGTGAAGGCGAGCGAACCGCCGGCACGCAGCCACTTGGTTATCTGGCCGTCGCCGTTGAAACGGGCGTTGTAACGCTCGAAGCCCGAACCGTAGATCGTACCGTCCTGCGACATGTAACCGCCCGAACCGGCAAACTGGAACTTGTCGGTACCGCCCGAGAACGACACCGAATGAGAGTGGGTCAGCGCCGTGCGGAATATTTCGTCCTGCCAGTCGGTACCGTCGCCTAAAATCGAGGGATCGAGCAGCGACTCGTCGACCTCGATCGAGGGATACATGTCGGCTATCTCACGCTGGAAGCGCGCATACTCGGGCAGATCCATCATATCGATTCTGGTGCCCTGCTGCTGCCATGCCACATAGCCGTCGTAGTTGAGTTTCATCGATCCCTTCTCGCCGCGGCGCGTGGTGATGATTACCACACCGTTGGCGCCGGCCGAACCGTAAATGGCCGTGGCCGAGGCATCTTTCAGCACATCCATCGAAACGATGTCCGAGGGGGCGATCGTCGACAGCGGGTTGACCTTGGTCTGACCGCTCGTACCGCCTGCCCAGTCGAAACCGCCGATGTTGTTACCGTCGCCCGAGAAGGGGATGCCGTCGATCACATACAACGGCTCGTTCGACGAGGTGATAGACGACGCACCGCGCACACGTATGGAGGCGGCGCCGCCCGGGGCACCCGAGTTCTGCGTAACCTGCACACCGGCAACGCGTCCCTGCAACATCTGGTCGGCATTGGTAATGACCGAAGTCTTCAACTTGTCGGCCGAGATCGAGGCGATAGAACCCGTCAGATCAGATCGTTTCTGAGTACCGTAACCCACCACGACGATCTCCTCGATCGACTCGCTCTCCTCGGCCAGAGCCACATTGAGCGCAGTCACGCTCTTGTTGACCACTCTCTGCTCGTTTTTGTAACCGAGGAACGAAAACACAAGGGTGGCATCGCCAGCCGAGCGCACGGTAATGGTGTACGTACCGTCGATGTTGGTCGACACACCGTTACTCGTACCCTGTTCACTGATGCTGACACCCGGCATGGGTTGTCCGTCGGCAGCCGATGTCACGACACCGCTGACGCGATAACCCTGAGCCATTACGGCCACGCTCGCAAACAACGCGACCATTAATAATGTAAATTTGTTCATAGGTGTAATTTTAGTTAATTAGGATAATGTTTCTCATATATCGTTTCTGTTTACACGTCATCGGAAGTCCTCGTCAGTGCGTCGTGTGCTGCGAGAAGAACTCCTCGCGCGCCTGCCACCACGTGGGTTCCTGCTCGACGTTATGACCTCTGTGAGGGAATACGACCCAGCGTTTTTCGGTGGTTATGTTGTTGTACCCCGCAAAGTTGGTGTGGGGAGGGCAGACGAAGTCCTGCAACCCGAAGCCCATAAGCACGGGGCATTCGATATGCTCCACGAAGTTCTTCACGTCGAAGTACGACAACATGTCGTACATCTCTCTGTCGGTCATGCCTGCCGCTGCGGCAGCCTCTTTGACGGGCGATGCCGGCCAATCGACCAAAGCGAAGTAATCGGGGTAGTCCGACAGGAACGGCACGAACGGAGCGGCTGCGGCCACGCGGTGGTCGAGCGAAGCGGCCACGAGCGTCAATGCGCCGCCCTGCGATCCGCCGTCGATGAATATGTTGCGCAGATCGGTCTTCTCGCGGCTCGCCACGAAATCTATTGCGCGCACGGCATCCATAAAGGCTCCGCGATAGTAGAACGTCGCCTTGTCGCCCATGCCGAAGCGGATCCAGTCGCCATAGGTGTTAGTCGGCTTGTTCAACCCCTGTCCGCGGTGCGAGAGCACGAACTCGGCCACGTCGCCACGCGAATCGGCCTCGGGGCACCACGGTTCGGCGCCATAGCCCATATATGTGACTATCACCGGGTATTTGCCCTTGGCGCGCGGCACGGCGTAGTAACCGCGTATGGTCTCACCGCCCCACGAGCGCATCTCCACGGTGTAGATGTCGCGCACCTTGCCCGAGCGCGAACGATCCTTCGTGAGCCGGTATTGGGGATCGACAGCCGCCAACTCGTCGAGCGTCTGCTGCCAGAAAGGCCAGAAGTCGTCGTGAGCATCGCGCTGCGAGACCACCTCGTCGGGGCGTACTCCGAAGTTCCACGCCGAAGCCTCGCGACCGTCGTCGGTGAGCGTGGCGCGATAGAAGCCCGACGGCAGGTCGGACATCGAGAATGTCAGCTGCTGCGGCTCGCCCGCCGTCACCGCATAGCTCTGACTCAGACGGCACACTGCCGCACCCTTGTCGGTGGCGACCGTCAAAACGACCACGCCCGCAGCTCTATCTTCGCCGGCTGTGAGCATGACATTGAAGAATACCTCGCCGTCGTATATCCAATTTTGTGTGCAAGCCACCTCGACCGACTGCAAACCGCGGCCGAAAGCTGCACTAACGAACATCGAGGCGAACAACGCCGTAGTAAACAATTTTTTCATATCCGCATATCTATTTGGTCTTGGGCGAGAGCCGGTAGAGCACCACGTCATGCGATGCCACAGTCACGGTCTTAGCCTTTTTGGTCGTGCCCTCGGCCGCCTTTTTGCCCTCTGCCCAAAGGTTTTCTATATCGTATATCTTAGTCGAGAAGTCGGTCGACAGACCCGAAACCTCGTCGTCAGTCCAGTCGAACGCCGCCCAGTCGATAGTGTACTCGCGCTCGCTGCTGCCGCGGTTCAGCAGGCAGAAAGCCCAGTCGCCGCCCTCCAAGGGCTTGAGCCACACCTCCAAATCACCGTCGCGCAGGAAGCGGTAGCCCTGCACGCCCAACGGATCCTGATCGATGGCTATGACACGGCGGTTGAGCAGTATGGCAAGCGTCTGGTCGCTCACCGTGCGCACGTCGTTGCCCAATATCAGCGGGGCCGACAACATGCACCACATGGTGAAGTGGGCGCGATCCTCCGACTGCGTCATGCCGTTGCCTACCTCCAACATGTCGGGGTCGTTCCAGTGACCGGGACCGGCATAGCGGCGCAGCCCGGCCGTAAGATCGAGTATGTGCATGGCGCTCAACGCCTGCCACGTGCCGTGCTGGTAGATCTGATCGAACGAGCACCATATATCGCCCGTCGTGCGCCATGAGTGCGCCACATCGGCAGCCCACTCCCACGGTTTGTCGGTACCCCACTCGCACATCGAGAACAGCATGGGGCGACCTGCGGCATATATCGCGTCGCGCATAAGAGTGTATGCGCCGCGCGCATTGATGTTTTCGGTCTCGCACCAGTCGTATTTGAGGTAGTCGATGCCCCAGCGCGCATACTGCAACGCATCCTGATACTCGTGGCCGAACGAACCTAAACGACCGCCGCACGTGTGACGGCCTGCGTCGGAGTAGATGCCCAATTTCAAGCCGCGCTCGTGGACATAGTCGGCCAGAGCCTTTATGCCCGAGGGGAAACGCTCGGCATCGCACTGTATGAATCCGTCGGCATCACGCTCGGCGGCATGCCAGCAGTCGTCGAGGTTGATATACTCGTAACCGGCGGCGGCAAAGCCCTTTTCGACCATGGCGTCGGCTATTTCGCGGATCAAATCCTCGTTGATGTCGCAGGCGAACTTGTTCCACGAGTTCCAGCCCATTTGCGGCGTGAGGGCTATGCCTTCGAACTTCTGCGCCTCGGCTCCGCCTGTCGCCGCCAAGGCCAGAGCGAGCATTAACACAATCTTCTTCATATTGTTATCGTCTATTTCGCATTATTTAAAGAGTGCTCCCTTTTCAGCGAACTGATGACTAACAGCGACCAGTCTTTCAGATCGTCCATCGTCCACCGCCCATTGGTCGGCGCACCGTGGCGCAGCATCGAGCAGGTCTCGACCTTGTCCGACAACGACCACGCTATCCAGCCTACCGAGTTGCGGCGCGCCCAGTCGACCCAACGCCCCCACCACTCGTAGTTGATGACGCCGCCGCCTAAATGATCCATGGCTCCGCACTCGGAGATGATCAGCGGCAGACCCTTCGACACCGCGTAGTCGCAACGATCCATGTTGGCCTGTCGGTGGGTATCGGCATAGAAGTGAAACGAGTAGACCAAGTTGTCGAAGCCCTCGATCGGAGAGTCGGCCACGATGTCGACATCCTGATCCCAATGCGGGCAGCCCACGATGATCACGTTGTCGGGATCGATCTCACGTATGGCCGTGATGACCTCGGTGGCGTAGGCCTTAACCTCGTCCCACGTGTCGTACTCGGGTTCGTTGTATATCTCGTAGATAAGATTGGGCAGATGACCATACTCCGCAGCCACCGTGCGGAAGAACCCGACGGCCTCGGCGGTGCGTATGTGGTGGCAGTGCCAGTCGGCCACCACGTAGCAGTCCTCCTCGACGGCAGCATCGACAACCGAACGCAGCGCCCGCATGGCGCGCTCGGGATCGGCATCGTAGCAGTTCTCCAACTCCACGCCTATGGCGGCGCGGATGACATCGGCGCCCCACGTGCGATGCAGCGTCGCTACGACCTTGCGGTTGTAATATTGGTCGGCAAAGTGATGCCACGCCAACGACACTCCGTGCAGCGCACGCACCTCGCCGCTCTCGGCGCCCACTACCACCGCGCCGCGCACGGCCAACGGCTCGACGGCCGAAAGCGGAGCAATGCCGGCCGCAGCGGCAGCCAGCATCGTACACATATATATTATAAGTCGGTTCATACCTCTATTCATCGAGCGTTTTAAGTTTGCGGTTCGATTCGGTGATTATAGAAAGTGTCGAGACATCGGTAGCGAACACCGAATTGAGCCCCTGCTCCTCTTGCGCCGGGTCGCACATGTAGTCGTCGCCGTACTGCCAGAATGTGTGATCCGAAGCCGGCACCGCCCGGCCGCCCCAGCCCCAGAAGTTGCAGCCGGCCAGCACTCCCTTCCCGGCTGCCGATTGCTCGACAAGCGAAAAGAGATATTCGTAATAGGCATCGCGGCAGACGACGCTCGCGGCGGGCGAGAACTCCCTGCCGTCGCGCGGGAAGCCGAACTCCTCGACCACGACGGGTTTGGACAGACGCTCGCCCATGGCCGTATGCTCGGCAAGATATGCAGCCGTGCGCGCCTTGACCTCGTCGATCTGCGAAGTCATCCCCTCGGGCGTGATCCAGCCCCAGTTATATGGCCATATATGACAGTTGACATATGATATTTCGGGCGTGGAGTGTATCCGCTCGCACAATGCCGCATCCTGCTCGCAGCCGTGTTTGCCCTCCGAGCCGGTAGAGATCATGTGGTTGGGATCAAGCTCGCGGATAAGGCGCGCCGTCGAGGCTATCCACTCGGCAAAAGCCTCCTTGTTGTCATCGGAGAAGGCTCGCGGCTCGTTGCCGATCTGCCAAGAGAATATAGCCGGGTCATCGACATATTTCACTCCCGTATAGCGATTTGTGCGCGAGATGATGAAGCGCACATGATCCTCGAAAAGTTTGCGTGCCTCAGCCGAGCGAATGAACTCCTCGGCATATGCCATATATGCCGGCCAACCGTCGACACTCGGCACGGGCGCCTTTTCGCCGCGCGCCCAAGCCAAATACTGCGAATATCCGCCGCTCCACTCCCACGAGTTGTTGAGATACAGGACGGCTTTCATGCCGCGGCGGCCGATCTCGTTCATGAAGTAGTCGAGTCCGTCTAACAGAGCGTCGTCATACACGCCCGGAGCCGTCTGCAACGTAGGCTCCACCTTCGAGGGCACTCCGCGGTCGCCGTCGGCGCCCACCAATACGCGCAGGTTGTCGATACCCGCAGCCTGCATGGCATCGAGTTCGGCCGAAAGACGCTCGCGGTCGCCTCCCTCGCCCTCCGAGGCGAGAATGGGACCGTACCAGAAGTTGGTGCCTATAAAATAATAAGGTGCTCCGTCGAGCATAAACTGCCCCTCTTCGACGCGGACAAAGCCTCCGGCGCCATTATCTTGGGGGGGGGTCGAGCAACCGATCGTCAACAGAGCTGCGGTCACGATCGCAAAAAGATGTTTCAAAGTCACGTCACGTCAGTTTTAGGTTCATTCATAATGCCCTCTTTTCCCGCCTCGACACAGCCCGAACCGATTCGGCGATGCGACTGCATTACAGAAAGGGGACACGTTCTTTATTGTTGCAAAATTACTACATATAGAAATAGCGTATTAATACTATTTTAACCTATAACAATACTAAAACTTCATCATTAAATTATCATTAAATAAGCGTTAACCCCCTTATCGCCTCTATAAATCAAAGACAAACAGATTGCTTGCGGCGGAATAATATCGCATTAAGTTAAAATAATATCATTAAGCTCGGCGAAATTAATGTAATTTTGTACAATTCTAATAAAATTTTAATACTATTTTTGCTATGAATAAAACGATATTTACTATGATAGTATCGCTCGCAGCGACAGCCTGCGCCTCGAACGAACACCCTGCGCCGGCGCCGACATGCGACCCACAGGCCACGGCCGCGACGGCGGAGCTTTACGACATGATGAAACAGGCCGCCTCGCACGGCGTAATGTTAGGCCATCAGGACGATCTGTCGTATGGCATCGGCTGGGTCGACACGGGCGAACATCGCAGCGACGTGCGCGACGTGTGCGGCGACTATCCGGCTCTGTTCGGCTGGGACTTGGGGCACATCGAGCTTGCCAACTCGACACGCAACCTCGACGGCGTGGATTTCGGGCGCATGCGCGACAATATACGCTTCGTCCACGAACAGGGCGGCGTCAACGCCCTGTCGTGGCACATGCGCAACCCGCTTACGGGCGGCGACACATGGGATATATCATCGCCCGCGGTCGTGGCATCGGTCATCTCCGGCGGCGCGCTGCACGACGCCTACTTCGCATGGATCGACCGCGCGGCCGATTTTCTGCTCAGTCTCAAAGACTCCGACGGCGAACCTATTCCCGTCATATTCCGCCCCTATCACGAGATGTCGGGCGGCTGGTTCTGGTGGGGAGCCGAACACTGCACACCGCAGGATTACATCGCTCTCTGGCGCGAGACGATCGACCGTCTGCGCGAACGCGGCGTACACAACATCATCGTTGCCTACTCCATGGCCGACTATGAAAACCAAGAGGAGTTCGGCGCCCTCTATCCGGGCGACGACTATGTCGACATCGTCGGCTTCGACATCTACCACTACGGCACCGCCGAGGATTTCCTCGCACAGATGAAGTCAAAATCGGAGGTGGCGCGCGCCTTCGCCCGCGAGCACGACAAGATATGGGCTGTGTGCGAGTGCGGCTACGAGGGCATACCCCAGAACGACTGGTTCACGGCTGTTCTCGCGCAATACATCTGCGGCACCGATTGCAGCCACGCACTGCTGTGGCGCAACGCCCACGACCGCGAGGGTCACTTCTACGCAAGCTACCCGTCGCACCCGTCGGCCGACGACATGCGCCGTTTCGCCTCGCGCGACGACGTGCTGATGCTCGGCGACTTCAACCGCCTAAAAACTTCGCTCGACAAATGATAAGTTCGATTCTCACGGAGGTACCGCCCGTAAGCGCAGAGGAGAGTTTCGCCATATTCGAACGACACAAAACATCGTTCAACTTTCCCATACACATACACTCTCTGTTCGAGCTTAACTACATAGAGAATGCCCGCGGAGCGCAGCGCATCGTCGGCGACCACACCTCCGAGATCGACGATCTGGAATTGGTGCTCATCACCTCCCCCAACCTCGAACATGCGTGGGTCGACCACAACTGCCGCTCGAACGACATCTACGAGATCACCATACAGATGAACTCCGATCTGTTCGACGGCGGGCTATTCGGCAAGAAACAGTTCCGGTTCATACACCAAATGTTCGAGCGGGCAACGCACGGATTAGCCTTCTCGCGACCGACGATAATCAACATAAAACCCATACTGTCGGAGCTGCTATCCTCGACCGATCAGTTCAACTCGATGCTTATATTCCTGCGGCTGCTGCACACGCTCTCGCTCGACAACAACAGCGAAGTGCTGTCGCACCAGATGTTCTCGTCGGGCGTTACGATCTACGACTCGCGCCGCGTGAAGATGGTCATGGAGTACCTCGAACAACATTACAGCAGCCATATCTCGCTGGCCGACGTGGCCGCATTAGTCAACATGAGCACCTCGTCGTTCAGCCGCTTCATCAAGCTGCGCACAGGCAAGAATTTCATCGACTGCCTGAACGAGATACGCGTAAGCGCCGTGGCACGCCTGCTCGTCGACGAGCCGACAAACTCCATAGCCGACATCGCCTACAAATGCGGCTTCAACAACATATCCAACTTCAACCGCATCTTCAAACGCATGCGCGGCTTCACCCCGCAGCAGTTCCGCGAGCAGTTCGTCAAAAAACGCATCGTGATCTGACTGCGGCACGATGCGATGCGGTATGATGCGATGCGGTATGACACTGCCCCAGCCGCCCGGCATGCAATGATAGGGGATGTCATTCCGAGCCGAGCGCAGCGAGGCGTGGGAATCTCACTCAACGCACGACAACGGGAATAATCGTCCCCAACCAGATTCTTCGCTTCACATTGTTACGCTCAGAATGACATTTCCTCCATGTCATTCCGAGCCGAGGGAGGCGAGGCGTGGGAATGAACAAACGTCGACCACAAAGCGACGGCTTGCGCCGTTTTA
>CAZEXJ010000152.1:0-3592 GCA_964516585.1 uncultured Alistipes sp.
TTGACACCCTCGTAACCGTAGATCAAGGCGCCCGTCGGGAAGTCGGGACCCTTGACATATTTTATCAGCTCCTCGCACTCCACATCGGGGTTGTCGATGTAGGCGCAACAAGCGTCGACCACCTCGCGCAGGTTATGCGGAGCCATGTTGGTGGCCATACCCACGGCGATACCGTTGGCACCATTGACCAACAGCAGCGGAATTTTGGTCGGCAGCACCGTCGGCTCCTTTATCGTATCGTCGAAGTTAAGCGTCCAGTCGATCGTCTCCTTGTCGATGTCGGCCATCACTTCGTCGGTTATCTTCTGCATGCGCGCCTCGGTGTAACGCATGGCGGCAGGCGAATCGCCGTCCATGGAGCCGAAGTTACCCTGACCCTCCACCAACGGATAACGCATCGACCAGTCCTGTCCCATACGCACCATGGCATCGTAGACCGAACTGTCGCCGTGCGGGTGGAACTTACCGAGCACATCGCCGACGATACGGGCGCTCTTACGCGTCGGCTTATCCGAATAGAGATTCAACTCCGCACTCATATCGTACAATATACGACGATGCACGGGCTTCAATCCATCTCTTACGTCGGGCAGTGCGCGCGACACTATCACTGACATCGAATAGTCGATGTAAGCGGACTTCATCTGCTCTTCGAGATTGACCCGAACGATGCGTCCGACAAGTCCGGCATTCTTCTCCTCTTCTGTCAACATCGTTTATCTATTTAAGTTCGTTTTTGTTTTAAATATTTTAAATATATAGTTTACAAAAATAGTGTTTATTTTGCAAATAAACAATTCTTGCATTGTCAAAATCATCTCTGGCCGACGATTTCCGAATCGGACATCCCGTTTTCGGCCATTTTCAGGCTATTTTAGCCACTTTGCGCACCGCCCCCGTCACCCTGTCGGGACAAATCGTGCGCAACGGCCGCGCAAAAGGCCGCAGCGACCCGCTCAGCCGCTTATGAACAAAGCCCGCCTTCATACGAAGACAGGCCTGTTGCATAGCGGTCGGTGAAAGGCGCGCCGCTCTAAAAATCGATTGAATAGATCAGGTTGTCGAGACACACATACAACGGCGTACATGCGCCATACTCGTTCACATCGGTCGTCTCCATGGTTATGCGGATTCCCCACAGCGCCCCCTTCAACGGCGACAGATCGACCTGCATCCAATTCTCGGCCAAATAACGTTTGCCGTCGCGATAGTCGGCCAGATAGAAGTCCACCGACTCGCCCTCGGCCTTATTCTCCAAAAGAGCGGTAAATGTGACTTTCAGATAGTCGCCATCTTCGAACGCGCGGGCGAAACCGTTGCCGTTCTTAATGGCCAGAGCCGTATAGGTCGAGAGATTGACGCCCACCGACTTGAACTCATACTCGCCCGCATAGCGGCACAATATGTCCTTGACCTCCGAGTAGTTGTCGTAATAGAACAGGCAGAACTGCTCGCCCGAACACATCTTTTCGTTGTAGACACTGTATTGATTTGTCCACTCGCCCGATGTCATGTCGTTGCACCTCGACACAGCGAAGCCGTTCCACGATCCGTACTCCTCGTTATAGCCGTGTTCGAACTGCAAATAGTCGCTCGAATAGCCGAGCGAATAGCCGTCGGACGATTCGATCGGGTTTTCAAAACTCTCGATAACGGTCACATGCATCGATCCGTCATCGCTCTCCACGTCGCAACCGGCAAACATCGCCGCCGCAATCACAAACCAAAGTAATCTTTTCATAAACAATCTTTTCAAGTATTCAATTCAAGTCATAGTCAAAGGAATGAAATCATCTCGTATGCACGATAGGCTCCGGCGTTCCAGCGGCGAACCTCGACGCCCGCGCCGAACTCTATCCTATCGAGTTTGATGACTATCAGGTCGCCGTCGAAATCATACTCCACACTCTCCGGCTCCACTCCATGCGCCGTGCGCCGCACGGCAATGCGTATCTCGCTTATGGCATCATCGCTATTGCGCGGATGCAGCACCAACACGGCTCTGTCGGCCGACACCGGCTCGGCCGTCGACGAGAACTCCGCATCGACGAAGTCGAACGCCCGCGTCGGATTGTTGAGCAAATCGAAGCGGTCGATGTCGACCCGGTCTTCGGTCACCTCCTTGCGTTCGTTATTGATCTCGTAACGCAATTTTCCATCTCCATAGACCTCCGACACCCCCAAGGTCATATAGTAGTTGTCGCCGTCGACGGCATAGTAGCCCGCCATGGGCTGTTCGCCCTGCATCTGCATCGTAAAGCCGACGCCGTAACGCCCCTTCATCGTGCGCGACAAACCGCCCAACCAATCGGTATCGGTCTTGACTCCCTGCGCGCAAAGCATCACGGGGACGAGCATGGCAAACATTGCCGCCGCATATCGTATTCTATTCGCAGTCATCATATCACGATACACCAAGATCCTGTAACTTAGCTTCCAACGACGGCATGTCGTAGAACTTTATCTCGCGCGGCTTCGAACCCTCCTGACGTCCCACGATACCGGCTCGCTCCAACTGCATCATGATGCGGCCGGCACGATTGAAACCCACGTTGTAGTTGCGCTGTATCATCGACACGGAGATCTGTCCGCCCGATACCGCGGCACGCGCTATCTCGCCGAATATGGGATCGTACCTGACGGGGGCGTCGCTCACCTCGCTTCCATAGCCCGTTTGGGCGTCGCCGCCCGACTCGGGCGTATAGTCGGGCAGCGGATATGCCGACGTATAGCCCTGCTGATTAGCGATATAATCCACGATATGTTCGACCTCGGCCGTCTCCACCAAAGCGCACTGTATACGCGTCAGTTCGCCGTTGTTCGACAGCAGCATGTCGCCCTTGCCTATAAGTTGGTTGGCGCCGGGCTGGTCGATGATCGTGCGCGAGTCGGTCATCTGCATGACGCGGAAAGCGATACGTGCCGGGAAGTTGGCCTTGATACCGCCAGTAATGACCTTCACGTCGGGTCGCTGCGTAGCCACTATAAGATGAATGCCTATGGCACGCGCCTTCTGAGCCAAACGCATGACGGGAGACTCCACCTCCTTGGCCGTCATGATAAGGTCGGCGAACTCGTCTATCACCACGACTATATAAGGCAGAAAACGGTGTCCCTTCTGCGGATTGAGGCGCCGGTTAAGGAATTTATCGTTGTACTCGGAGATGTTTCTCGCACCAGCCATTTTACACAATTCCAAGCGATTGCCCATCTCGGTGCACAACGCATTGAGCGTATATACAGCCTTCTTGGGATCGGTCACCACAGCGTCATCCTCAGACTCCATTTTGGCAAGGAAATGTTTCTCCAACTTGGCGTAGAGCGAAAACTCCACCATCTTGGGGTCGATCAACACGAATTTCAACTGCGCCGGGTGCTTGCGATAGAGCAGCGACGTTATTATGGCGTTGAGTCCGACCGATTTACCCTGACCGGTGGCACCGGCTACAAGCAGGTGCGGCATTTTGGCAAGATCGAACGTGAAGTTTTCGTTCTGAATCGTGCGGCCTATCACCACCGGCAACTCGGCCTTGGAGTTCTGAAACTCCTTCGAACATATCGCCGAATACATCGACACGATCTGTTTGGTGCG
>CAZEXJ010000153.1:0-2656 GCA_964516585.1 uncultured Alistipes sp.
AGCGACATGGTTGTGTGCTTCCACCCCCGACGGCGTGCCTATCGTACCGCGGCGTCGAAATCTCCATCGCAAACTGTCTTCCCCGTTGAGATTCTCACGTCGGCCTGCGGCCGACTCAGAATGACAAAGTGGGGACTGGCACGCTCCTCGGAGCGACATGGTGGGGTGCTGCAACCTGTCATTGCGAGCCAAGCGAAGCGCGGCGTGGCAATCTCTTGCGAAAATGCTTCCAAGCGTTGAGATTCTCACGTCGCGCTTCGCGCTCCTCAGAATGACAAAGTGGGGACAAGCACGCTCCTTGGAGTGACATGGTGGGGCGCAGTGCTCGGCCTGCTGCCCATTGTCGAGCGGCAAGGCGCGGACGTAGAATAGTATTTTTCACGAAAAACTTTCAAAGCGTCACAACATACTTTTACGGTTTTATGTATGATTGTCGCTATTTTTTCGTACTTTTGCCGCGATTAAACAATGAAGATATGCGAAAATTACGCAATATTGCCATCATCGCGCATGTCGACCACGGCAAAACCACTCTCGTCGACAAGATGATAATGCAGGGGCACCTGCTACGCGACAACGAACAGACGAGCGGAGAGCTGATCCTCGACAACAACGATCTGGAACGCGAGCGCGGAATTACGATTCTGTCGAAAAACGTATCGGTGATATACAAAGATTACAAGATCAACATAATCGATACTCCGGGGCACGCCGACTTCGGCGGCGAGGTTGAGCGCGTGTTGAACATGTGCGACGGAGTGCTGCTGTTAGTCGACGCCTTCGAGGGCACGATGCCGCAAACGCGATTCGTATTGCAGAAGGCATTGGCGTTGGGCAAGAAGCCCATAGTCGTGGTGAACAAGGTCGACAAGCCCAACTGCCGCCCCGAGGCGGTCAACGAGCAGGTGTTCGACCTGATGTTCTCGCTCGGAGCTACCGAGGAGCAGCTCGACTACAAAACCATATACGGTTCGGCAAAACAGGGCTGGATGTCGCACGTTTCGACCGAGCGCACCGACTCGATAACGCCGCTTTTGGACACGATCATCGACGAGATACCCGAACCGGCAGTTGTCGAGGGCACGGTGCAGATGCTCGTCACCTCGCTGGAATACTCTCCATATGTGGGTCGTATCGCCGTGGGCAAGATCACACGCGGATCGTTGCATACGGGTGAAAATGTCACCCTTGCCAAGCGCGACGGCAAGACGATGATACACTCGAAGATCAAGGAGCTGATGGTATTCGACGGTTTAGGCAAAAAGAAGGTCGAGGAGGTGCAGTGCGGCGAGATATGCGCATTGGTGGGCATCGACGGTTTCGAGATCGGCGACACGATATGCGACTACACCTCGCCCGAGCCGCTGCCTCCCATTGCCATAGACGAGCCGACGATGTCGATGCTGTTCACGATAAACAACTCGCCGTTCTTCGGCAAGGACGGCAAATATGTCACCTCGCGCCACCTCAAAGAGCGACTCGACCGCGAGTTGGAGAAGAACCTCGCACTGCGCGTCGAGCCGGGGCAGAATGCCGATTCATTCATCGTCTACGGCCGCGGCGTACTGCATCTCTCGGTGTTGATCGAAACAATGCGCCGCGAGGGTTACGAGTTGCAGGTCGGACAGCCCAAGGTCATCATAAAGGAGATCGACGGGAAGCGTTGCGAGCCTATCGAGGAGATGACCGTCGATTGTCCCGACGAGTATGCCGGCACCGTCATAGAGCTTACCACGCGCCGCAAGGGCGTTCTGACCAACATGGAATCGGCCAATGATCGCACACGCTTGGAGTTCGACATACCTTCGCGCGGCATCATCGGTCTGCGTTCGAACATGCTGACCGCCACAGCCGGAGAGGCTATCATGACGCACCGCCTGAAGGACTTCGAGCCGTGGGTCGGCGACATAGAGAAGCGCACCAACGGTTCGATAATTGCATCGGAGACGGGTACGGCATACGCCTACTCGATCGACAAGTTGCAGGACAGAGGTCGTTTCTTCATCTCGCCCATGGAGCAGGTCTATTGCGGGCAGGTCGTGGGCGAGCATACGCGAAGCAACGACATAACGGTCAACGTGACCAAGGCCAAGCAGCTGACCAATATGCGGGCATCAGGCTCCGACGAAAAGGCTTCAATCGCTCCGCCTGTGGTATTCTCGTTGGAAGAGGCGTTGGAATACATCAAGGAGGACGAATATGTGGAGGTAACTCCCAAGGCCATGCGTCTGAGGAAGATTCTGCTCAACGAGGTCGACCGCAAACGTGCCGCCAAGTAGACACTATTATCAATCATATAACGAATCGTATCATGGAGAAGAAGATAGGTATCGCCTGCGACCATGCGGGCTACGAAATGAAGGAGTTTTTAGTCGGTTACCTCGGCGCCAAGGGCTTCGATGTCATAGATTTCGGCACCAACTCGCCCGAGAGCGTCGATTATCCCGACTTTGCGCACCCGCTGGCCTCGGCCGTCGAAAGCGGCGAGTTGACGCGCGGCATAGGTTTGTGCGGCTCGGGCGAGGGCATATCGATGACGCTAAACAAGCATCAGGGCGTGCGTGCCGCTCTGAGCTGGATGCCCGAGATAGCCCGCCTGTCACGCCAGCATAACGACTCGAACGTATTGGTGCTGCCGGCGCGCTTCATCGACAAC
>CAZEXJ010000154.1:0-6255 GCA_964516585.1 uncultured Alistipes sp.
TTTTCCCTCCTCAGAATGACAATCGCGTCGGGATGCAGGACGCGGTGCGGGAGCTATACGGCACGAGGCTGAATATGCAAAATTTTACCTCTTTGCGAAAAATATTGCGAACGATGTTGAAAATCCCGGAAATTATTATTATTTTCGCACGCGCTTTATAGTGTTAACGAATTAACAGACTAACAAATATACTAATTCAATTCATTAACAAACAACTTTATGTCGAAAAACATTAAATTACGTAAAGGTCTCGACATTAATCTTCAGGGACGCGCCGCAGAGCGGTTGTCGGTATTGCCGATGGCAGCTTCGTATGCTGTGTCCCCGCTTGATTACGAGAACATTACTCCCAAGTTGTTGGTGAAGGTGGGTGATCGTGTGAAGGCCGGAGGGGCATTATTCTTCGATAAGAACAATCCTCGTGTGCTGTTCACCTCGCCCGTAAGCGGAGTGGTTTCCGCCGTCAATCGCGGCGAGAAGCGCAAGCTGCTGAATGTCGTTGTCGACGCCGATGCCAAGCAAGTTTACGAGGAGTTCTCGAAAATCGATTTGCGCAAGGCTTCGCGCGAAGAGATCGTCGACACCCTGCTGGCTTCGGGTTTGTGGACACGTCTTGTGCAGCGTCCATACGGCGTGATAGCCGATCCCGGGCAGAAACCTAAGGCCGTGTTCGTGTCGGCCTTCGATTCTGCGCCTCTGGCACCCGACTACAACTTCGTTCTCAAAGATGAACAGAAGGCTTTGCAGTGCGGTATGGAGGTGCTGTCTCGTTTGACCGACGGTCGCGTACACCTCTCTGCCAAGAGCGGCAAAGAGGGTTACATGCCCTCGATCGAGGGTGTGGAGTATCACACCTTCTCGGGCAAGCATCCCGCCGGTAACGTGGGCGTGCAGATTCATCACATCGATCCTATTGCCAAGGGCGACATCGTATGGAGTGTCGGCGTGCAGGATGCGGTTCTTATCGGCCGTCTGTTCCTGACAGGCCGTATCGACATGTCGAAGATCATAGCCGTTGCGGGCAGCGAGGTGGCCGAACCGAAATATTGCCGTATAATAAGCGGCGCCCCCGTGGCATCGATTCTTGCCGGCAACCTGCGTCCGCAGGGTGAGAACGAGACGGTGCGCATCATTTCGGGCAATGTGCTGACTGGCCGCAAGGTGGCGCCCGACGGTTACATCTCGGCCGATGCCGACATGATAACTGTTATCCCCGAGGGCGACAAATACGAGCTGCTGGGCTGGGCTATGCCGCGCATGCACCGTTTTTCGGTGTCGCGCGCATATTTTTCGTGGCTGTGCCCGCGCAAGGCCTATCGCCTCGATACCAATCTCAACGGCGGCGAGCGTCCGTTCGTGGTAACAGGACTTTACGAGAAGTATCTGCCCATGGACATCTATCCGATGTATCTGTTGAAGGCTATTCTGGCGCAGGACATCGACAAGATGGAGAACCTCGGCATATACGAAGTGCTGCCCGAGGACTTCGCGCTGTGCGAGTTCGTCGATCCTTCGAAGATCGAGATACAGCAGATTATTCGCGACGGTATTAACCTAATGATTAAGGAGAGCTAAGCTATGGGATTGCGTAAAATGGTAGATAAGATTAAACCTACTTTCTCCAAGGGAGGCAAGTTGGGTTTCTTGGCTTCGACTTTCGATGCATTCGAGACGTTCCTGTTTGTTCCCAATACCACTACGACCAAAGGTGCTCATATCCGCGACTGCAACGATATGAAACGTACCATGATCGTCGTTGTCGTTGCACTCATGCCGGCCTTGCTGTTCGGTATGTACAATGTCGGTTATCAGGTCGGCATGACTGGTTTTTCGGCCTTCTGGTTCGGATTCCTGAAAGTGCTGCCCATAATCGTCGTTTCGTATGTTGTGGGTTTGGCCATTGAGTTCGGCTTCGCACAGTCGCGCGGCCATGAGGTCAACGAGGGCTTCCTCGTGACCGGTCTGTTGATCCCTATGGTCATGCCGGTCGACGTACCCCTGTGGATCGTGGCTTTGGCTACGGCGTTCGCCGTCATATTCGGCAAGGAGGTATTCGGCGGTACGGGTATGAACGTATTCAACCCCGCGCTTCTGGCGCGTGCGTTCGCATTCTTCGCCTACACTCCACAGATGTCGGGCGAGAAGGTGTGGTATGCGTGTGACGCCGTATCGGGCGCCACGGCCTTGGAAACACTCTCGACGAAAGGCACTCTGGGCGTACATGCCTTTAATGGCGCCGACGTTTCGGTGTGCGATGCGTTCTTCGGTTTTATCCCCGGCAGTGTGGGTGAGACCTCGACTCTGGCAATACTGATCGGTGCGGCCATATTGCTGTTCACCGGCGTGTCGTCGTGGCGCACAATGGTGAGCGTGTTTGTCGGCGGTTTTGTCATGGCTCTGGTCTTCAACTGGATCGCTCCGAGCATAGAGATTCCGGCAGATGCGAGCGAGGATGTCGTTGCGGCATTGACCTCTAAGAAGGCTTTCATGTCGATAGCTCCCTACATGCACCTCATTGTCGGCGGTTTCGCATTCGGCGCCGTGTTCATGGCTACCGATCCCGTCACCTCGTCGCAGACCAATACGGGTAAGTTAATCGTCGGTTTCATGACCGGTGCGCTTGCTGTCGTGATTCGCGTTTGCAATCCGGCCTATCCCGAGGGTATGATGTTGTCGATCCTGTTTATGAACGCCCTTACGCCGCTGGTAGACTACTTCGTGGTCGAGCGCAACATGGCGCGTCGCAAACGTCGTATTAAAACTGTAAAATAGGTGAGTTATGGCAATCAATAAAAATTCCAACGCATATATTATTATGTATACGGTGGTCATGGTTGTGGTCGTCGCCACGCTTTTGACCTTTGCCGCAACATCTTTGAAAGATCGTCAGAACTCCAATGCCGAGAACGAGAAGAAATCGGCTATCATGGAGGCTCTGGGCATGGCAGGCGACTCTCGGGAGCAGGCCGTGCGCGACTTCGACGAGATGATCGTTCCGGCGTTGATCGTCGACGGAGTGCTCACTCCCCAGCTCGACAAGGAGGGTAAGGCCGATGCCAAACCCGTTTTGGACAAACTTGCCGATTTGAAGGCTCTCGCAGCCGCAGAAAACGATCTGCCCATATTCAAATACGAGAAAGAGGGCGTTGTCCGCTATGTCATTCCCGTTTCCGGCAAGGGACTCTGGGACTCTATCTGGGGTTACATTGCCCTCGAAGATGACGGCAACACGATCGCCGGAGCCGTATTCGGTCACAAGGGCGAGACTCCCGGTTTAGGAGCCGAGATAGCCACTCCGGAGCATCAGGAGAAGTATAAGGGTCTGAAAATATTCGATGACCGCAATAACTTCGTGTCGGTGAAACTCGTAAAGGGCGGAGCCGCGCCTGACAGCAAGCACGAGGTCGATGCCATTACTGGCGGTACGAAGACTTCCGACGGCGTTACGCTCATGCTCAAAAACGGATTATCGAAGTATGAAGACTTCCTCAGAACGCTCTCGTCGGCTGCTGCCGAGGATACAACCTTGGCCGATGATGCCGTTGCAGAGCCTGTTCTCGAAGAGGCGTTCGATGCCGAGATTGTCGATGTTAAACCCACTAACGTAGAGGAGGAATAGCATTATGAAATTGAATTCTAACATAACGGCTCCGCTTGGCGGAAACAACCCCGTGATCGTACAGATCCTCGGTATATGTTCGGCTTTGGCAGTCACGGTCAAGCTCGAACCGGCCGTGGTCATGGGTCTTTCTGTGATCTTCGTTACGGCGTTCTCCAATTTGGTGATGTCGCTCTTGCGCAACGGCCTTCCGTCGCGCATACGTATCATCGTGCAGTTGGTGGTTATCGCCACTCTGGTTATTTTGGTCGATCAGGTACTGCGCGCCTTTGCCTACGACGTGTCGAAGCAGCTGTCGGTGTATGTGGGTCTTATCATCACCAACTGTATCGTCATGGGTCGTGTCGAGGCATACGCATTGGGTCACAAGCCGTGGGAGTCGTTCCTCGACGGCGTGGGCAACGGTTTGGGCTATGCTCTGATCCTTGTCATCGTGGCCTTCTTCCGCGAGCTGTTCGGCTCGGGTACGCTGTTCGGCATCGATATCATCGCACGATTCGGCTATGTGGGCAACTCGCTGATGTTGTTCCCGCCCATGGCGTTGATCATCGTCGGCTGTATCATCTGGGTACACCGCTCGTTTAACAAAGATTTACAGGAAAAGTAGGAGGGTGAAGTATGGAAACATTGAATCTTTTTATCCGCTCGATATTTATCGACAACATGGTCTTTGCCTTCTTCTTCGGCATGTGCTCTTACATCGCCGTATCGAAGAGCGTGAAGACGGCCATAGGACTCGGCGCAGCCGTTACGTTCGTCATGGTCATGACTGTACCTTTGAACTACCTGCTCAACCAGTATGTCCTTGCTCCCGATGCACTCGGCGAGGGTATCGATCTGAGCTTCCTTTCGTTCATCATCTTCATCGCCGTTATAGCCGCTTTCGTGCAGCTTGTGGAGATGATCGTCGAGAAGTTCTCACCGACGCTCTACAACCAGTTAGGTATATTCCTGCCTCTGATAGCCGTCAACTGCGCCATAATGGGCGGTTCGCTCTTCATGCAGCAGAAGGTCGGCGAGTCGATCATGAACGTCGGCGACTCGGTCGTCTACGGTCTCGGTTCGGGTATAGGCTGGTGGCTGGCTATCGTCATGATGGCCGCTATCCGCGAGAAGATCACTTACTCGCATATTCCGGCAGCATTGAAGGGTCCCGGCATCGCATTCATCATCACCGGTTTGATGGGTATTGCGTTCATGATCTTTACGGGTATTCAGTTATAAACCTTTAATAAGAGACTTTAAGGAATGAAAATCATATTAATTGCAATCGTTGCCTTCCTTGCGGTGACTCTGGTTTTGGTGTTGCTGCTGCTCTTAGCGAAGGCGAAACTGACTTCATCGGGTCCGGTGAAGATCGACATAAACGACGGCGATAAGGTGTTGGAGGTGACTGCCGGTTCGACATTGCTCTCTACGCTCGGCGACAAGGGCATATTCCTGCCATCGGCCTGCGGCGGCAAGGGCGCTTGCGGACAGTGCAAGTGTCAGGTCATCGAGGGCGGCGGCTCTATCCTGCCCACCGAGACGGGCTTCTTCAACCGTCGCCAGATCCTCGACCACTGGCGTTTGGGCTGTCAGGTCAAAGTCAAGGAGGACATGAAGATCAAAGTGCCGGCATCGGTGCTTAGCATCAAAAAGTGGGAGTGCGAAGTGGTTTCGAACCACAACGTGGCCACTTTCATCAAGGAGTTCGTCGTGAAGCTCCCCGAGGGCGAGCATCTCAACTTCCGCAGCGGCGGTTACATACAGATCGACGTGCCGGCCATAACGGTCGACTACAAAGATATCGATGTCGATCCGGAGTATCGCGCCGATTGGGAGAAGATGGGCGTGTTCAATCTGAAAATGGTCAACCCCGAGCCGCAGGTGCGCGCCTATTCGTGCGCTACCTATCCTGCCGAGGGCGATATCATCAAGCTCAACGTGCGTATAGCCACTCCGCCGTTCGATCGTGCCAAGGGCGGCTTCGTAAACGTCAATCCGGGCGTCTGCTCGTCGTATATCTACTCGCTCAAACCGGGCGACAAGATCACCATGTCGGGTCCGTTCGGCGAGTTCTTCCTGCCCGACAATCTCTCCGACGATCAGGAATTGGTATTCATCGGCGGCGGTGCCGGTATGGCTCCCATGCGTTCGCATATCATGCACCTGTTCCGCACCGAGAAGACAAAGCGCCCCGTATCGTTCTTCTACGGCGCACGTTCGCTGAAAGAGGCCTTCTATCTCGACGACTATCATCAGATAGAGAAGGAGTTCCCCAACTTCCACTTCCACCTCGCACTCGATCGTCCCGATCCCGAGGCCGATGCGGCAGGCGTGAAGTATACTCCGGGCTTCGTACACAATGTGCTCTACGAGACATATCTCAAAAATCACGAGGAGCCGGAGGGCATCATCTATCTGATGTGCGGACCTCCGATGATGTCGCAGTCGGTAGTCAATCTGCTCGACGGTTTGGGAGTGCCGGCTGAGAGTATATTGTTTGATAACTTCGGCGCTTAATTTTTCGTGAAAAGGCGCCATTAGCGGCACCTCAATCATTGGCGCGAATAGGCAGTACGCCGAGTACAGCCTATCCGCGCCACTTTCATGTCGGCACCGCTACTAACGCCTGTTGACGAAAAATTAGGTCG
>CAZEXJ010000155.1:0-1993 GCA_964516585.1 uncultured Alistipes sp.
GGTATCCTTCCAGCGCTGCTGCAACTCGCGGAAACGCGAGAATGTGGTATTCATCGTCTCGTCGGAATTGACAAGCTCTTTCAACTCCTCTATTATCTGCAACTTGGTGGCGAGATTCTTCTCCTTGTCGGCCTCTATCTCGGCCATATATTTGTCGCGATGCTCGCGGTACAGCGAGAACAACTCCTTGAAACGGGTCTCGTCGCGATCCTGTGCCGGTACGAACTCCTCCTCGGCGCCGCCCGACTCGACAAACGCGCGCCGCGCAGCCTCCACATCGGCACGGTGACGTTTGTAGAACGCTATCTTAATGGCTTCGACCGTGTGACGCAGCGTCTGCACGGGTTCATTCTCGATCTTCGAAGCGAACAACTCCACAAGCTCGGCCTTGCTCTTGCCGACAAGTTCGTCGCCCGAGGCGGCTTCGGATGCCGACTCCATCTCGGCAGCCTGCTCCTCGGCAGTCTCTTCGCCTATCTCCAATCCAGCCTCCTCGGCAGCCAAAGCCGCCTCCTCATCGGCAAAAACGGCATTATTCTCCGGCTCGACCGGCTGTTCTTCACTCGCGGGCGATTCGGTCGTTCCAACTTCGGCAGTCGCAACGGCGGCGGTCGTCTGCGTATCTTCGGCAACACTGCCGACTGGCTCCGCGGGAGCCGTAAGATCGATTTTTTCAGTAGCCATCACTTCTTAGTTTTAATATTATGTTCCACATATAGGTATGGAAACCGGGCAAAGATAACAATTTTTGTCAATTATTCATCGTATTATACCAAGAATTTGTTATCTTTGCCTACAATTATCCCAACAGGCATCGGACATTATGTATCGCATTCTGATAATAGACGACGAAATCGACATTTTGGAGTTCATAAAATACAATCTCAGCCGCGACGGATACGAAGTGTACACCGCCAGCAACGGCCGCGAAGGACTCGAAAAGGCCATAGAGATACGACCTCATCTGATACTGCTCGACATGATGATGCCCGTAATGAACGGCATAGAGACCTGCCGCGCCATAAGGGGGCACGCCGATCTGCGCCAGACGATGATCGTCTTTCTGTCGGCGCTCAATCAGGAGGAGCAGCAGCTCTCCGGCTTCGACGCAGGAGCCGACGACTACATCACCAAGCCCATAAGGATGACGCTTCTGCGCAGCCGCGTGGGAGCGATAATGAAACGTATCGAAGCCCGAGAGACCGAATCCGCCGGCAGCATCGGCGTCGCGGCCGTACAAGCCGACGTCATGCCCGACCGCGAGCACTTCGTGGTGCATACCGCACAGGGCGAACTTACGATGCCGCGCAAGGAGTTCGCACTTTTGGAGCTGCTCGCCTCGTCGCCCGGCAGACTCTTCACCCGCGAGGAGATATACTCACGGGTGTGGGGCAAGGATGTCGTGGTGGGCGACCGCACTATCGACGTACACATTCGCAAACTGCGCCAGAAAATCGGCAACAAACGCATCGTCACAGTCAAGGGCATCGGTTATAAATTCGAATAGCTGCGCCGGCGAAACACATCCGTGTCCGAGCCGCACCCGAGCCGTTTTCAATCCGCTTCCAAGCTGTTCCCGAACCGGGTTAGGCCGCACTTTTCAAGGATCACCCGCAAAATCCAGCGAGGAGTCATTTGTTTAGTCAGGAACTTGGGTCGCTTCGCTCCGGGGTGGGGCGAGGAACGGTTGTCAGGTATTCCGAATATCGCATTGCATGCCCTGTTAGTCATTCTGAGGAGCGTTCGAAGAACGCGACGTGAGAATCTCAACGCATGGGAGCATTTACGCAAGAGATTGCCACGCCTCGTTACACTCGGCTCGCAATGACAGGGTGCAACGCCCCACAATGTCACTCCGGGGGAGGGCATAGCCCTACCGCGGGAGGAAACAAACGTCGACCACAAAGCGACGGCTTGCGCCGTTTTACAATTCTGACCCCACCCCATACCCCTCCCTCGGGAGGGAAAACAAACGTCGGCCACCGAAGCGACG
>CAZEXJ010000156.1:0-4400 GCA_964516585.1 uncultured Alistipes sp.
CAGAATGACACCTCCGCAATGTCACTCCGAGGGAGAAGCAACGCTTCGACCGTGGGAGTCTCTGCACTCGGCATGGCAGCGGGAATAGTCTTCCACAACCAGATTCTCACGTCGCGGTTTACAACCGCTCCTCAGAATGACACCTCCGCAATGTCACTCCGAGGGAGAAGCAACGCTTCGACCGTGGGAGTCTCTATTCCCACACCCACCGGGTTTTGCAGGCGCCCCCCAAAAAAAATCCCGGTGGCAACAGTGCCCCCGGGAAAAGCGGCGATCTGAGGATCGGGCTATTTCGTAATGGTATAGATCTGATGCTCCATTTCGCGTATGTAATTGCGCTTGTCGAGTTGCGGAGCGTAGACCGAAAATACTATGGTCGTTATCTCGGCCGTCTGCATGTCTATGGTCGAATAGCTGACGAACGGGCCGCCCATGAAGTCGCCCTTGACATCCCACATACCGCGCAACTCGAACCAGTAGCGGTCGCCTATCCTGAACGTGGAGTATATCGGCGGCATCTCTTTCGATATCTGCATGTAGGAACCGGCCGACGGTCCCGGGATCTTGGCCAAACGGTTGTCTATGGCGCGCTCCAACCACTCGGCCGTCAGATCGGTACGATCGGTGCACGGATAACTGAATGCGAATATGTCCTGACTCATGCGATTGTAGTCCTTGCGCAGCCACAATATGCGGTCGTCGACCGTATTGGCTTTGAAATATCCCTGCAATATGGTCATGTCCAAGCCCGTATGCTCCTCGAACAGGCGGCTCTTGTCCTCGTCTTTAAGGTCGCGGAACAACACCAAATCGCGCTCGCGCTCGGCCATTTCGAACACGCGCATCAACGCCTCGCCGTTCTCTGCGACGTATGCAAGCGCCGACTCGGGCGAGGAGGCTTTCAGCGACACGATGATCTGCGGTTTGGCCGAATAGTCATACTGCACGAGCATCTGAGTCTCCGTGCGCAGCGGATCGAACGACACGGTGAGTATGTTGCTCTGCTTGTTCAACAGATCGTTCATGCGCTGCTTGGTGGTGTGGTTTATATCGAAATAGGTCTCGGGCGTATTGAGCCGCGGCACCTGCGCCTCCAACAGCGAGCGCAGCGTGTCGCCCAAAGCGCCGTCCCACTCCTCGTCGGGACATATCACCAGCAACTCGTAGGGACGGCCGAGCGAGGTGCGGCTGTCGGACATCAGACCTCGGCAGCAGACCGACGACATTGCGATCAAACAGATCGCGACAGCGTGTAACAAATATCTTTTCATAATCCAATGATTTTACTCTACATCTTGGCGATACATGCAAATAGCACGCTTTTCCGCGCCGTGATGTCGACAAAGATACGAATAAGCCGAGAGCAAAAAAAGGAATTTATTCATTTTTTTTGCCGAGGCGGAGTATCTTCGACGAAGTCAAAGATACGAATAAGCGAGAGCAAAAGCAAATTTATTTGGATTTTGCCGAGCGAAAATATCTTCGGCACAGTCAAAGACAGCAAAATTTTTCGGTTTGCGAAAAAAAAGCTATTTTTGTAGTGTTTAACTTTGATTGGCAGTTTTTCCGATGAGAATCAATCCGCCCGGCTTCATACGCCGATTGTTTCCCGATATGATATGGCGTATCGACGATCCCGAGGCCGTATTTCTCACTTTCGACGACGGTCCCACGCCGGGCGTTACGGAGTGGATATTGTCGACATTGGAGAAGTACGACGCCAAGGCCACGTTCTTCGTGCTGGGCAAAAATGCGGAGATGTATCCCGATCTCTATCGGAAGATACTCGATGCAGGACACAAAGTAGGCAACCACACCTATTCGCACCAGAAGGGTTGGGGCATGACGCTCGAACGATACATCGAAGACATCGATTTGGCATCGTCGATCGTGCGCTCGGAGTTGTTTCGCCCGCCCTACGCCCGTGTCACGCCCTCGCAGATGCACGTCGTAGGCCAGCGGTTCAAGATAGTGATGTGGAGCGTGTTGTCGCGCGACTACAACCGCACCATATCGCCACGCAAGTGTCTGCGCGGCGTCATCAAGGATATACGCGGCGGCGACATCATAGCGTTTCACGACAGCGCCAAGGCCTTTCGCAACATGAGCCATGCACTGCCGGCCACACTGAAAAAGATAGCCTCACAAGGATTGAAATGTAAAATAATAGAGTTGTAGCAGATGAAGATCGTAGTTGCAGTCACGGGAGCAAGCGGAGCCTTGTATGCGCGTCAGACATTGGAGTGTCTGCTCGCCTCGCGCGAGGTGGAGTCGATAGCATTGATCGTCAGCCGCAACGCACGCGAGGTGTTGTCGCACGAACATATCGAGCTTCCCTCCGACGCCCGCATACGCCTCTGCGACAACGACGACATGACGGCCAGCGTGGCGAGCGGATCGGCTGCATGGGACTCTATGATTATCGTTCCGGCATCGATGGGGACACTCGGGCGCATAGTCTCCGGAGTGTCGCACTCGCTTATCGAGAGGGCGGCCGACGTGATGCTTAAAGAGCGTCGCCGGTTGATTCTCGTTGTGCGCGAGGCGCCCTACTCACTCATACATCTGCGCAACATGACAGCACTGACCCAAGCCGGCGGCATAATATTACCCGCTTCGCCGTCGTTTTATATAAAGGCAGAGAGTATCGACGAGCTGTGCATGAGCGTCACGCTGCGCGCCGTGGCCATGGCGGGCATTGACGTCGAACGCAAACGCTGGGGTGACGACGAATAGCAAACAACTTAAATTTCGAAAGATATGTTTTGTAACAAATGCGGACAACCGCTACCCGAAGAATCGCTGTTCTGCCCGTCGTGCGGAGCCAAAGTCCCTGTCTGCCCACAGGCGCAGCAGCCTGTACAGCAACAGACGCCACAACCTGTTCCCCAACAGCCTCAACAGCCTCGTGCAGCGGCCGGGCAGCCGGTGCAATTTGCTGCCGCAGGGCAGCCCGTCTACCGTGCGCCGCAAGGTTCGCCGGCAGCACCGCGTAACAGCAACCGCAAGTTGTGGTTCATATTGGCCGCTTTCGCAGCAGTCGTTGCCGTGGCTTTGGCCGTAGCATTCTGGCCTAAATCCGACGACGGCGATATGGGTTCGTCCCCGCGCCATACGGTCGACCGGTTCATGAAGGCATGGAAGGACGGCGATGCCGAAAAAATGCTGTCGTACGCAACACCCCGGGCTGCCGAGCGCAACCGCTCCCATACCTACGAAATGTTAGACGAAGTTCAACTGATATCCTATCAGATCATCGAAGAGGATATGCGCGGCAATGAGGCATCTGTCAAGGCCAGAGTAACGGTGCAGGATCTCTATGACGACGAGACCGACACCAACACGATAACATACATACTCGAACTCGTCGACGGGCGTTGGCTTATTCGCAACTAATTAAAACCCTATAAATTATGTTTTGCAGCAAATGTGGAAAGCAGATCGAGGACAACGCCAAATTCTGTCCTTACTGCGGTCAAATAACTTATCTCGGAGTGAATGCCGATGAGGCGGCCTCGCCCATAGCGCGCGTATCGCATCGCAAACGCAACTGGATCATAGCCGCAGCCGCGACCGTTGCTGTGGCCTTGGCGGCTTTCGGCATATGGAAGATATGGTTCGCCTACCCAACAACACCCGAAGGCGTGCTGACAGCCTTTTTAGAGGCGTGGCAGCGCGGCGACGACGATGCCATGTGCGAATATACCCGTTGTGACGACGACTATTATGAGGCTGTCATCGAACATATGGCGGAGCACGCCCGTCTCAAATCATTCAAACTGGGCGAGACGTCTTTGAACGGCAGCTATTGCAACATCGATGTCGAACTCGAAATGACCGACGGCAGCTCCTCATCGGGCACAGCAGGTCTCTATGAACTCGACGGCAAATGGTATGTCGACTGGGACGGAATGCACGAGCAGGAGAGATAAATGCCGAATTAATTGACAACAACATAAATTTTTTCTATTTTTGCATGTCTTTTTGCGAGATATTTAATTTAATACATACACTTTTATGACAATTACAGCAGCTGATATCAAAATCGGCATGTGCATCGAAATGGACGGCAAGACATTCATTGTCGTCGATTTCCAGCATTGCAAGCCGGGCAAAGGCCCCGCATTCGTGCGTTCGAAGTTGAAGAATTTAGAGAATGGCCGCGTGATCGAGAACACCTTCTCGTCGGTAGGCCAGAAGATCGAACAGGTGCGCGTTGAGCGCCGCCCCTATCAGTTCACCTACGAGGATGATCTGGGCGCACACTTCATGCACACGGAGACCTTCGAGGAGATCAACCTCGCCAACAACCTCATCAACACCTCCGACCTCCTGGCCGCCGGCCAGATTGTCGAGGTGATGTTCCCCACCGAGAAAGAGACCGTGCTTTCGGCCGAGCT
>CAZEXJ010000157.1:0-3104 GCA_964516585.1 uncultured Alistipes sp.
CATAATATTGGCGAGCTATAATGCCGGCGTGGGACACGTAATGGACGCACGACGCTTGGCGCGTCTCGACGGAGAGAATCCCAATTCGTGGGAGACGGTAAGCCGTTACTTAGAATTGAAATCCGATCCGGCGTACTACGAAAACGAGGCCGTTCGCAGCGGCAAATTCACCGGCAGCCGCCAGACAAACGGCTACGTGCGCGAAGTCATGCGCAAATACAACCAATACTGCGCCTTAGCTTCATAATATTTCGGGCTATGACGCCCAAACAGGCGCTTTGCACGCCATGTTTGTCATTGCGAGCCGAGCAAAGCGAGGCGTGAAAAAAACAAACGTCGACCACGAAGCGACGGCTTGCGCCGTTATATAATTCTGACTCCACCCCACACCCCTCCCTCGGGAGGGGCTGTTGTCGCTTCGCTCCGGGTGGAGCGTGGAACAGTTGGCGGGTATCCCGAATAGCGCTTTGAACGCTCTGTTTGTCATTATGAGGAGGCCGCAGGCCGACGTGAGAATCTCTGCATTTGACAACAGGAATAATCGTCCCCAACCAGATTCTTCACTCCACTACGTTCCATTCAGAATGACAGGGTACAACGCCCCACCATGTCATTCCGAGCCGAGCGCAGCGAGGCGTGGGAATCTCTTTTCCTGCGGTGTCATTCTGAGCGAAGCGAAGAATCTGGTTGGGCACGATGTGCGTGGACGAAAAGTCTTATCTACCCCAACCAGATTCTTCGCTTCGTTACACTCCGCTCAGAATGACAGGACAGCGGAAATAATCGTTCCCAAATGAGATTCTCACGTCGGCCTGCGGCCTCCTCAGAATGACAGAGCAGTGGAAATAGCGTCATAAGCACCACGACCCAATTTTTCGTCAAAAGGCATTAGTTGCAACGCAAACGATGTGAGACCGGATAGGTTGTACTGATCGTACTACCTATTCGGTCGAACGAGCGCGCGGAAGCAAATGATGTCTTTTCACGAAAAAAATAGTACCTTTGCCGCCATGTTAGGTAAAGAGTACGGAAAAATATTGCGGTTGGCCATGCCTGTGGTATTGGCGCAGGCCGGCCAGTTAACCACGCAGTTCGCCGACACGGCCATGGTCGGACACTTCGGCGGCGAGGATCCGCTGCCGTTGGCTGCCGTGTCGTTGGGCAGCTCCCTGTTTCTGATCATATATTTGGGTGCGCTTGGATTGGCTCTGGGCATAACGCCCGTCATAGGCGAACATTTCGCAAAGGGAGATAAGAGGACTGTGGCGCACCTGCTGCAAAACAGCATGTTGTATTGCGCCGCAGTGGGTGTTGCGGCGACTGTCGCGGCATTGGCTGCCCGCCCGTTGATGTGGGCGTTGAGTGATCTGCTGACGCCGCAAGGCGATGCCGCCGACATCGATGCCGTGGTGCGCTGCGCCATGCCCTACTTCGACATGTTGACGTGGAGCACCATACCGCTGATGATATTCTTGTCGTTCAAGCAGTTCTTGGAGGGTATAGGCAATACCTCGATAGCCATGTGGATAGTGTTGGGCTGCAATGCGCTCAACATCGCGCTCAACTGGGTGTTCATATTCGGACATCTCGGTGCGGAGCCTATGGGTGCCGAGGGCGCCGGTTTGGCGACGCTCATATCGCGCATCGTGCAGATGCTGTGCATAGCCATCATCGTGCTGCGTGCCAGCCGTTTCGGCGAGTACCGCCGCCACTTCGCACGGCGTGTCATAAGCTGGAAACCTATCCGCACCATATTGCACGTAGGCTATCCGATAGCCTTTCAGATGATGTTTGAAGCCAGCGCGTTCATCGCGACCTCTGTCCTTGCTCTGTCGTTCGGCGCCGTGGCGTCGAGCGCGTTCCAGATAACGTTCAACATAGCCAACATCGCGTGGATGATAATCGTCGCCATAGGTTCGGCCTCGACAATCGTCGTCTCGCACATATACGGCGCCGGCGATTTCCGCCGCTTGCGCCCCGTCGTCGCCGCGACATATCGTATGGGACTGATTTGGAGCGTTTCCATGGCAGTTCTGTTCGTCGCGCTCAGAGCGGCCATCCCGTCGCTGTTCACCGACAACGGGGAGGTGATAGCACTGACGGGCTATCTGCTGCTGTACATATCGGTATATCAGATATCGGACGGTATACAAGGCTTGTCGATCAGCATCCTGCGCGGTTTGCAGGATGTGAAGATAATCATGCCCATAGTGCTGGTGTCGTATCTGCTGCTCAGCATACCGACGGGCTATCTGCTCGCCTTCGAGTGCGGTATGGGTCCCGCAGGTTTAGCTTTGGGACTGGTGTGCGGACTGACGGCGGCGGCGCTGCTTACGTCGCTGCGCGTCCGCTATCAGATGCGCCGCCGCGAGAGGGTTGTCACAGGCCGAGCAGCGAGATAAGTCGCTCACCCAATTCGGAGTTCTCCATGATGCCGTTTATCGACTCGGCTCCCGCGCCGTAGAGATACACGGGGCACATCTGTGCCGTATGCCCCTCGCAAGCAAAACGATAGCTTATGCCCTGTTCGCTTTTTAGAAAATCGCTGTCGACACTGGCAATGGCTAATCCGCCCGTCTCGTGGTCGCTTGTCACCACGACAAGCGTACCCTCGTGCGTGCGTGCGAACTCCACGGCCGCCTCCACCGCCATTGTGAAGCTGTGCAGCTCGTCGCGCAGCCCGTCGATCTCGTTGCCATGGGCTACATAGTCGATCATAGAGCCCTCGATCATGGCCACGAATCCCACCTCGCCGCGCCGTGCCGATTCGGCATCGAGCAGTTGGAGAGTCTTGGCTGTCGACACGGCTAACATGTCGCCGCTGTCGTAGGGCAGCTCCTCGTCGGCAAGCAATGCCATGATGCGGCCGCGGCCGTCGAGCGCCGTAAACGATTCGATGTCGTAAACCGTGCGATAGCCGTGTGCCGCGAGCGTGTCGAGCCATGCCCCGTCGGGATATGTTTGCTCGAAATACTCTCTGCCGCCGCCTACGGCCACCTCGATGCCGCTGTCGACCAAATTGTGCGTAATATCTTTAAGCGCGCGGCGGTCGGAGGTGTGTGCGTAGAATGCCGCCGGCGTGGCGTGTTGCAGGAATGTCGTGA
>CAZEXJ010000158.1:0-7277 GCA_964516585.1 uncultured Alistipes sp.
TTCGGGTGCGCCCTACTCCTCTACATCTATAATTTTTCGGGGTGATATCTGTTTGCGCGTTACATCATATTGGAAAGGATAAACCACCCCATCAATCTCAATGGATAAGTTTAAAATTGAAGCAGAAACGGGTTCTCTACCGACCAAGAAAAAGCCGAACAAGGCATCACTCGGCCTCAACGTTTGCTCTTTAACATAATCAGCCACCAACGATTGTGCTTCTTCGGCCAATTCTCTATTTATTTGATCCAATTTATATGAGTCGGTAGTAGTTGTCGTTGATTTTATCGTACCAAACGGCGTATATGACGTAGTATGATATGTTCGGTTTGCGCCACCCAATGCCACTAATAAAGTAACATTCCAAGATTGACGGTTACGTACAGTATTTAAATATTCATTAGAAGAATATATATATGGCATACTCGTAATCATATATTCCTTCTCCACAAGGAGTGTATTCGTATTATAAAAATTGAACTCTAAATCTTTAAAAGTGTTATTTTTTAGATAGATGTCCACTTTATAATATTTACCATATTGCTTTACCATCGAAACATGTAAAACCAATACCAAGCCGTTTATATAGTATCCAGACCATGCTTCGTCATTGACATCAAATATTAAACAATCTTTATACTCCGGTTCGATATAATCATCGATCAACTCGTCTGTTTCGATGTTGAATTTACCGGACAACCCACTTTTAGTAGATAATGTATAATAATCGTATTTGGGCATATCATTTTCATACTCAACGCATTTACATGTTTCACCGTCCTCGCTATACGACAGCCATGCACCATTTACCACACCTTTGTCATATACCGCATCCTCTTTAATATTGCCATTTTCGTAGTACGACCGATATTGCCCGTTGCGTTTACCCTCCGACCAAAACTCCTGATATTTGATCTGTCCCGATTTATAATATTCGGTATATAGTTTATCAAATATAGAGTTTTCATCATCTTTCTTATCTATTTCCAAATAATCACCCTCAGCACGCAATTGTCCTGACAAATAAAAATCTCTGAACGGTCGACGGGTAACATCGTCATCATAATACGCAACAACTCTAATATACTCGGCAAACGCTTTATAATCAACACCTCGACCATATCTATCGTAGTACAACGTATCTATTTTCGATTGAGCCGCAACCGGAATGCATGCCGCAACAAATAACAATTGAATTAATAACGATCTCATAGACTTAATATTTGGGTAGTACAAATATACGAAAAATACTTATTATACACAATAAAAAAGACAGCTTCATTGCCAACAATGAAGCTGCCATTATCGCTTTATTAGGTCTATCGCTGCAAGGCCGCCCAAAGCATATCTTTCAGGCGCGCGATGTTAAGCCCCGTGACCGAAGATATGAAGACCGACTCCACGCCCTCGGGCAGATGGGCGCGCATCTGTTCGATCAGTTCGTCGTCGAGCATGTCGCACTTCGTGACGGCTAACAGACGCTGCTTGTCCAACAGCTCGGGGTTGTATTGCGCAAGCTCGCCGAGCAATATGCGGTAGTCGGCGGCAACGTCGTCGCTATCGGCCGGTATCATAAACAGCAGCACCGAATTGCGCTCTATATGGCGCAGGAAGCGCGTGCCCAAGCCGCGACCCTCGTGTGCGCCCTCGATTATGCCGGGTATGTCGGCCATGACGAACGAGTGGTCGTCGCGAACCGATACGATGCCGAGGTTGGGTTCGAGCGTGGTGAAAGCGTAGTTGGCTATCTTGGGCTTAGCCGCCGACACCACCGACAGCAGAGTGCTCTTGCCGGCATTGGGGAATCCGACCAATCCCACGTCGGCCAACACCTTCAATTCGAGGATAAAGGCGCCCTCGGCACCCTCCTCGCCCGGCTGTGCGTAGCGCGGAGCCTGATTGGTAGCCGACTTGAAATGCCAGTTGCCCTGACCTCCGCGGCCGCCCTTTAACAGCACCAAACGTTCGCCGTGCCCGGTCACTTCGCCTACCACCTCGCCCGTCTCGGCGTTGCGTGCCACCGTTCCCAAAGGCACAGGCAGGACGATGTCTTTGGCATCGGCACCCGTCGAACGTGCGCCCGAGCCGTTGCCGCCGTCCTCGGCGAACTGGTGACGTTGGTATTTGAGGTGTATAAGCGTCCAGTATTGGCTGTCGCCCTGCAGTATGATGCTGCCTCCCCTGCCGCCGTCGCCGCCGTCGGGACCTCCGAAAGCCACGAATTTCTCGCGGCGGAAATGTGCCGATCCGGCACCGCCGTGACCCGAGCGTGCAAATATCTTTACGTAATCGACGAAATTTGATCCTGCCATAATATGCTGTTTTTTGACCGGGGCAAAGATAAACAATTTCCTCAAAACGACCAACTCGCCGAAAAATAGACTGTGCGCGGGTAGGCGTATGTCACCATGTCGTCGAACGGGCGGCACAGCGACTCATCGCCCACGGTGTAGCGCCGCACGCGGTTCTGCTCGTAGCCGCCGTAAACTATGTCTCGCGACGACAGCAGATTACGCACCGAAAGCATAAGTCGGAGTTGCGAGCGGCCTATGCGAAAGCTCTTGGCTATCATGGCGTCGAACGTCAGCGCATCGTCCAATCGCCGCTGGCGGGCGAATGCCGCACGCTGCTCGTCGGAATCGGCATAGGTAATGACGCGCTCGGTGCGCCGCAGCGGCGACGGCTCGACATATCGCAGACCGGCATATTGAACCGACAGGCGCAGCGACCACCCCTTGGCCGACCACCACTCTATATCGGCGTATGCCGCAAGCTCGGGCGCACCGGCATGGCAATCGCCCATATAACTGCGCGACAGCGACACCACGGAGTTATCCGTATCGGAGTATATCTTCACCGTCGGATCTGCGGCAAACCGGTAAGAGCCGGCCGACAATGCAAAGGTCGAGCGCAAGCGGCGCGAGTAATGCACCATAGCGGCAGCCTCGACACCTATGTTCAACCGGCCGATATTGCCAACCGCAATGTCGGAGTAGACTCCCGAGAGGTCGTCGTAGGCATGCATGACCCGACTCTCCCGAAAACTGTGCAAGAAGTAGACCGCCGACTCCAAATCGAGCACAGACGAATGAAACCTGTAAGCGATCTCCGCTCCGCATATCGTCGCGAGGTGCGGGCGATCGATCGTGCGGTTGTTGTACTGCGTTTGCAGAAACAGATCGGCAGCCTCGGGGACATACCCTTCGAAGGCAAGGCCGATCGACAGCGCGTGACGAGGTGCCGGAGAGTAACTCCACACGGCCTTGGCTCTATACGGCGTAAACGTCATCTTATCGGAGCGTCCGTAAGATGCTCGGCCGGCAAACAGCTCCTTTTCATAGTATCCGCGCCGCCATACACGGCAGTCGGACAACTCGGCGGCAAGCGTGATTCGAGAGCTGCTCATCCGCCACTCTGCCCTCACCGCCACCCCCGCGCGGTACTGCGCCAAAGCATAATCATAACCGAAACGGTCGCCTCGGCCGATCGTGCGGTCGGGGTGGCGCAGGTCGTTCTCCAACATGTTGCCGTAGGTGTCGTCGTCGAGCAGGAAATAGTCGCGGTCGACGAGCTTATCGGCGCCTAACAAATCGCGCATGCGCTTGAACGACCGCCGCCGGCCGCCGGCGGCAAAAATGCCATAACTCAAAGTAAGGCGGTCGCCCACGAAACTCTCGAAGCGCACGGCCGCGGAGATGTCTGTCAGGCGGTCGATGCGATCTTCGACGGCGTAAGCCGCGCACCCGTCGGTGCGCAAGGCATTAACGGAATAAAGCTCCCGCCAATCGATCTGCGTATATCGTTCGTCGCCGCTGCGCCACGCATCGGCCACAGCCGCAGCGACCCTCTCGTCGTTGAAATAGCTCGGCATATAGCGATAGTTGTCGGGCTGCGGAGTATGGGCGTCGAACCACGCAAGCGACGAATAACCGCTCAGGCCGACGGCCGCGCGCAGCGATACCGTCATAGTCGTGGCCGAAGATAGCGACCGTACGAATGCACCGATGATTTGCGGCACGGCCTGCCGTCTGATGCGGGCATTGCGCACCTCGCCCGACTGCATGCCCCACGACGGATTATAGAGATTGTCGCCCGCAAGCGAGAAGGCCTCCTCGGTGGAAGCCGAGCGAAGACCGCGCACAGAGAGCGGAGCCATGACCGCCAACGACCACATATCGCCGCCGGGAGTATATTTGGCAACCCTCAGCGCCACATCAGCCCGCTCGGTGAAAACGCCGTCGATGTATGCGTCGCGCCCCATGCGGGCGGCGACATACGACGACAGCGTCCAGCCGTGCGACATGTTGCGGGTGAATTGGCAGCGCACGCCGCCCAGATAGCCGCAGCCCGACAATTCGGCTGTGATGCGATGCTCGTCGAAGGGCACGTCGCCGACAAGCGAATACTCCTCCGACGAGGTCATGCCGCCCGTGCCGGAGTATCCCGCAGCCATGCCTGCCGCACGCAGCGGCGTGAGGCGCAAAGCCCGCAGCAGCGAAGCCGAACGCCAATCGATATCGAGTCCGTCGACCGTCGTACGCCGCCAGCGATAGTCTGCCCCGCGACGGTCACCTGACACGAACGACAGAGCATACTCGGCACGGTGCGCCCAAATATCATCGATCCATGCCACAGGCCGGCGAAATATCGACGTATCTGTCGCAAGCATAGGGCGATACACTTCCTCTTCGCGTTCGATCTTGTAGGCGCGATAGTCGTCTGCCGGACTCTGCGACCGGCAAACGACACACCCCATGACCGACAATGCGAGCAACACCGCCCCTTTCACGCAATATTTCGTTTAGATGATTAATACTCAGAACAAAGATACGAAAAAGGGTCGGAAAAAGAGCCGACCCATATAAAATATTTTAGACAATTATATACTATTTTCTACAAAGCCTGTTTCAGCCCAACAATTTTGCGGCTGCACCCAATCACCTCCGACGTGAGAATCTCAACATTTGGCAGCATTCTCTTGCGAGATTGCCACGCCTCGCTGCGCTCGGCTCGCAATGACAGTGTGCATCGCCCCACCTTGTCATTCTGAGGAGCGCGTTAGCGCGACGTGAGAATCTCAACATTTGGCAACATTCTCTTGCGAGATTGCCACGCCTCGCTGCGCTCGGCTCGCAATGACAGTGTGCATCGCCCCACCATATCACTCCGAGTGAGGGCGCAGCCCGGCCGTGGGGCTACAAACTTGCAAGCAGATCGACGAGCAGCCGCCAGAACTTGTCGACCGTCGCGATCTCCAAACGCTCGTCGGGCGAGTGTACGCCGCGCAGCGTCGGACCGAACGACACCATCTCCAATTCGGGATACTTTTCGAGGAACAGTCCGCACTCCAAACCGGCGTGTATGGCTCGCACCTTGGGTTCGGCAGAGAACAGACGGCGGTAACTATCTATGGTGATCTCCAACAACTTCGAGTCGGGGTTGGGAGTCCAGCCGGGATAACCTTCGGAATGAACCACCTCGGCGCCGGCCAGCGAGAAGACCGCCTCGACGGCCTGCATGGCGTAGAGCTTGGCGCTCTCTACCGACGAACGCTGCGACGTGGTGACAACGATGCGGTTATCGCTCTCGAACTTGACCGAAGCCAAATTGGTCGAGGTCTCCACTAAACCGTCGACGGCGAACGACATTGCCAGCACACCGTTGGGCACGCCGATGACGGCGCTTAGCAATGCGCGCTGCGAAGGCAGATCGATGACGCAGTCGGCCGTCGGCATCTCATTTAGCGACAGCGACATGCGCGGTTCGGTAAAGTGATATTCAGCCTTGACCTCCTCGGCGAACTGCTCGTAGCGGCGACAGAAATCGGCCGCCATATCGGTCGGGACGCCGAATATGGCGTAGGCCTCGCGCGGAATGGCATTGCGCAGATTGCCGCCCGAGAAGTAGCTCAAACGGGCATCGAAACGCTCCGTCGCCTCCCACAGAAGGCGCGCCGCGATCTTGTTGGAGTTGGCGCGTCCCTTGTCGATGTCGTCGCCCGAGTGACCGCCCAGCAGATCGGCCACATCGAGACGGAAATAGGTCAAAGCGGCCGGCGCAGGTTCGGTCGTATAACGCAGCGTAGCCAACGTATCGACACCGCCGGCGCAACCGATGAACAACTCTCCCTCGTCCTCCGAATCGAGGTTGATGAGATATTTGCCCGTGAGCATGCCCTCGCCAAGCTCGAACGCACCCGTCAAGCCAGTCTCCTCGTCGACCGTAAACAGAGCCTCGACAGCACCGTGCTGCAAATTGTCGTCGATCATGACGGCCAATGCCGCGGCCATGCCTATGCCGCAGTCGGCTCCGAGCGTCGTACCCTCGGCACGCACCCATTCGCCGTCGATGCGCGTGCGTATGGCATCGCGCTCGAAATCGAACTCCACGTCGGAATTTTTCTCGCACACCATATCCATGTGCGACTGCAAAATAACGGTCGGATGCTGCTCCATGCCCGGCGTGGCGGGTTTGCGCATAACCACGTTGCCGATCTTGTCGCGCTTGCACTCTATGCCGTGCTCCCGGGCAAAGCCCATAAGCCACTCTATAATCTTCCCCTCCTTCTTCGACGGGCGCGGCACTTTGGTGATCTCGTCGAATATCTCCCAAACATGCTGCGGCTGCAAATCTCTAATTGTCATAATCCGTAGTTTAAAATAATCGAATCTGCGGCAGCTCAAACACTAATTGCAACTGAAAAAGCCGCGAAAAAGTGCGTCATACCCTGCCGCCGATACAAATATACATTTTTTATACAAAGTATAAATCATCGGGAATCGAATTTTTTTGCCGAAACATTTGGTTTATTTTATAAACTACTTTATATTTGCAAACAGAAACGGAAGATGAAGTTCAATTTAAAATCTCAATATTATGAAACACGCATTAACGCTTGTCTGCATGCTGATGTTCACCGCCCTGTCGGTGGCAGCACACGAAGTAACCCTAACGGTCAAGGGTATACGTTCCAACGAGGGACAGATATTGGTCATGGCCGAATCCGAGTCGCTCGACCGGCCGTTGTACGTCTCGACAGCCGCATGCGAGGGCACGGTTAGTCTGACGCTCGATCTGCCCGACGACAAACCGTGCGACATAAGGCTGTTTCACGACAGCGACGGCGACTTCAAGATGCGCACCGATGCCAACGGCGCACCTCTCGACGGAGTGGCCGTCGTGCGCTACAACCCCGCCAAGGGCAAGACACAGATAGCAGTTTCACTCTATTACGCCGAATAACCATGAGGCGGCTCATCGCCATATCGGCATTGATG
>CAZEXJ010000159.1:0-2613 GCA_964516585.1 uncultured Alistipes sp.
GCCTATATCGACGGCGGCGCCTGGAATCCCAACAACGGATCGAAACTCGGTCAGTTCCAGTCGGCCATGCAGGTTCGCCGCAATTCGAACCTCTCGTGTTTCAACTCTGTGGCGATGGGTTATCCGGTGGGCTTGATCATCGAGAACGACAAAGGTTCCGATACGCAGGGTGCCGCCACGAAGGGCGATCTGAAAATCTCCAACATCGTCTTCGCCGCCATGACCCAGCTCGCCAGCGACGCCAACAAAAAATTCGGCCAGAACCTCGGTGCTTTCTCTGCGGCCTATTTCAACAAGTCGGAACTCGGCAACCGTTATTACGATGCCATCGCCGATTTGAAACTTCGCCAGCCCAATTCGCTGCAGAACGGGTTCGATCCGCGTCCTGCGGCAGGCAGCCCGCTGCTCGGAGCGGCCGCATTCAATGATGCGAAAGTGGCATCGGGATTCGACCGGGTAACTTATGTCGGGGCATTCTCCGAGAACGATTCGTGGCTGGCGGGTTGGACGGAGTTCGATCCTCAAAATGCCCGTTATTGATCTCCGTGGGTTTTATTAAGCGGCGCCGTCCCGTATAAGACGGAACTCGAACAAACGAGGCCTTATATATCACCGATATATAAGGCCTCGTTCGCATCTGTTTGGCCGACCTGACCGGCGCGTTCCCCCTGCATGCGCCGGTCTCTTCAGGAACCGTTTCTAACCAGCCGGTCATGGCGCTCTCCTACGTTGAGGCTCGGTTTCCGGAGTGGAGCCGTGGTTACATATCCTGCAACCGGCGTTTCGTTGTGCAGATTTTAACAACTTTTGAAACATCTGTTATATATTTTCCTTTTATACGCTGTTTAACTTTGTTATGCGAAAAGCCCCCACCGGAGGCAACTGTTCCATCGAACGAAAGAAAACCTTAAATACTTTTTCCTATGACCAAACATCTGCCAATACGAGTGAAGTTAGCAGATGTTTGGTCATAGGAAAACCTTAAATACTTTTTCCTATGACCAAACATCTGCTAACTTCACTCGTATTGGCACTGTTGACGGCGGTCTCCGTATCTGCACAAACGATCTCCGTGCAGGGTACGGTGCTGTCGAAAGCCGACAATCAGCCCCTGATCGGCGTCGCTGTAATTTCCGATGCCGAGGGCACCGGTGTCGCTACCGACATCGACGGTAAATTCATCCTCGATGTTCCGGCCAACACCACCGTCTCTTTCTCTTATATAGGGTACAAACCCCTGACGATCGATGCCACGTCCGAAGAACTGACCCTTTATCTCGAAGAGGAGGCCTCGGAACTCGATGAGGTGGTGGTGGTTGGTTACTCCGTACAGCGCAAAGCCGACCTTACGGGTTCGGTATCGGTCGTCGACACCAAAGACCTCACGACTTCGGCCTCGACCGACCCGATGCGCGCCCTGCAAGGCAAGGTGGCAGGTATGACCATTACCACCGACGGTTCGCCCGTCGGAACGGGAACCGTGCGTATTCGCGGTATGGGCTCCTTCAACGCTTCGCAGGATCCGCTCTATGTGATCGACGGCGTCCCCACGACAACGGCGCTGAATACCCTCAACATGAACGATATTGAGAGCATGCAGGTATTGAAGGACGCAGCCTCCGCCTCCATCTACGGTTCGCGGGCCGCAAACGGCGTGATTATCATCACAACCAAACAGGGTAAAAAGGGCGAAGGCGGTGTTCATGTCGATTTCTCGGCCAGCTGGACGGCGCAGTTCTACAACAAGCAGTCGAAAATGTCGCTGCTCAACACCCAGGGTTATGCGACGGCCATGGCGCAGGCCGCCTTGAACGACGGCATGGATCCCGTGGCATACGCATCCAATTACGGCCTGAACCTCAAAGCTCCGGACGGTTTGCCCATTCGGGTTTACGATCCTGCAGCCGGAGGCTATATCGACTATCTCGTGAACGGCCGTTACGACGGATACATCAACTCCTCGAAGACGATGCGGGCCTCCAATACCGACTGGCTCGATGCGATTTCACGCACGGGATTCATGCACAATTACGATGTTTCGCTCTCGCGGGCGAACGACAACAGCAGTTCGCTTTTCTCCGTCGGATACAAAAAGAACAACGGTATCCTGAAATACACCGATTTCGAAAGCATTTCGGGCCGCATCAACAATTCGTTCAATCTGGGCAAGTATGTAACCGTCGGCGAGAACTTTACGATGACCTACTCCAATCAAGTGGACTGCCAGCCGCTGGAAAATGCACTGAAAATGGCCCCTACGGTACCGGTGTACGAGGAGGACGGCGAGACGTTCGCCGGCCCTGTCGGCAGCATGAGCGACCGTCAGAATCCGTTGCGCGAACTCTACCACAACCGCGACAACCGGCTCAAAATCTGGCGGATGTTCGGAAACGCCTACATCGATGTCAAGCCGTTCAAGGGATTCGTTTTCCGTTCGAATTTCGGTCTGGATTTCGATGCGGCGTTCATACACTCCTATAATTATACGTTCCACAGCGACATCGTGAACAACGATACCAATTCGACGACGCTTTCTCAGGCCAACGACTCGAAAATCACCTGGTCGAACACCATCAACTACGATTTCAGCTTTGCGGACAAGCACCGTTTCCA
>CAZEXJ010000160.1:0-3418 GCA_964516585.1 uncultured Alistipes sp.
GCAGAGACTCCCACGTCGCGTGCAAGCACGCTCCTCGGAGTGACATTGTGGGGCGTTGCGTTGTCATTGCGAGCCAAGCGCAGCGAGGCGTGGCAATCTCGTTCCCGTGAGGATAACGGATGCACGAAAACGAAAGATACCCGAAGACAAAACATCCGGCGAGAAGAAAAAACATCGCGCGGGGAGCATAAATCGCGGAAAATTATTATCTTTGCCACGAAAAGCAGGCGTTTATGGGGGCGTGGCGCGACCACGGCTGAGTGACGCCGAAGGTAATACATTAAAATTTAAAGCATTATGCAAACAATTCAAATCAACGGCCACGTTCGCACCGACTTCGGCAAGAAGTTCGCAAAGGCCGTTCGCCGCGAGGGTTTGGTACCCTGCGTAGTTTATGGCGGTCACGAGGAGACAGCGTTCACCGTATCGGCCAAGGATCTCAAACAGCTGATCTACACGCCCAACTCTTACATCGTCGAGTTGAATATCGACGGCAAGATCGAGAAGGCCGTCATGCGTGAGGTGCAGTTCCACCCCGTGCGCGAGCAGATCCTCCACATCGATTTCTATCGTATCCAGCCGGGACAGCCCGTAGCTATCACGCTGCCCGTGCGTCTTACCGGTAACGCCGAGGGTGTCAAGGTCGGCGGTAAGTTGTCGTTGGCAACCCGCAAGTTGACCGTTAAGGGCTTGATCGAGAACCTGCCCGATGAGATCGTTGTAGACGTTACGCCGCTGAATGTGGGTCAGACCATTTTCGTTGGCGATCTGGAAATCAACAATCTTACGTTCCTTACGCCGGCTACCACGGCTGTCTGCGCAGTTCGCGTGACACGTGCTTCGCGCGGTGCCGCACAGCAGTAATATACTGTAACAGACCGAAGTTATGAAATATCTCGTTGTCGGGCTTGGCAACATCGGAGCAGAGTATGCCGCCACCCGTCACAACATAGGATTTCGTGTGTTGGACGCCCTTGCAGAGGCGTCCAACGTCACTTTTACCACCGGGCGTTACGGTTCGGTGGCCGAGTTGCGCCATAAGGGGCGCACAATCATTCTGCTCAAACCCTCGACCTACATGAATCTCTCGGGCAAGGCCGTGCGCTACTGGCTCGATGCCGAACGCATACCGCGCGAGAATCTGTTGGTCGTATCGGACGATATAGCACTGCCGTTCGGCACGTTCCGCATGCGCTCGCGCGGCAGCGAGGGCGGTCACAATGGCCTGAAAAACATCACGGAGATGTTGGGCGACAACAACTATGCGCGCCTGCGCTTCGGCATCGGCGGCGACTTCGCCCGCGGGCATCAGGTCGACTACGTTTTAGGCACATTCGGCGACGAGGAGCTTAAAGCCATGCCCGAGCGGTTGAAGCTCTTTGGCGATGCCATACTCTCGTTCGCCACGATCGGCACCGACCGCACGATGAACGCTTTCAACAACAAGTAGCGGCAGCGCCCGAACATGTCGCCGACATATAAAACCAAGGCCGCGAACTCTCGAAGTTCGCGGCCTTGACTTTTTTCCCCCCCCCGGCGGATGTCAGAACGAAACGCCGATGCCGATATATACCATCTGATTGATCTCCTGTAACTTTATGTCGTTGAGATCGAAAGCGTAACTACCGTTCACCACGGGGCGCGGACGCACGAGTGTGGCCTGATAACCTATCATCAGATCGACATTCATCTTGCTATCCTTGACCGGTATGCGGTAACCGCCGCCTATGCCGGCCATGCCGCCCATTCTCACTCCGTGATCGAACAGGATGTTGGTTCCTATGTTTAAATAGTTGAACAGACAATTCTTGCGCTTGCCGTAGTAGTGGTGTACCGTAGCGTAGAGCGGTATGAGCGGTCCGTTGTATTGCAACTGCACACCGCCCTCGACGCCTATCTTCCAGTGGTTGTTGAGAAAATATCCGGCATTGAGCAGTATGTCGCCGCCCATCAGCTGCTTTTTGGGTATGCGGTGCGCATTGACAGCCGGATCGTCGGCCACCTTCATGTGCTGCAACTCATAGAATATGAAGTTCACGCGACCGCTCGCGCCGAACTCCCAACCCGAATAGCTGCGTATGCGCTTGGCCGCCTCCTCGGGCGTCTCGCGTCTCTTGGCCTCGGCTGCCGTGGCGATGCAGGCGAGCAGAAGCAGGAGTGTTACCAATCTTTTCATCTGTTGCAATCTCTATCGAAATCGAATAATCATTCTCTCAACGCCGCCGGGCGACGTTTTATTGTGCTGCACGCGGCAAACGCGCTACTCCATGCCGCGCACATGCTTCTCCCAAGCCCATGCCGCACGCAGCGTATCCTCCACCGAACGCTCGGCGCGCCAGCCCAACTCCTCGTTGGCGAGTGTCGTATCAGCCCATATGGCCACCACGTCGCCTGCACGGCGGGGCGCTACTTTATAGTTTAGTTTCAAGTCGTTGACACGCTCGAACGTCTTCACCAACTCGAATACCGATACGCCGCGTCCCGTGCCGATGTTGAATATCTCGTAGGCGTTCTTGTTGTTGCCCTTCACCATGCGGTCTATGGCCACCACGTGCGCCCGCGCCAGATCCACTATATCGATGTAATCCCTTATGCACGAGCCGTCGGCAGTGGGATAGTCGTCGCCGAATATGCTCAGACACTCCCTCACTCCGGCCGCCGTCTGCGTGATGAAAGGCACCAAATTGTTCGGCACGCCGCGGGGCAGCTCACCGATAAGCGCCGACGGATGCGCGCCTATGGGATTGAAGTAGCGCAGCGCTATGCCCTTCAACGAGCCGTATGCCGCCACCGAGTCGCGCAATATGTCTTCGCATATCTGCTTGGTGTTGCCGTAGGGCGAAGTGGCCGGCTTGCGCGGCGACTGCTCCGTTACGGGCAGCTCGTCGGCTTCGCCGTAAACCGTTGCCGACGACGAAAATACGACATTCTCGCGGCCGAACTCGTGCATCAGCTCCACAACGTTGACAAACGACGTGAGGTTGTTGCGGTAATATTTCAGCGGCTCGGCCACCGACTCGCCCACGGCCTTCGATGCCGCAAAGTGAATCACCGAGTTGAACTCATACTGCTCGAATACGCGGCGAAGCGCCTGCTTGTCGCAGCAATCCGCCTCGACGAATGCAACTTTCCTGCCTGTGATCTTCTCGACGCCTTTCACGCCGCTCATGTCGCTGTTGGAGAGGTTGTCGACGATCACTACGTCGTAACCGGCGTTTATCAACTCCACTGCGGTGTGCGAACCTATGTAACCCGCACCACCTGAGACCAAAACCGTCTGTTTCATATTGTCACCGTTTGTTTGTTAACTTCTTGTCCCGTCGGCCGCCGGCCGTCCCGCCCGCTCCGCGCTGGGCATCTGCCCGTGAAGCGCGCCGGGGCTGTCGCGACTGCGTGTGCAAATATACGAATAAGTGAG
>CAZEXJ010000161.1:0-8069 GCA_964516585.1 uncultured Alistipes sp.
ATAATACCGCTTTTGACGAAAAATTGGGTGGTGGTGCTTGGCAGACTATTTCCACCGCCCTGTCATTCTGAGGAGCGTTTGAAAAACGCGACGTGAGAATCTCTTTGGGGACAATTATTCCCGCTGTCATATGCCGAGACTCCCACGTCGCGTGCAAAGCACGCTCCTCGGAGTGACATTGTGTAGGTGTCATTCCGAGGAGCAACGCAGTTGCGACGTGGGAATCTCTTTTGTGGCTGGCTATTTCCACCGCCCTGTCATTCTGAGGAGCGTTTGAAAAACGCGACGTGAGAATCTGGTTGGGGTAGATAAGACTTTTCGTCCATGCACATCGTCCACAACCAGATTCTTCGCTTCGCTCAGAATGACACTGCGATAACGAGAGATTCCCGCCGACATGTCATTCCGGGCTGCGTTCCGGTGCACGCGAGGAGAGAATCGCGCGTTTCTTATTGCGGGCATGCGGCATTTTTGGCAGAAAGAGACGACTATTCCGTAAAAATTATGTAACTTTGTACGATTTATACGGTTATGTGTATAAAACCGGAACGGAGATGATTACTTTGCAGACTTACAATACATTTCTTATCGTAATGGCGGCGTTGGCGCTGATTGTCTATATCGCGCTCAACTTTTTCGAGGCCGGCTACGGATATTTGTTCAACCGCAAATACGGTCGTCCCATACCGAACAAAGTCGGGTGGATCATAATGGAGTCGCCCGTATTTTTCGCCATGGCTGCACTGTGGCTGTTGTCGGATTATACGTGGCAGGCGGCACCCGTGGCGCTGCTGCTGCTGTTCGAGATACACTATTTCCAGCGTTCGTTCATCTTCCCGCTGAAAATGCGCGGCAACTCGAAGATGCCATTGGGCATAGTGGCCATGGGCATGGTGTTCAACACGCTGAACGCATGTATGCAGGGCGGTTGGATATTCTATTTCGCACCCGCTATGGGTTATTACGACAACTGGTTCTCGAAGCCCTATTTCTACATCGGTGCGGCGATATTCCTTGCCGGGTTCTTCATCAATCTGCAATCGGACTACATAATCCGTCATCTGCGCAAGCCGGGCGACACGCGTCACTACATCCCGCGCGGCGGCATGTTCCGCTATGTGTCGTCGGCCAACTATTTCGGCGAACTGACCGAGTGGGTGGGTTTCGCCGTAGCTTCGTGGTCGTGGGCGGGCGCAGTGTTCGCATGGTGGACGTTCGCCAACCTCGCACCGCGTTCGGCATCGCTCTACCGCCGCTACGAGAAGGAGTTCGGTGAGGAGTTCACCTCGTTGAAACGCAAAAAAATAATACCGTTCATATATTGATTTTCATATGAAGGAACAACAACAGAAAGAGTCGAAGCTGTTCACTCCGTACCGACTCGGCGGCGTCACGCTGCGCAACCGCACGATACGTTCGGCGGCCTTCGAGTCGATGGGCAAGGATTTCAACCCTACCGAGCAGCTCAAAGCCTACCACGTGAGTGTCGCTCGCGGCGGCGTAGGCATGACCACGCTGGCATACGCCTCGGTCAACCGCAGCGGCATATCGTTCAACAAGCAGTTGTGGCTGCGCGACGAGATCGTGCCGCAGCTGAAAGATATAACCGACGCCATACACGCCGAGGGCGCGGCTGCCGGAATACAGATCGGTCACTGCGGCAACATGACGCACTGGTCGACGGCGGGTTGTTTCCCTGTGGGCGCCTCGACCGGCTTCAACCTCTATTCGCCCACATTCGTGCGCGGCATGAAACGCAGCGAGTGCGTGGAGTTTGCCAAGGATTTCGGCCGTGCCGTGAGGACTGCCCACGAGGCTGGTTTCGACAGCGTGGAGGTGCATGCCGGTCACGGCTATCTCATATCGCAGTTCCTGTCGCCCTACACCAATCACCGTCGCGACGAGTACGGCGGCTCGCTCGAAAACCGTATGCGTTTCATGAACATGTGCTTGGAGGAGGTGATGACGGAGGCTCGGCGTTTGGGCATGGCGGTGTTAGTGAAGCACAACATGGAGGACGGATTCAAGCGGGGCATACAGATTCCCGAGAGTTTGGAGATAGCCAAGCAGATCGAGCGTTTCGGCGTCGACGGCATCGTGCTTACCTCGGGCTTCGTGAGCAAAGCCCCCATGGCCGTCATGCGCGGCCGCATACCGACCAAAACCATGAGTTACTACATGCCGTGGTCGTCGTGGCCGCAGAAAATAGTGATCAACCTGTTCGGCAAGCAGATGATCAAGCAATACGACTTCGAGGAGTGCTACTTTTTGGAGAACGCCAAGAAGTTCCGCGCCGAGCTGAAATGCCCGTTGGTGTATGTCGGCGGTTTGGTTTCGCGCGAAGGCATCGAGCGCGTGTTGGATGCGGGCTTCGAGTTGGTGCAAATGGCGCGTGCGTTAGTCAACGATCCGGCATTTGTCAACAAACTGCGCGAGGGCGACATGTCGACCCGCAGCGGATGCGATCACCGCGACTACTGCATGGCGCGCATGTACTCGGTCGACATGCAGTGCTGCCACAACTGCAAGGAGCATATCCCCGAACGTCTGTGGCGTGAGTTGAACAAGATTAAGTAGGACGCATGGCACGTAAACGCAGAGGCGAGGTCGAGCGAGGTTCGCGCACGGCATTGGTTACGGGCGTGGCTACGGGCATAGGCAGCTGCTATGCCGCGCGATTGGCGGCGCTCGGATACAATATCGTGGCCGTCGACATCAATCCTGATGTCGAGCAGGTTGCCGAGCGCATAGGGCGCGAGAACGGCGTGCAGACTGTGTGCCGCGTGTGCGACATGGCAACGATGACGGCCGCCGAGGAGTTGTTCGCATGGACCCAAGAGCGGGGCTTGAAGATCGACGTTCTGATAAACAATGCCGGAATATTCTCATTCTGCGACATATTGCATACGCCCATCGAGCGCATCGAGCGCATCATACTGCTGCACGACATGACAGCCACGCTCATGTGCCGGCTCTATGGCGAAGACATGGCGCGGCGCGGCGGCGGACGCATTCTCAACATGTCGTCATATTCCATATGGATGCCGTTCCCGGGGCTGTCGCTTTACAGCGCCAGCAAGGCCTATTTAAAAAGCTTCTCGGTGGCATTCTCCAAAGAGATGCGCGAGCGCGGGGTGACGGTCACGGCGATATGCCCGGCCGGCATCGCCACCGATCTCTACGGACTCACCCCCCGCTGGCAGCAAATAGGTCTGCGGATAGGCGTGTTGACCTCGGCCGACAGTTGTGCGCGCCGCGGTCTCAGAGCCATGTGGAAGGGTCGCCGCTGCGTGGTGCCCGACTGGTGGTTCAGACTGTTTATCCCGATCTGCGTATGTCTGCCGCGTCCCATTATAGGCTGGCTCAGACGCTTTACGATGAAATTTCAGAAATAGATAGCCGCTGCCGTCGGCAGCGACGACGGAGGCGCCGCGCGGTATGACTCGCACAGCGGCGCATCGTCCGACAAAACATTATAGTATTGGGTTATGATTGATGAAGAAAATATCGCCGCGGCGGAGCCGTCGACGGCCGATTCCGCCACTGCAAAGCGACGTGGCCGCCACCGCCTGATAAAATGGATGATAGCGATCGCAGTGCTGCTGGCTGTGCTGTGCATAGGTGTCATTTACGGCATTTCGCCCGTCACCGAATGGTATGTCGAAAAGAACTGCAAGGAGTTGACAGGCCGGTTGATACGCATGGAGGAGCTTGACATCGACATACTGTCGGGCAATGTGTCGATCGACGACATAACGATGTACGAACGGGACGATACGACCAATTTCATACGTATCGGACGTTTCGACATGGCCATAGATCTGGGCGAGTTGCTCGACGATCATATACTTGTCGAACATGCCCGCCTCGTTCGACCCGAAGTACGCCTGACGCAGAACGGTGCGCAATTCAACTTCGACGACCTGTTGGAGTTCATCGTCGAGACCTATCTCACAGAGGAATCGGAGAGCGACACGGAGTGGAAGATCACCCTCAACGACATATCCGTCGAGGATGGACGTCTGACATATTACGATGCCGAGATAGGACAGAGCTGGGATCTGTCAGAGATGAACCTGCGCTCGAATTGCGTCGTGTTGGGCGATACGGCCACATGGGTCGATGCCTCGATGACGGTCAACGGCCGTGCGCCGTTGGCAGGTCGATTGTCATACAATTACGACAACGGCGACTTCACGTTCGAGGGCGCCGTATCGGATTTCGATCTGGCCGACACCTATAAATATTGGACGCCATATCTCAACATACGCAGCGTGGCCGGCATCGCGGCGGCCGAGCTGTCGGTCGCAGGCAACATATTCGACATAATGGCTATGAATATCAAGGGTACGGCCGAAGTCGACAAGTTTGCCGTGATCGACTCGCGCGGATCGGAGATAGTGGCGTGCGACTCGCTGAAAGCCGATATGGCCGACCTGAATGTCGACAGGGAGCGTTATGTATTCAATTCGCTGCGGGCGTCGAACTATCGGGCGCAATATGTCATGTTGGCCGACGGCACGACGAATATCGACCCGCTGTTTTACCACGATCCCCAAATCGACATCTCGACCGTCGAGCAGGTCGTGGAGCCTGATGCCGCACTCTACGATGTCCGCGAGGAGGTATCGCTCAACTCGGCGGCCACTTCGCAGCCGCTGTTCGGCAACCTCGTCTTCAAAGTGGCCGATCTCGATATGCGCGGCGGCCGCATCTACTACGAAGACAATCAGTTGCACAAGCCTTTCAACTACACGCTGCGCAATGTCGAGGTTAAAAGCCGGAATTTCGACATCGCGCAGGTCAACACTGTATTGCTCAGAGCCTCTATGCAAAAGAAGGGGACGGCGCTGATACGTTGGCAAGGCTCGCTCAACGACTTCTACAACCAGAATATACTGTCGGTGTTGAACAACGTCGACATGAACGACTTCACGCCCTATTGCGAGTACTATACGGCGTTTCCGATAACGGGCGGCAATCTAACGTTCCGCAGTCAGAACATCATTGTCAACGGCTATTTGAAGGGAGTCAACCACCTCGACACCTATAACTTCACAGTCGGCAAAAAGGACAGAAGCCTGAACCCCGAGTTCAAAATACCGCTCAAACTCGGATTGTTTATTCTGACCGACCGCAAAAAACATGTCGATATCGACCTGCCCGTCACAGGCAGCATCGACTCGCCGGAGTTCTCCTATCGAAAGATCATCTTGAAGGGCATAGGCAATCTGATGTTAAAGGTGGTGTCGGCGCCGTTCGCATGGATGTCGCCGGATAAGCAGGATGTATTCAAGTATGTCGACATCGACGCGCTCGCCTTTGGATTCGACTCGGAGCAATATGCGCGCTTCGACCGCATGGCCGAGGAGTTGAAACAGAACAGCGACATGAAGGTGCGCGTGGTGCAGCGCATCAACTACGCAAAGGCCGTCGAACGTCTTGCCGCAATCGACATGAAGATATCGTACTACAACTCCACGCAGGCCGAGGAGGGACACCGTCTCGATATGCTCGATTTCGACCGCATAGCCGAGATGAAGCTCTCGTCGCGTCAGGTGGCCGAGTTCGCCGACTCGCAGCTCGTGGCCAAGGGAATCGATCCGCGCCACATGTCGACCGGCGAAAAGGCTATGGCGCTCTACGGCGATCATGTCGACGGCCAGCTGCAACACATCATCGATACGCGCAACAAGTCGATCGCCGAATATATGGCTTTCCAGCACGCCGATATGCCCGCCGGAGCCTTTACGGTCAACAAAGTAACTATCAACGACGTGCGCAACTATCACGGCAAGGATCGCTATACGGTGACTATCATCGTCGACGACGAAGAGTTCGATGTCGTCTCGGAAGAGGATTCCAACTCGGAAGAGGACTATGGCAATCCGGCAGATGCGACCGACGACAGCGCAGCAGATACTGCCGGAACAGACGATGCCGCTATTGCAGACGACACGACCGACACCGACACCGATGCCGACACCGATACCGCCGATACCGCCGATACCGTTGAGCAGTCTCTGCCCACCGATGCCGAAATACCCGAAGACGGGCAGTCTGAACAGGACACATTGTCGTCCGAGCCGGAACAATCGGCAACAGCAACGCCCGCGGAATCAAAACCCGCCGAATCGACACTTTCTGAGGAGTCACCGACGCTTGCGGAGCGCCCCGTGCCGCAAGGATTGGAACAATCCTTGCAGGCGTCGCTTCTGCAAGAAGCCGATACATCGACATAACCTCCAACTGACCCCGGCAAATCGAAACGAGGAGTAAAAATAGACTCCGATTTTTTTATAAGTTGACAATATCGGCAAATATTCATTATATTGTGAGAATTGGCAATACTCGGAGTGCTACTTTAAGAAATATTTTTTATCTTTGTCGTGTTCTTCGGAACATTACTTTTTGATGAAAGTGTTTCGCTTTTATCCTTGACAGAGAATCTGACAGTTCTATAAAGCACAAGGATCAAGTAGCACTCGCATCATCAGATCGTATATATGCGGCGTATGCATTGCTCCGCATATACCGTTCGGGTGTGGAGTATTGCCAATGTTTATTTGTGCTTGGGTTTTGTCAGAACCTTCTGTCGGATGAACGAACGGACTCCACACTTTCTATTTTTATAACCCGCCGCAAGGAGCCCACGGTATATATATTTTCATTTTTAACGATCATGTCGATCGCGTGTTCGACATACGTTTGACACAGTATGCCGGTTTCGCCCTCAGGGAACCGATTGTTGCAGTGTGCATGAATCACATCGAACTATATAAAACTCAAATCTTTAAATAATATCATTATGGGAAACAAAAGAAATTACTTAAAACTGTTTTCATTTGTGGCTTTCTTGGCATTTATGTTTATCAGCTGTTGGGCCACCGTCGAGTCTTTACATAGGTTGCTGCCATCATGGCCGATTCTGATCTTCTGGATAGCAACGATCGGAGGATTCGTACTATCTTCAATCGGCACCAAATTGCTGGTCAGTTGTTTCTCTCCCGGATATAAAGAGTATCGCGGTTGGCAGTTTCTGGGAGGATTCCTTCTTCTTGCCGTTTTCTGGATTGCATTCAGTCTTCCAACCAATACTCATACGTTTTTCTACCGCTCGGTAATAAACAACGAATTAACCAACGACCTGTCTCGTACTGAGAATTATCTCAAAGTATTGCAAAATAATACGTTGGGACAGCAGCGCATAGAGGCGGAATGGGAGCAGCTCGCATTGGAGATAGAACAGCTTATGGGAAGTCTGCAGGCGGAGATCAATCATGCAGAGCGCCCGGGACAGGGACCTGAGGTCGAACGTATATTATTGGATATAGAGAAGAAATTGGGAACGCTGGCCGAACCGGCCAAGATCGTTAGATACAACGGTGTTTACAGATCCCAAACCGAACGCAATACTTTGTACAAACGATATGTGGAGCAGATAGAGACATTGGCCAATAAGAAGGATTTGGAGTACAAGGAAAAGATTGCCAAACTGATCGACGGTATCGACAATGAAAAGATTGCAGCCTGCCTGAAAAATATACATAAACTGCAAGATGAGTTGCGCAATGCGGAAGATGTCAACGACGATCTGATCGAAGCGTCGGACAAAGTACTGACAGAGTCTTATGCTATCATCAATAATTACAGCGACCAGATTAAGTTTATGAATGATGATAAAAACATCTATGCCGGCAAGGCGACACAGTCGCAGCGTCTGTTGAGCGTCATTGATGTTTGGCGTGATTACTTCAACGGACGTTATGCAGGTCTCGGATTCGCATTTTGGGTTATGATAGCTGCATTGGTGGATATTGCCGGATTCATATTCTTTGCGTTGTTCAATCGATGAGATATAATAAATATGAATTATAAATCTGATCTAAAAATATAAATGCTATGGGATCGATATTGAATCAAATAAAAAGTTATAAAGAGCGCCAACAAAATAATGTTAAGCCTGAGGACATCCACCAACATCCCGAAATTCAAAATGATATACCGGTTGTGAAGTCGGTGGCCAACACGGAGGACATCCACCAACATCCCGAAATTCAAAATGATAT
>CAZEXJ010000162.1:0-13136 GCA_964516585.1 uncultured Alistipes sp.
CTCTGACGCTGTCGGTCTATGACTGGGCGCATTACACGGCAAAGAGATTCTCACGCGCAACTGCGTTGCTCCTCAGAATGACAAACAGAGTGTGCAAAGCGCACGTCCCGGGATTCCAGACAACCATCCAACGCCCCACCCGGAGCGAAGCGACCCAAGTCCCCTCCGAGGAGGGGCTTAGGGGTGGGGTCAGAATTATAAAACGGCGCAGGCCGTCGCTTTGTGGTCGACGTTTGTTTCTTCTCACGTCGGCCTGCGGCCTCCTCAGAATGACATGGCGGTTGTGCAAAGCCCGCTGCTCGCAATGACTGGTGTGCGATTTGCAGAAAAAGGTTGTAAATTCGCACCATATTTTCTAACTTTGCAGAGTCGGGGCGCGGCCTGTGGCGAAGCGTCCGGCCAGAGCGATACAAGTCGCTCGTGTATAGATATATAATCTTAATCGAACATTATTCCGATGAAACGGATCATACTTTCGGGTGGCGGTACGGGCGGACACATCTATCCGGCTGTTGCCGTGGCCGAGGCGCTCAAACGCAAATGGGGTGAAGAGGTCGAACTGCTCTTCGTAGGCGCCGAGGGTAAAATGGAGATGGAGAAGATCCCGGCATTAGGCTATCGGATCGTCGGAGTGCCTATTTTGGGTTTGCAGCGGCGTTTTACGTGGGCTAACTTCACGGTGCCGTTCCGGGTGGTGAGCTGCGTGCGCAAGGCGCGCCGCGTGATACGCGATTTCAAGGCCGATGCGGTTGTGGGTTTCGGCGGTTATGCCTCGGCTCCGGTGCTGTGGGCTGCCCAGCGCATAGGCGTGCCGACGATCATACAGGAGCAGAACTCGTTTGCCGGGCTGACCAACAAGATATTGGCTAAGCGCGCCCGCCGCATATGCGTGGCATACGACGGCATGGAGCGTTTCTTTGCCGCCGACAAAATCGTGATGACGGGCAATCCGTTGCGCGGGAGCTTCTCGCCGGAGGGTGTCGACCGCGGCGAGGCTCTTGCCTACTTCGGCTTCGATTTGGAGCGGCCTGTGGTGTTGGTGGTGGGCGGTTCGCTCGGCACGCGCACGCTTAACGAAATGATGAAGCGGTGGATAGTCTCGCTCGACGGGGCTGACGCTCCGGTTCAGGTGATATGGCAGACGGGTAAATACTACGAGCGCGAGATGCGCGAATTTTCGGCGGCGCACCCCACGCGCGGCATTTGGCAGGGGGCGTTTATCGAGCGCATGGATTTTGCGTATGAGGCGGCCGATGCGGTTATTTCGCGCAGCGGCGCCTGCACCGTGTCGGAGTTGTGTTTGGTGGCCAAGCCGACGATATTCGTCCCGTCGCCCAATGTGGCCGAGGATCACCAGACCAAAAATGCCATGGCGTTGGTGGCCAAGGGTGCGGCGCAGATCGTGAGCGATGCCGAGGCTGTGGAGAAGGCGATGCCGGCGGCCATAGAGCTTGCGGGCGACGCCGAGCGGCGTAAGCGAATGTCGGCCAACATAGCCTCGCTGGCAATAGCCGACTCGGCGGAGCGCATTGTGGCCGAGATCGAAAAAATATTGAAACGATGAAATTCGACAAAGTATATTTCCTTGGCGTCGGCGGTATCGGCATGAGCGCGCTGGCGCGATATTTCCTGCACGAAGGCTGTGCCGTTGCCGGTTACGACCGCACCAAATCGCCGCTTACGGCCGAATTGGAGCGCGAGGGCGTGGCCATACACTACGACGACGATCCGCATCTTATCCCCGAGGCATTTCGCTGCAAGGAGTCGACCATGGTGGTCTATACCCCGGCCATACCGGCCGATCACCGCGAGTGGGCTTTCTTCCGCGAGGGTGGCTTCACTATCGAGAAACGCTCGCAGATGTTGGGGCATCTCTCCGAGGGCAAACTTGTTATGGCTGTTGCCGGTACGCACGGCAAAACCACGACCACGACACTTACGGCATGGCTCAACCACCGTGCCGCAGGCGAGGGCAGCGCCTTTTTGGGCGGCATCTCGCGCAACTTCTCGTCGAATTTGGTGCTTGGCAGAGGCCGCCGTCTGGCTGTCGAGGCCGACGAGTACGACCGTTCTTTTCTGCGCCTTTATCCCGATATTGCGGTGGTTACGGCGGCCGACGCCGACCACCTCGACATATACGGCACGGCGGAGGCTGTGCGCGAAGCCTTCGCGCAGTTCATAAGACAGATACGCCGAGGCGGCTCGCTTGTAATAAAGCGGGGCGTCGAGTTGACAGTCGACAACCCCGGTATAGAGGTTTACCGCTATTCGCTCGACGAGCCGTGCGACTTCTATGGCCGCAACATCACCCTTGCCGGGGGCGGACACTACCGCTACGACATCGTGACCCCCGACTGCGTTGTCGAGGGGTGCCGCTTAGGTGTGCCCGGGCGCATCAACATCGAAAATTCGGTGGCGGCCGTGGCATCGCTGTGGTGCGCCTCGAAAGCCGAGGGCAAGGCGTTCGACCACGATGCCGTGCGCGAGGCTCTATCGTCGTTCGAGGGGGTCAAGCGACGTTTCGAGTTCTATATCAACACTCCGCGGCAGGTCTACATGGACGACTATGCCCACCATCCCGAGGAGCTGCATGCGGCCATAACCTCGCTCAAAGCGATGTTCCCCGGACGACGGCTCACGGTGGCGTTCCAGCCCCACCTCTTCACCCGTACGCGCGATTTCTGCCGCGACTTCGCCGCGGCGCTGTCGGAGGCTGACCGGGTGGTGCTGCTGCCCATATATCCGGCTCGCGAGGAGCCGATCGAGGGCATACGCTCGGAGATAATAGGCGAATGCCTGCGGACGGAGTGGTCGATGTCGACGCGCGAGGAGCTGGCCGATCTGCTCGGCGGCATGGATACCGATGTGGTGGCGACCTTCGGCGCAGGCAATATCGACGCCTGCTGCGATGCTGTGGCCGAACGACTTAAACACAAGGCATAGCGATGAAGACCCGCGCACGACGATTTGGACGATATGCCGCTTCGGCGGCATTGTGGATAGTGCTGGCGGCGACATTTCTCGCGGCGCGGCGCGGCGCGGCCGGTCATCGTGCGGTGCAGCGTGTGGAGGATGTGACCATTGCGGTGGACGACAGCGACGCTTCGGCGTTTCTGAGTGAGGAGACGGTGCGCGACTGGGTGATGTCGTATGACTGCAATCCGTTGGGACAAACGCTCGAAGATGTCGATATAGCGGCCTTGGAGACCTCGATCGAGGCTAACGATGCCGTGGCCGATGCCAACGTCTACCTCTCCTCTGCCGGCCGTGTGGAGATTGACGTGCGCCAGCGGCGGCCGTTGATGCGCCTCATGGTCGAGGGTTACGACCTTTATGTCTCGGACGACGGCTATGTATTTACGGCGCCGGCGCGCTCGACGAGTTACGTGCCTGTGGTGACGGGCGACTATCGCCCGCTGTTCGATCAGGCATACTCGGGCTATGTTAGCGACATAGTGCGCGATTCGATAGCGCGCATCGACGGGCGCATCGAGTCCTTGGAGCGCGATAAGATGCCGTTGTACAGAGCTTTGCAGCAGAACTCGCGAGCCTTGAAGAAGCTCTCCTCCGAGCGGGCGTCGAAGGGTTTGTTCACCTCCGACGAGGAGTATAGGCTGCGTTGCGAACAGATAGAACTGTATAAGGCGCAGCGGCGCGGCGAACTGACGGCCGAGGCCAGAACGGTGCAGGGGAGGATCGACGATCTGACACGTAATCAGGAGGGTGAAAGCAAACGACAAAAAAAGTTGGAGAAAATAGAAAAAGATTTCTCTAAACTCATTAACTTTGTAGAGGTTATTCAACACGACGATTTTTGGCGTTCGGAAATCGTTCAGATCGTGGCGCACGGGGGCGGAGACAAGGAGTTGGAGATAGAACTCATACCGCGCTCGGGACGTTATACGATTCTGTTCGGCAAGGCCGACGACATCGAGCGGAAACTCTCCGATCTCGATGCCTTTTATCGTAATGTGCTGACCAACGTCGGCTGGGACAAGTATCGTACCATCAACGTGAAATATAAGGGACAGGTGGTGTGCCGTTAGGGCGGCGCCTGCTGCAAGCGAAACAATTGGAGTATATGAATGGCAAACATGTGGTTGTAATCGACGTGGGATCATCCAATGTGGTGATAGCCGTCGGCGAGGTCGGCGATCAGGACAAGGTCGTCATCAAGGGTATCGTATCAACGGCTGTCGAGGGCGTCGAATCGGGGCGCATCGACAACAGCGATATGGTGAGCAAGGCTATCGTCGCGGCCAAGCGCAGCATCGAGGAGCAGCTCAACATAACTATTACGGAGGCATACGCCGGCATCTCGGGCGACTTCGTGCGGGCGGCGCAGATCACCGATCATGTCTACGTCGAGGACGACTCGCAGAACAGCAACAATGTCACGCAGCGCGACGTCGACGCATTGGACAAGCGCATGCGCAGCGTCAAGGTGTCCGACGACCGCGAGATGGTGATGAACTCCGAGCCGTTGAAGTACATGGTCGACCGCCGCGAGGTGAAGGCGCCTGTGGGATCGTTCGGCAAGGTGCTGTCGGCCGTATACAACTTCGTGCTGTGCGACAAGATCATGCGCGACAGATTGATAAACGTCATACAGCGTTCGGGCATAACCGTCAAGGAGGTGGTGCCCAACGTCCATGTTATTCCGCTGTCGGTGGCCAACAGCGACGAGATGCAGGACGGCGTGGTCACGATCGATCTTGGCGGCGGCGTTACCGACGTGACGGTGTGCTACGGCGGCAAGGTGCGCTACATGTCGTCGATACCTATCGGCGCGCAGGCCATCAATGCCGACATACGCTCGTACAGCATGCCCGAGAAGTATGTCGAGGATTTGAAGATTCTGCACGGCTGCGCCTTGGTGGAGTCGGCTCCGGGAGAGACGATCACCTTCCAGCGCGGCAGCCGCGTCATAAAGAGCATCCTGAGCAAGAACCTCGCCACGATCATCGAGGCGCGCCTTAGCGAGATAGCCGAACATGTGCGTCGCGAGCTGCGCGATTCGGGTTACAGTCAGAAGCTGTCGGCCGGAGGCATCATCACGGGCGGTGCGGCGCAGACGCGCGACATAGAGAAGCTGTTCACCTCGATTCTGGGCGTGGAGGTGCGCATGGGTTATCCCGAATTCGGCATCACGCCCGAGTCGATCGAGCTTATATCGACTCCCGCCTACTCGACGGCCGTGTCGCTGATGATCTACGGCGCGAAGCACGGCGAGTGCTCGGTGGTGGAGCGCAATGCGAGCCGCAACATCCCCAAGCCCGAAGACAGGGTGCAGGAGCAGGAGCGCGAAGCGGCGGCGGTGCAGCAGCCTGTGCGTGAGAGAAGCGGACGTGTCAATGCCGGCAGCATCAGTGTCGATTTCGACGACGAGGAGGCCGCGTCGCGCCGCAAAGGGCCGAAAAAGCCGCAGGATGACCGCCGCGACGACCGCGACCGCGATTTCGACGACGACGAGGAGCCTGATAACGGCGATATAGTCGAACCCAAGCGCGGTTGGGGCAGAAAGATAATGAAAGGAATACTCGATCTGACCAAAGCATTCGAGAACCCGGCCGAGGAGGGCGATCGCACCGAACAGCGCAATAGTCGCGGCAAATACGACAGGGGAGATTTGTAAACGGAACGGAAAACATAACGCAGATATATGAACAATACGCAAAATAGAGATGGCGTGGACGATCTGATACGCGAAGTGGGCGGCAATGTGGCCAATGTATCGTTCGATCCATCGTCGATCATACTCGTAGCCGGTGTGGGCGGCGCCGGCGGCAATGCCGTCAACCACATGTACGACATGGGCATCACGGGTGTCAATTTCGTGGTGTGCAACACCGACCAGAGAGCCATGGACAACAGCCCCGTCGAGAACAAGGTGCGTTTGGGCAAGGATGGTTTGGGCGCGGGCAACGACGCCTCGCGCGGACGCGACGCCGCTTTGGAGAGCGAGCCGTTGATCCGCAGTCTGTTCGAGACGGCACCCAAGATAAAAATGGTATTTATCGCTGCCGGTATGGGCGGCGGTACGGGTACGGGCGCTTCGCCCGTCATCGCCAAGATAGCGCACGAGTTGGGCAAACTGACGGTGGCCGTAGTGACGCTGCCGTTCCGCATGGAGGGAGAGAAGCGTTACAATCAGGCGTTGGAGGGTATCGCCGAACTGCACAAGTGGGTCGACTCGCTGTTGATAATCGACAACGAGAAGTTGAGCCAGATGTACGGCAAACTGCCTATCCGCGAGGCCTTCGGCAAGGCCGACGACGTGCTGGGCATGGCCACCAAGGGCATCGCCGAGCTGATTACGGTGGACTACTCGTTGGTGCGTGTCGATTTCTCCGACTTGGAGAAGGTCATGCGCGGCAGCGGCCGCGCGCACATGGCCGTGGTCTCGGCTTCGGGCGAGGGTCGTGCCGAGGAGGTGGCAGCGGGTTCGCTGTCGTCGCCTCTTTTGGACAACAATCTCATATCGGGAGCCAAAGACATATTGCTGAGTTTCTCCGTATCGGATATCGATCATCTGATGCAGGAGGAGGTCACATACGTACTCAAATACATACAGCGCAACGCAAGCTACACCGACATCGACGGTGTGGTGCACACGGCCAACATCATCTGGGGCGCCAGCGAGAAACGCACGTTGAGCGACGATACGTTAGAATTGGTGATCGTGGCCACGGGCTTCGACGACGGCAGCGAGGTGAAGATCGACCCCCGCTTCTCGATCGACCAGAGCGAGGCAGTGTTCTCGCCCGAGCCTGAGCCTCTGTCTGCGCCGACAGCCGCAGCCGTCGCCGCTGCGCCGAAGGAGCCGGGCGCCATCGTTCCCGAGCAGCGCGTGCCGGTGCTGAGTGCGCGTACCGACCGCTTCGCCTCACTCGATGCCGAGAAGCGCGAGCCGGCTTACCGACGGCTTAAAAAGCAGTTCATGTCGGAGAGCGAATCGACGCACAAGACTGTGTTCCGACTCGATCGGCAGCCGGAGCCGCAGTCTCCGGCAAGCGAACTGCGCTTCGACAACGATTAAACTTTTTGGTTAGTGGATGCAATAGCTCTGGTGCAGGATATCGATACGACGCATGTCGTCATACTCGGAGTCGTATGCCTCGTGCTGCTGATGGTATCGGCTTTGGTGTCGGGTTCCGAGGTGGCATTCTTCTCGCTTACGCGCAGCGATGTGGAGTCGCTGTCCGATGCGCGCGACATGGCGAGCCGTACGGTCGTCGCTCTGTTGAAAGATGTCGACAGACTGTTGGCGACAATATTGATAGTCAACAATTTGGTCAATATCTGCATCGTCATCCTCATGTCGAATCTGATCGATTCGCTGTTCGTCTTTACGGGCATCTACGACTTCCTGTTCAAGACGGTGGTGGTGACGTTCCTGCTGTTGCTTTTCGGCGAGATCATGCCCAAGGTATTCTCGCAGAGCAATCCCGTGAAGGTGGCGAGGACATTCTCCCAGCCGCTGCGCCTGTTCCACTGGGCGGTCTATCCCTTTGCCAAAGTGCTGATGCGCATGAGCAGCCGCATAAGCCGTTTAGCCTCGAAGAACACCGAACTTTCGATCGAGGAGTTGGCCGATGCCGTCGACCTGACGCAAACCGCGTCGCAGAAGGAGCACCAGATGCTGTCGGGCATAGTCAATTTCGGCAACACCGAGGTGGTGGAGATCATGCGCCCGCGGGTCGACATCACGGGCGTGGAGTGGACATCGACATACGGGGAGGTCAAGGGTGTCATCATCGACTCGGGTTATTCGCGCATACCGGTCTACGACGACGATTTAGACAACATAAAGGGCATACTTTATATTAAAGACCTGCTCCCCTATATCAACAACGGCGACGATTTCGGCTGGCAGCAGTTTCTGCGCAAACCCTATTTCGTGCCCGAACACAAAAAGATCGACGACCTGTTGAAGGATTTCCAGCAGCAGAAGATACACATTGCCATCGTCGTCGACGAGTACGGCTCGACGCAGGGACTCGTGTCGTTGGAGGATATCATGGAGGAGGTCGTGGGCGAAATATCCGACGAAAGCGACGAGGAGGAACGCCTCTATGTCAAGATTAACGACAATACCTACATATTCGACGGCAAGACCCACATAGGCGAGTTCGAGCGTGCGTTGGACTTCGAGGAGGAGACCTTCTCCGATGTCGAGGGACACGCCGAGACGCTGGCCGGACTGATGATGGAGATCAAGAGCGATCTGCTGCGCCGCGGCGACGAAGTTTCGGCGCACGGCGTGAGATTCATCGTCGACAAGATGGAGGGTCGCCGCGCCGACAAAATCAAAGTCATAGTAAATGGCCGGTAGGATCCTCATAGAGCCTGTGGCCGAGGCCGGGACACTGCGCTCTGCGGTGACGGAGCAGGAGTGGCGGCAAGCCGAAAAGTTCGCTTCGGCACGCCGCCGCAACGAGTATCTGTCGTGGCGTGCGGCGGTGCGCAGAGAACTTGGACGCAACGTTGGGATCGGCTACGACTGTGCGGGGGCGCCGCAGGTCGATCTGCCCGATACATATATCAGCGTATCGCATGCGCGCGGCATGATAGCCGTGGCCATAGCCGACAGCCGGTGCGGCATCGACATAGAGTGCGTCGGCCGCAACTTCGAGAGAGTGGCCGACCGCTACCTGTCGCCGCGCGAACGGCGTCTGTCGGCCGATCCGGCGTGGCTTGCCATGGCATGGTGCGCCAAGGAGGCGATGTATAAATTCTACGGCCGTCGGGGCATCGGCCTTAGAGACGACCTTGTGATAGAGAACTGCGACGCAGAGAGTCGCACGATAGGCGGACGCATGGCCGGAGGCGCAGAGTGTACGATACATATTAAAAAAATTAAAGATTACATCGTCGCCTCTATTGTATAAAGTCGAAAACGACTATCTTTGCACCGGGAATAGAGCCTTTGATGGAAGAGAACCGACAACATAACAATACGGTGTCGCTCGGCACCGACCCGCTTCGGCGTCTGTTGCCGCGATATGCCGTTCCGGCGATCATAGCCATGGCCTCGTCCTCGCTGTACAATATCATCGACAGCATATTCATCGGCCACGGCGTGGGCGGTGCCGCCATATCGGGCATGGCCATAACGCTGCCCATAATGAACATCGCCTCGGCTTTCGGCGCCTTGGTGGGCGTGGGCGCCGCCTCCCGCATCTCGATACGTTTGGGCGAGGGCAACCTCCATGCGGCGGAGAAGACTCTGGGCAATGCCGTACTGCTGAATCTGACGCTCGGATTGGTCGTCATGGGCGTCATGCTCGGATTCCTCGATCCCATATTGCGTTTCTTCTCGGGCGCACAGGCGAGCGAGGAGACGATCGACTATGCCCGCCAGTTCATGCAGATCATCATGGGCGGCAACGTCATTACGCACCTCTATCTGAGTCTCAACGAGCAGCTGCGCGCCTCGGGCTATCCGGTCAAGTCGATGGCCGTCATGCTGACGGCTGTCGGAGTCTGCATCGTGCTCAATCCGCTGTTCATATTCGTATTCGGCTGGGGCATACGCGGTTCGGCATTAGCGACGGTCATCGCGCAGGCTTCGGCGCTGGCCATACTGTTGGTGCACTACAACTCGAAAAAGAACTTTCTGAGATTTCACCGCCGCTGTTTCCGCTTCGACGGCAAGATCATAGCGGCTATCCTGTCGATCGGCCTGTCGCCCTTCCTTCTGAATATCTGCGCCTCGTTGGTGGTGCGGTTCATCAACACCTCGCTGCTCGAATACGGCGGTACGGGTGCCGACGACATCATTTCGCAGGCGACCTTTGCCGGGAATGCTGGCGACGTCTATGTCGGAGCCTACGGCATCATGAACCGTGTGCTGCTGCTGTTCGTCATGATCGTGATGGGACTCAATCAGGGCATGCAGCCGATCGTGGGTTACAACTATGGTGCAAAGCAATACGGCAGAGTGATAAAGGCGTTGAAATACACTACTGTCTGTGCCGTGTGCGTGACGACGACGGCTTTCCTCATCGGCATGTTCTTCCCCGAGCAGGTGGCCTCGGCCTTTGTCGACGCTTCGCATGGCGGCGCCGACAGCGCCATGATCGATGTGGTATCGCAGGGGTTGGGCATCGTGCTGCTGGTATTTCCGGCGGTCGGGTTCCAGATCGTGGCCGGCAACTTCTTCCAGTACATAGGCCGTGCTCCGTTGGCCATTTTCATGTCGATGACGCGCCAGCTGCTGTTCTTGGTGCCGCTGCTGATATTGCTCCCGCCGCGCTACGGAGCCATGGGCGTGTGGGCGTCGATGCCCTGTGCCGACAGTATATCGGCCGTTGTCGCCGCCGTACTGCTCTTCTTCCAGATCCGCAAACTGCGCCGCGCCGAGCATCTGCAACACTTCGGCCGGCTTAGATAGAGCCGTTCGCGGATGCTGTGCGGAGCCTTTGCTGCCGTCGCCGCATCGAACGAAAATCCCCGCTGAAAATTGGTATTATTCGGATAAAAATGTATATTTGCCAATACAAGTATAAAAACATAAACCTGAATTATGAAAAAACTATTTATGCTGATAGCCGCCGTGGGTATTACTCTGTCGGCTGCCGCGGACGAGGGCATGTGGCTGCTCCCTTATCTGAAAAAGATGAACATCAAGGATATGCGTGCCAAAGGCTGCAAGCTCTCTGCCGATGACATCTACTCTGCCGACAAGGTCTCGCTGAAGGATGCCATAGTCATCTTCGGCGGCGGCTGTACGGGCGAAATCGTCTCACCCGACGGTCTGCTCTTTACCAACCATCACTGCGGATATTCGTCGATTCAAAAACTGTCGTCGGTCGATCACGACTATTTAGCCGACGGTTTCTGGGCTGAGAACCGCGAGGGCGAACTGCCTGCTCCGGGATTGAAGGTGCGCTTCGTGCGCCACATAATCGACGCTACGGCCGACATATTGGGCAACGTCCCGTCGACTGCCGGCGAGGAGGAGCTTGCTTCGATCGCCTCAGAGAACAAGAAGGCTCTTGTCGAGCGTCTCGAAGAGCAGTATCCCGGCATGGAGGTCATTGTTCCCAGCTTCTTCGGCAACAACCAGTTCTTCGCATTCGTCTACGAGGTCTACCCCGACGTGCGTTTGGTGGGTACGCCCCCCTCGTCGATAGGCAAGTTCGGCGGCGATATCGACAACTGGATGTGGCCGCGTCACACGGGCGACTTCTCGATATTCCGCGTCTATGCCGGCAAGGACAACCGCCCGGCCGAATACTCGAAAGACAACGTCCCCTACAAGGCCGAGAAGTGGCTCGACATCTCGCTCAAAGGCATCGACGAGGGCGACTTCGCCATGATTATGGGCTTCCCCGGCTCGACGCAGCGTTACATGACCTCTTACGAGATCGACAACATGCTCGAAGTAAGCAACCCCCAGCGCATCTATATCCGCGGCGAGCGTCAGAAGATACTGCGTTCGTTCATGGATCGCGATCAGGCTATCCGCATACAGTACGCATCGAAGTATGCCAGCTCGGCGAACTACTGGAAGAATTCGATCGGCATGTCGCGCGGCATAGAGCGGCTCGGCGTGAAGGAGCAGAAGCAGCGCGGCGAGGAGGCCTTCGCTGCGTGGGCTGCCGCAAACACTCTCCCCGAGGAGCGTTATACTGAGGCTCTGCCTCTGATCGAGGCCTATTGCGCCGAGACCCGCGATCCGTCGGGCAAACTGCAATATGTGAACGAGGCTCTGTTCGGCGCCATAGAGTCGATACGTGCCGCTTCAAATGTCGGACAAATAGCACACAGCGACGAGGTTACCGAGACCCAGCGCAATTCTTTGGCCAATTTCTACAAGGACTACAACGCCGATGTCGATCGTGCCGTGGCCAAGCGCATGCTTGCCATATTCCGCGAGAATGTCGACGAACTGCCATCGTTCTACACCGAGATCATCGATGCCGAGTTCGGCGGCAATATCGACTCCTATGTCGACTATGTATACGACAACTCGCGTTTGACCTCGCTCGAAGCGGCTCTCGATCTTATCGATAACGACAAGGAGTCCATAGCGGAGGATCCCGCCTACAAGCTCTATGTTTCGGCCTACGAACTCTATGAAAAGCTCTACAATCGCGTTGCCCCTCTGCGCCAGAAGTATTCGGAGGGTCATCGCCTCTATATCGCCGGTTTGATGAAGATGCAGCCCGAGCGCGCATGGGCGTCGGACGCCAACTTCACCATACGACTGACTTACGGCAATGTGCTGCCATACAATCCTGCCGACGGCATCACCTACAACTACTACACCACGCTCGACGGCGTTATAGCCAAGGAGGATCCCGAGCATCCCGTGGAGTTCACTGTGCCGGCGCGTTTGAAAGAGCTGCATGCCGCACGTGACTACGGCCGCTATGCCGACCGCAACGGCCGCCTGCCCGTAGGTTTTCTTGCCAACTGCGACATCACCGGCGGCAACTCAGGCTCGCCCGTGCTGAACGCAAAAGGTCAGTTGATAGGACTCGCATTCGACGGCAACTGGGAGGCCATGTCGGGCGACGTGGCGTTCGAACCCGAATTGCAGCGCACCATAGCCGTGGATATACGTTACGTGCTGTTTGTCATCGACAAATTTGCCAATGCCAAGTGGCTGTTGGACGAGCTGACGATAAAATAGAGGATCACCTGCAAAAAGCGGTGGAGAAGGGAAAAATAGAGACTCCCACGTCGCGTTCTTCGAACGCTCCTCGGAGTGACACTGTGGGGCGTTGTACTATGTCATTGCGAGCCGAGTGTAACGAGGCGTGGCAATCTCTTCATTCCCGTGTCCACCGCTTTTTACAGGTGATCCAAAATAGACAGACGATAATGCGTAAGACGAAGACTGTCTGCCAAAGTGGCAGACAGCCTTCGTCTTTGTCCTTCGTTTTTGCCCTTCGGCGGCGGCGGCCGCGGCCGGGCGTTTATCGCTCGCCCTGCGTGGTGCCGCCCTGCGTGGTGTCGGCCTGCGTGGTATCGGCCGGGTTCGGCTCGGAGTGAGTGTCGGCTGCCGCCTGCCCGGCTGCCGTTTGGCTGCGAGACAGCGTGTCGGTCTCGACGACTGTCGCCTTTTCGGTGGCGGCATCCCCGCTGCCGGAAAGAAGCGACCTATACTCGCCGCGGTGCATCAC
>CAZEXJ010000163.1:0-7089 GCA_964516585.1 uncultured Alistipes sp.
GGCGACGACGGCGCAGGGAATCATCGAGAAGGCCCAAACGACGTAGACCATGCTGGCGGGAAGCCCCTCCTGCTGGATGAGTTCGCTGAATTCGCCCCACACGCCCCAGGTGAGGAGCGTGATGAGGGCGAAAAACAGCCATTTTTGACCCTTTGGGGAATCCATTATTGCAGCGTGAAGGTGTAGAGTTTATTCATGCCCGTTTTCCCGTCCCAAACGTCGGCATTGGCCAGACGAATGCTGAATTCGGGTCTGAGGAGCAACGCAGTTGCGACGTGAGAATCTCTGTCACACACGAGATTGCCACGCCCCGGTTCCCTCGGCTCGCAATGACAGACCGAGCAAACAAAGCACGCTTCTCGCAGCGGCATGCAGTACACCGTCTTTTTATCGCAGGTAACGTTGCTGCATGTCGGCATAGAAGTCGCCGATGGTGAGCATGATGCCGGTCTCTTCGACGTTGCCGAAATCGGGGTTGTGGCATGTGTCGAACACGCGCATCGTGGGCGAAAGCCGCATATAGGAGTTTATCATGGGCGGTATGGTTTGGCGCAGATCGCGCAGTCGGCGTATGAGTATGCGGTAGTTTTCGCCGTAGCTGTCGCCTGCGAACAGATTGTCGTATATGCGGCTGTCGATGTTCATCTCGATAGGCCGGCGGGCGCGGACGAGCCGCTCGTTGTCGGGGAAATATTTGTGCATGAAGTAGATGATCGTGTTGCGTGCTATACGTCCTATGGAGGGATACATGGTAACCTTGCCGAAGAGATATTTCACTTCGGGGTGCAGCATGACTATGGCTCCCATGCCGTCCCACAGGTTGTCTAACGCAAAGATCGATTTGGGGTTGCGCCGCTGTTGGTAGAGCGGCTGCACGAACGAGCGTCCCAGTTCGATCATGTAGGGCAGGTAGCGGCGGCGGAAGCGTGCCGAGAAGTGGAAGTAGTGCCATGTCGACAGGGACTCGACATTGGAGCGGCTGCAAACGATGTAGCGGTAGCCTCCCACGACGGCTAACGCCTCGGGGTCCCAGATGATGAGTTGCCGGTAGCCGTCGTCGCGCGTGTCTAACTCGTCGATGTCGACCGACAGGCCTGTGCCGCCTCCCGCGGCGCGGAACGACTCTTCGCGCAGGCGTCCCACCTCGCGCATCAGGGCGGGGCAGCGCGCTGCCCTGAATGTGTATATCTCGTTGGCGGCGCGACGTGTCCGACGCACGAATACGGCCGATTGCAGGTCGTGCAGCAGCAGACTGCGGTCGATAGGGGCTATGATTGTCTCTGTCATGATTCGAATGCCATTTCGTAAACTTTCTCCCGCACCTTGCGGCATACGTCGTGAGTCGATTCTGTGAGCCGTATGTCGCGGCAGGCGAGCGGATCGCCGATACGTATGGCGATGTGCTGCCCCTGCTGGGCATACATCTCCGAGGGCAGGCGCAGCATCTCTATATTGAAGCCTATGCCTAACCGCCGGCGCATGCAGGCCATGCGGTAGAAGCCGTTGGACAGTTTTCCGTCGATGTAGACGGGCGCTATGTCGCGCTCGTGCATTATGGCGCGCTTGACGAACGACGGGTGCCACTCCGTGTCGCGCACACGGCCGCCTATGCGGCGCGAGCACAGTCCTGCGGGAAATGTGATGACGGGTTTGTCGCTGCGCATCACCTCGTCGAATCGCACTACATTGCCGCTGCGCTGCGCCCCGCGGGTGTTGACCGGGATCCATATGTCGGACAGAGCGCGTATCTCGCTCAGCAGGTCGTTGACCACTACGCCCACACCGCCGAAGCGATCGATCATTGCTGCGGATAGAATCACTCCGTCCAATCCTCCGAAGGGGTGGTTCGAGGCTATGATGTATCGGCCGCCGGGGCGCAGACGCTCCATGCCCTCGATCGTGTAACTCACTTGCAGCGAGTCGAGGAAGCCGTGCAGGAACTCTGCGGTCGGCAGACCGGCATGATGCACGATATAGTCGTTGAGGCGGTCGATGCACAGGGCGCGTTCCATAACGCGCACTACCGGCCGGGGGATGCAGGCCGCGGCGCGCGGCCAACGACGACGCAGCATATCGTCGAGCGAAATTTTTGCTATTGGATACATAAAACCGAAGGTTTTCGATATGGCGAGGGCAGAGCCGGGCTTAGAGCCGAACTTGTTCGGGCTATGCCGGGGCGGAAAAAGGGGCAAGAAATAGAATGTTTTGAAACCATATCTGTTTTTTTTCAAAAAATATTGTCGTCGCGTTAGTTTAAATTGTGTAACTTTACAGCCGATATTCCCTGTAAAACACGCGTGCCGCATGAGCGAGACATACCATATACCGGTGCTTTTGTCGGAGGCGGTCGAGATGCTCTCGATACGTCCCGACGGCGTCTATGTCGATCTGACGTTCGGCGGCGGCGGTCACTCGCGGCGCATACTCTCGCATTTATCCCCGGCCGGGCGCCTGTTTTCGTTAGATCAGGACCCCGATGCGGCGGCCAATGCCCCGGTCGACGATAGATTCACGTTCGTTGCATCGAACTTCCGCTTCGTGCGCGGTGCGCTGCGTCTGCGCGGCGTGGAGGCTGTCGATGGCATATTGGCCGATTTGGGCGTGTCGTCGCACCATTTCGATACAGCCGAACGCGGATTCTCGTTCCGTGCCGATTCGGAGTTGGATATGCGTATGAACAACCGCAGCGGACGCACCGCGGCCGATGTGGTCAATACATACACAAATGATGCCCTTTCCGAAATTTTTTCGTCGTGGGGAGAGTTGGATACCACATGGAAAATAGCCAACTGCATAGTGCGCGCCCGGGAACGGCAGCCGATAGCTACCACGCGGCAGTTGGTCGAGGCTGTGCGTCCGGTGACTCCGGCCAAGGAGGAGTCGAAATTCCTGACCAAACTGTTTCAGGCGCTGCGCATAGAGGTCAACGGCGAGATGGAGGCTTTGAAGATGGCTCTCGAACAGAGCCTGCGCCTGCTGCGTCCGGGCGGCCGCTTGGCAGTCATATCGTACCACTCGTTGGAGGATCGCATAGTGAAGAACTTCATGCGCAGCGGCAACTGCGAGGGTGTTGTCGAGAAGGACTTTTTCGGCCGGCAGTCGACACCCTTCGAGCTTGTTACGCGTAAACCCATATTACCGGCCGCCGAGGAGGTGGCACGCAATCCCCGTTCGCGCAGCGCACGCATGCGTGTGGCGGAAAAGATATGACGGAGCCGATGAGAGAGGATAAGCATAACGATATGGAGTTCGATCCGGAGGAGGAGGCGCGCCGGCGCGAGTCGGAGGAGGAGGCACGCATGGCACGTCGCATACGTCGCGAGTTGATCCGTGTCGACAGCGGCGAGGCCGACGATGATATGGAGCGCGAACGCGAGGCCATGGAGCGTGAACGCGAGCAGGAGCAGCAGCGTGACGAGCGGCGCGAACGCCGCCGCCGCAGTCTGTTGTGGCAGCTGTTTTCGGGCAGCTTTTTAGTGGGCAGCGGTGCGGCTCAATATTACAACTATTTGATAGCCATAGCTGTCATGTGCTTCATCAGTATATTCGTCACCTTCATGTCGCTGAACGTCGACATGGAGTGCCGCAACTTGGAGGAACAGGTGCGCGTGCTGCGCGAGCGCTCGGTGCTGATGCAGGAGCAGCGTTTCCGCCGCGGTTCGTACAACGAGATAATGCGCATGTTGGAGGACAGGGGCATACACCTGATCGATCTGTCGGACGACAGCCGTTTAATTGAGAGATAGCCATGGCGGAGAAGAAACCCAACATAAAGCAGGATATACTGTTCCGCGTCAGAGTGCTGTATGCGGTATTCATCCTGTCCGGTGCGCTGATAGCCGCGCGGGTGGTATGGGTGCAGTTTTTCAGTCCGTCGGTGGGTCGCAACGCCGAGGTTTTGGAGCGCAACATATTCCGCACGGTGGAGCTGCCTGCACATCGCGGCGCTATTCTGGCGCGCGGCGGCGAGCCGTTAGCCGTATCGGTGTTCCGCTATCAGGCCGCTTTCGATTTCGCGGCCGAGGGTTTCGCCTCGCCCGAACGGTTCTACAAGGAGACCGATTCGCTGTCGGTATGCTTGGCGAAGTTCTTTTCGCGCGAAGATGCCGCGCGCAACGGTTACCGCTACCGCTCTGCGGACGACTACCGCAAGATATTCCGCGACAACTACGAGACCCGCACGCGCCGTCGCGCAGTGAAGATATTCCCTCGCGAGGTGACTCTCGACGAGTGGCGCATGATGAAGGATCGTTTCCCCGTGCTGAACGGCAACATGGGCGTTACATACGGCAGCGAGCAGGTCGACAAACGCGTCTACCCCTACGGCGACAACCTCGCCCGTCAGATAGTGGGGCGTGTGCTCGATTCGGCGAGCTACGGTATCGAGAGCCTGTTCAACGAGCAGTTGACAGGCCGCGTCGGCCGCACCGTACAGCAGCAGATAGCCAACGGCTTCTGGGCGCGGGTGGGCGATGCCGACAACATCGACCCCGAGGACGGCTGCGACGTGGTGACCACGATCGATGCCGGTTTGCAGCAGATGGCCGATGCGCGGCTGCGCCGTCAGTTGATCGATAAGCAGGCGTCGTTCGGCGTGGCGATAGTCATGGAGGCCGCCACGGGCAACATATTGGCCATGGTCAATCTCGGAGCCGAGGGCGACAGCCGCGGCGGCGAATATTCGGAGTATTACAACCATGCTGTGGCCACGAGCCTCACGCCCGGTTCGACGTTCAAACTCACCAACACGATAATACTTACGGAGGATGCGGGCTTCACGCAGCAGAGCACCTACGACACGGAGCACTCGCCGCAGTTGCAGCGCGGCAAGTCGTCGCGCCGCGTGGGCAAGGCCAATGTGACCGACTCGCACGATGCCGGCAGGGAGACCGGCGGCATGGTGACGCTTGTCGACGGCTTCGCACACTCGTCGAACATCTATTTCGCCAAGGCTGTGTACGAGACCTACCGCAACAACCCGACGCGTTACCGCGAGCAGTTGCAGCGGCTGCGCATCGACGACTATGTGGGCATGCAGTCGTTCGGCGAGGTGAAGGGCGAAATATCGGACAGCTATGCCGATGCGTTCCGCCTGCCACGACAGGGCTTCGGCTACGAGGTGACGCTGCCTGCCATACACACGGCCACGATATTCAACGCTGTGGCCAACGGCGGGCGCATGCTCTCGCCGCGCATAATCGACCGCATCGACCGCGGCGGCGAGACTGTGGAGACGATGCCTGTGCAAACCCTCGTGGAGCAGATATGCTCCGATGGTTCGATAGCGATCGTTCGCGAGTGCATGGTCGCCGCCTCGCAGCGCACGAAGAACATATTCAGGGAGCTGCCGTGCGAGTTCGGCTGCAAGACGGGTACGGCGCACATAACCAGCCGCTTCATCACCAACTGCCGGCAGGATCAGCGCAAGATAGGTTCGAGCGACGCCTATTATTTAGGCTCGATAGGCACCTACTTCCCGGCCGACAAACCCAAATACACGGTCTTTGTGAGTGTCTGCAAGGAGAGTACGGGATACAACGACTACTTCGGCATCGATCTGTCGGGTCCGGTGGCGGCCGACATCATGCAGTATCTCTACACCAACGACCCGTCGCTGCACGCTGCGGTGGAGAGTTCGGCCATGCCGCACGCCCCCGAGAGCATCAAGGGCGGCAGCATGCAGCAGACGCATCAGGTGGCGCGCCGCTTCGCCGCGCATTTGGGCGTGGAACAGGGCGGCAGCGAGTGGTGCTCGGCCGAGGTCGACGAGGGCGGCAACGCTACGCTCACGGGCATGGAGACGGCTGCCGACACAGTGCCCGATGTGCGCGGCATGGGACTCAAAGATGCGCTCTACCTGTTGGAGAGCTGCGGCTTGGAGGTGTCGTTCGAAGGCGCCGGACGCGTTACGCAGCAGAGCGTCAAGGCGGGTACGCCGTTGCAGAACGTACAGTGTAAGATCCGATTAACATTGGAAAGATAGATTATGAAAAAGTTAAGTCAACTGCTCGGTTCGGTTCGGGCAAGCTACATATCGGCGGCAGCCGATCCGGAGATAAACTCTTTGGTCTACGATTCGCGCAAGGTCGGCCGCGGCGACTGCTTCTTCGCCGTGAAGGGAGCGTCTAACGACGGTCACGACTTCATTGCTTCGGCTGTGGAGCGCGGCGCTTCGGCCATAGTGTGCCAGATGCTGCCGGCGGAGTGCGCCCCGGGCGTATGTTATGTTGTCGTCGAGGACAGCAATGCTGCCATGGCGCACATGGCGGCCGCCTTTTACGACTATCCGAGCCGCGAATTGCAATTGGTGGGAGTGACCGGCACCAACGGCAAGACCACTACGGCCACGCTGCTTTACGACATGTTCACGGCAATGGGCTGCCGGTCGGGATTGGTGTCGACGGTCGTCTATCGCATAGCCGGCCAGACGCTGCCCTCGACGCACACCACGCCCGACGCCATACGTCTTAATGAGATGATGCGCCGCATGGTCGAGGCGGGATGCCGCTACTGCTTCATGGAGGTGTCGTCGCACTCGATAGTGCAGCACCGCATCGAGGGGCTCGACTTCACGGGCGGCATATTCACCAACCTGACGCACGATCATCTCGATTACCACAAGACATTCAAGGAGTATGTGCGGGCGAAGAAGATGTTTTTCGACTCGCTGCCAAAGAGCGCGTGGGCGTTGATCAACATCGACGACCGCAACGGCGAGGTCATGGTGCAGAACTGCGCTGCGCGCGTAAGCCGTCTGTCGCTGCGTTCGTTAGCCGACTTCCGCGCACGAATCATGGAGATGCACCTCGACGGCATGCAGCTGCGCATCGACGACGAGGAGGTGTGGGTCGGTTTTCTGGGGCGTTTCAACGCCTACAATCTGCTGTCGGTATACGGCGCGGCGCGCCTGTTGGGCGTGGATAAGCAGGAGGCTCTTACGGCGCTTAGCGCCATGCGCTCGGTGGCGGGACGCTTCGAGCCTGTCGCAGCCGACGACGGCACGGTGGCCATAGTCGACTACGCCCATACGCCCGATGCGTTGGAGAACGTGTTGCAGACAATCGACGAGATACGCCGCAAGGATTCGCA
>CAZEXJ010000164.1:0-4929 GCA_964516585.1 uncultured Alistipes sp.
CCCGCCGAGGCGATATGCTCCACCAACCGCGTGAAATCGCGCTGCATGTCGTTCTGATCGATCTGCATCTCGCCGTAGTGGGCATCGCCGTAGATGTCGTTTTCCTGCCGGTTGATGATCCGGCGATCGGGCAGATGCCGGTTCGCATAGGAGTAGCCGGCCGTCCAGTCCAAGCGTCCGCGGCCGAGATCGTGTACGCCCGTGAACTGACCGTTGTAGGTGCCGCGCGACGAATAGCGGTATTCGGCCTTCTCCTGCGTGTAGAGCGACGAGATGTTCTGCCACCCGCTGCGATAGGTATATTGGTTCTGACCGAGCTGGTTGAATATATTGCGAAAACGGTAGCTGCTCCGATGCCGGACATATGACAGATTGAGCATGGCGCCCAATTTGACATTGGTTCGATATTGGTCGTCGGTGTATTTATAGAGGTATTCGGGCTTGTCCTCGCGTTTGTTGTAGATGCCGAAGCGCGAATTTTCCATGCCGATGAACGAACGCTCCGAATAGCTGTAATTGACGGCTCCGGTAAGTGAGAAGCGTTTGCCGTCGTTCAGATCCCATGTCCGTCCGAAAGAGAGTGAAAAACGCTGGTCGGGAACGGCGCTGCGCTTGCGCACCGACCAGTTGTTGCCGAAGCCGTTGCGGGTTGCGCGATCGACGAATGAGGCATCGTTGTTGTCGAATGCGCCCTTTATGCCGCCCTGCCACATGCGGGCGCTGCCGCCCATTCCGAACAGGTCGCCAGCAGGAGAGGGATTGTAGCGGAATCCGTTGAAGTGTGTCGCCGTATTGACTCCCGTCGAATAACTGAAGCTCACCTTAGCGTCGTCGGTCATCTCTTTGGTGTCGATACGGATGAATCCGCCCGTGAAATCGGCCGGCACTTCGGGTGCGGGCGATTTTAGAATCATGATGTTTTCGATCTGTCCCGCAGGGATAATATCGAACGAAAAGGCTCGCGAATCGGCTTCGGAGCTTGGTACGGCAGCTTGGTTGATCCACACATTGTTGTAACGCTGCGCTAAACCGCGGGCGATGATGAACTTGTCGTCGATAATCGATATGCCCGGAATACGCCGCACCACTTCGCCGGCATCGCGATCCTGAGTTCGGGAGATCGTCTGGCTCGATACGCCGCTGACGACTTGCAGTGAATTGCGCAGATCGACGTTGAGCGCTGTCTCCGAATTGACTCGCCGTATGGTAGAAACCACCACCTCGCCGACCAACCCGGTCGCCTCCGTAAGCGTCACAGCGATATGGGTTGTCTCTGCCGGCCGAACGACGATGTCCTCCAACGACCGTGGTTCATGGGAAATCATCGACACATCGAGCCGATAGGCTCCGGGAGCGAGTCCGGTGATTGTAAAACGGCCTTCGACATCGCATACGGCGCCTTTTACCGTCCCGACGACTAACACAGTCGCTCCGACGACCGGTTCGCCGGTTGTCTCATCGGTAACGATACCGGCAATCGATCCCGAATTTTGGGCATACAGGATCGGCGTTTGAAGCATGACTATCGTACAGATGATCCACGTTCTGAAATTTCGCATATGTAAATTTTTACCGAATATTTTCACGCTGCAAATGTATCGTCGGCATGTTGCATTCCGGTTATCGAAACATGACGATTCCGTTAAACCGGGCGCTTCGCCGAAGATGCTCCCGCCGGGCAAAATGCCCGAATAAGTTTGGCATTGCCCTCGCTTATTTGCACTTTTACTCCAAATAAAAACAGATTCTTTATCCTGTCGGTGTATAAATCTCGCGATTTATATCTAAATTTGTCCCATGCGAAAGATCGAACTTCTGGCTCCTGCCCGCGATCTCGAAGCGGCCGTTGCGGCCGTCGACTGCGGCGCCGATGCCGTCTACATGGGCGGCAGCGGTTTTGGTGCGCGTCGTGCCGCGGCCAACGCCACCGACGACGTGCGGCGTGCGGCGGAGTATGCGCATATGTTCGGCGTGCGGCTGTATGCCACGCTCAATACCGTGATTTACGACGACGAATTGGAGCAGGCCGAGCGACTCGCACATGAATTGATCGAGGCCGGTGTCGATGCGCTGATAGTGCAGGATATGGCATACCGGCGGATGAACCTGCCGGTGGAGATGCACGCCTCGACGCAGATGTGCAACATGCACGCCGCCGACGTGGCATTCTTGGAGCAGTGCGGATTCTCGCGCGTGATACTCGAACGCGCCTTGTCGATCGACGGGATTCGCGCCATACGCGCGGCGACGAACGTCGATTTGGAGTGTTTCGTGCATGGCGCGATATGTGTCGGCCACAGCGGGCGGTGTTTTCTGTCGCGGTCGATGTCCGACCGCTCGGGCAATCGCGGCAGTTGCAGCCAGCCGTGCCGTCTGACCTACGACCTTGTCGACGACCGGGGCGGCACGGTCATAGAGGGCAAACATCTGCTGTCGGTGCGCGACATGGATCTATCGGCACGCATCGGAGAGATGATCGACGCCGGCGTGGGATCGTTCAAAATCGAAGGGCGCCTCAAAGACGACATATACATTCGCAATATAGTAAGCTGGTATCGCCGGCAGATCGACCGTGCGCTCGCTGCACGCCCCGATTGCGTGCGCGCCTCGGTCGGACGCTCCGTCATCGGCTTTATGCCCGACCCCGTAAAGAGCTTTACGCGCGGTGCGAGCGAATACATGTTCGACGGCAAGCGTGCGGGCGTGGCATCGTTCGATACGCCGAAGGCCGTGGGCGAGTCGCTCGGGCGCGTGCGCCGGGTCGATGCTGGCGGTTTCTATCTCGACCGCGATGCCGATCTCTCGTCGGGCGACGGGCTATGTTTCCTTATCGACGGCACGCTCACGGGCACCAATGTCAACCGAGCGGAGGGTCGGCGTATAGAGCCTAACCGCATGGAGGGCATAGTCGCGGGTGCCGAGGTATTCCGCAACTACGACCGCCGCTTCGCCCAGATGATCGAGCGCAGCCGCGTGCGTCGCACGATCGACGTGCGGTGCCGGGTGTGCATAGAGGCAGAGTCGATCGTACTGACATATACCGACGAAGAGGGATTGCAGGGCGTTGCGCGCCGTGATGTCGCGCTCGATGCGGCACAGAACGCCCAACGCATGGCATCGACTCTGCGCGAGCAGCTTGCACGCAGCGGAGCCACGATATTCAATGTGACGGATGTCGACATCGACGGCCAAGTGCGCTTCGTGCCGCTGTCGCTTTTGGGCGAGTTGCGTCGCGAGGGCTTGGAGGCGTTGACGGCGCAGCGTGCGTCGCGCACTCCCGAGCGGAAAATCGTGGCCGACGACGGTTCGGCGCGTTATCCCCATGCCGAGGTCGACGAGTACGCCAACGTGGTGAACTCGCTCGCCGAGAGTTTCTACCTCGACCATGGCGCACAGCGTGTGGCGCGCGGTTTGGAGCAGGCCGATTCTACCGTCGGACATCGCGTCATGCGCTCGAGCTATTGTATTCGCCGGGAGATCGGCGAGTGCCTGCGCGAGCGCTCAGGCCTGCGCGGCGACCTCTATTTGGTACGCGGGCGGCAACGCTACCGCCTCGACTTCGATTGCGGGCGATGCGAGATGTCGCTCATCGATTGCAGCGAAAAAAGTCTTTGTTATGATAGAGCAACTTACACCCGATTTTAGCGACTACGAACTCCTCGATACGGGAGACTTCGAGAAACTCGAACGTTTCGGCCGTTACACCACGCGCCGCCCCGAGCCGCAGGCTATATGGCACCGCTCGCTCAGCGACGAGGTGTGGGCGTCGGCCGACGCTTCGTTTGTCAAGGATGCGCGCAGCGACGATCGCGGGCAGTGGCATTTGCGTCGCGGCGTGCCGCAGAGTTGGGAGATAAAATACGAACACGACCGTATGCGCCTGCGTATGCGTCTTGCATTGACGTCGTTCAAGCATGTTGGCATATTCCCCGAGCAGGCTGCCAACTGGGACTTTATATACGATACGTGCAGCGATCTGCGACGACTAAGCGGTGCGCAGCCGCGCGTATTGAATCTGTTCGCCTATACGGGCGGTGCGACGTTGGCGGCGTGTGCCGCCGGGGCGCACGTCACGCATGTCGACTCGGTGAAACCCGTGGTGACGTGGGCGCGCGAGAACATGGAGCTGTCGGGGATGGATTCGGTGCGCTGGATCGTCGAGGACGCTTTGAAGTTCGTGTGTCGCGAGGTGCGTCGCGGCAGTCGCTACAACGGCATCATACTCGATCCTCCGGCATACGGCCGCGGAACCGAGGGCGAGAAGTGGGTGCTGGAACAGAATCTGTGCCAGATGTTGGAGTGCTGCGCCGGACTTTTGGAGCCGGCGGGAGCCTTTCTCGTACTGAACCTCTACTCCATGGGGCTTTCGGCCATGCTTGCCCGCACGGCCGTAAGAGAGGCTTTCGGCATGCCGCGCACCGAGCAGTTGGGAGAGTTGTATTTCGAAGATCGGGCGCATAAGGCCATACCGTTTGGTACATATTACCGTTTCAGACGATAGATGAAGATGTTATTGCAGATATTCCGCACCTTTTTCAAAATCGGGGTGTTCACTTTCGGCGGCGGCTATGCGATGATTCCGCTCATCGAAGCCGAAGTGATCGACCGTCGCGGTTGGATCGCGCGCAAGGACTTCTTGGATCTGCTCACTTTGGCGCAGTCGGCTCCCGGCCCCATAGCCTTGAATACGGCTGTGTTCGTAGGCTACAAGATGCGGCATTATGCGGGGGCGTTGGCGGCGGTTTTGGGCGTCGTCGTGCCGTCGTTTACGATAATACTCCTTATCGCCATGTTCTTTGCCGACGTGCGCGATAACGTGTGGGTCGATGCTGCGTTTCGCGGTATGCGGCCGGCCGTGGTGGCTCTGATCGTGGCTCCGATAGTCGGACTCGTGCGCGGCATGCCGGCCGTGTTGATAGCCGTGGCGGC
>CAZEXJ010000165.1:0-3177 GCA_964516585.1 uncultured Alistipes sp.
CCGGTGTAGGACTGGATGAGTTTGACAATTTTGGTCGAGACATTCGTATCGATATAGTTGGGTACGGGGAGGCCGAGGTGGTCGTTACGGTTCATCTCTACGGCTACATCAACGGCTTGGAGCAGGCTATGTTCGTCGATGCCGGCGAGGATGAAGTTGCCCTTGTCAAGGGCTTCGGGACGCTCGGTGGAGGTGCGGATGCAAACGGCAGCAATCGGTTTGCCGATGCTTAGGAAGAAGCTCGATTCCTCTGGGAGCGTGCCAGAGTCACTGACTACAGCGAAGGAGTTCATCTGCAAATTGTTGTAGTCATGGAAGCCGAGAGGTTCGTGGGCAATCACGCGACGATCGAGTGTGAATCTGCTTGCCTCTAAGCGTTTACGGCTGCGTGGGTGGCAGCTGTAAAGGATCGGCATATCGTATTTCTCGGCCATAACGTTGATGGCATTGAAAAGCGACAGGAAGTTCTTCTCCGTGTCGATATTCTCCTCGCGGTGGGCGGAAAGTAGAATGTATTTGCCTTTTTCGAGTCCGAGACGAGGGAGTACGTCCGAGGCTTCGATATCGGCGAGGTTGTTGTGCAACACCTCGGCCATGGGCGAGCCGCTGACGTAGGTGCGCTGCGGAGCAACGTTCGAGGCATTGAGGTAGCGCCGGGCGTGTTCCGAATAGCAGATGTTCACGTCGGAGATAATGTCGACGATTCGGCGATTGGTCTCCTCGGGCAGGCACTCGTCGAAGCAGCGGTTGCCGGCCTCCATGTGGAATATGGGGATGTGGAGACGTTTGGCGCCGATAACCGAGAGGCAGGAATTGGTGTCGCCGAGGACAAGCACAGCATCCGGCTTGATCTCAACCATCAACTGATAAGATGCGGCTATGATATTGCCCATCGTCTCGCCAAGGTCTTTGCCGACGGCATCCATATAAACTTCGGGGTCTTTCAGCCTCAAGTCCTTGAAGAAAACGCCATTGAGGTTGTAGTCGTAGTTCTGCCCCGTGTGGGCAAGAATCACGTCAAAATACTCACGGCAACGATTGATTACCGCTGCAAGGCGGATGATTTCCGGGCGTGTGCCGACAATGATAAGAAGCTTCAGCTTCCCGTTATTCTTAAATTCAGCCATTTACTTTTTCAAAATAGGTATCGGGATGATAAGGGTCGAAGCACTCGTTGCAATACATGACCGTCACGAGGTCGTCGGTGTCCGACAGGTTAATGATATTGTGTGTATAGCCGGGGAGCATATGGACAGCTTCAATTTTGTCACCGCTTACCTCGAACTCGAGGACTTCGTCCGTGCCGATCCGGCGCTGCTGGATCAGTCCGTGGCCGGCCACGACGATGAAGAACTCCCACTTGGTGTTGTGCCAATGTTCGCCTTTGGTAATGCCCGGCTTTGAGATATTGATGCTGACTTGGCCGACATTGGCGCTCTTGACCAACTCGGTGAACGAGCCGCGAGGATCGACGTTCATTTTCAACGGGAAAGACACTTTCTCCTTTGGCAAATAGCTCAAATAGGTTGAATAGAGCGCCTTGGCAAACGACCCGTCGGGGATTTCGGGGACGACGAACGTCTGCGGCTGTGCCTTGAACTGCTCCAAGAGCGAGACAATCTGCCCGAGCGTGGCCTTGTGGGTGTGCGGTACATAGCAGTAGCGGCCATCCTCTGTGCCAACAGCCTCCACTCCGTCAAATTCGCAATGATGCTCTTTACCCTGCAAGGCGGCAATCATCTCATCGACGAGGTCGTCGATATAGAGCAGTTCCAACTCCACCGACGGGTCGTTGACCTGAATGGGCAGGTCGTTGGCGATGTTGTTGCAGAACGTAGCGACAGCAGAGTTGTAGTTCGACCGACACCATTTGCCAAAAAGGTTTGGAAAACGATAGACCAGCACCTTTGCACCTGTCTCTTTGGCATACTCGAAAAACAGTTCTTCGCCGGCCTTTTTGCTCTCACCGTAGGGGTGTCCGGCATAGCGGCCTATTAACGTGGCCTGAATCGAGCTTGACAGCATCACCGGGCAGCGGTTGCCGTGTCTTTTGAGTGTCTCGAGCAGCGTCGAGGCGAAGCCGAAGTTGCCTTTTTTGAACTCTTCGGGATTCTCCGGACGATTCACGCCGGCAAGGTTGAAGACGAAATCAGCCTCACAGCAGTAGCGGTCAAGTTCTTCGGAAGTAGAGTCGATGTCGTACTCAAAAACCTCCTCAATCCGCAAATCGGGGAAGCGCCGGTCTTTGCCGTCCTTAATGGCATTAAGTTGAGCGCAGAGGTTCTTGCCGACAAAACCTTTTGCGCCGGTAACTAAAATTTTCATTATTCGCTGCGGATCTCGCGTTTGGTATCCGCTTCAATCATGCCGAGATCGGCTCGGATGAACCGTAAGCGCATAAGTTGTTCCTTCATGCCCTCTACGTCGAGGCGGCGTGTGTTGTGACTGTGGTAATCCTCGATTTTACTCACCTCCTCGTTGCCCTGCGTGAAGAACTTGTCGTAGTTCAGGTCGCGGGTGTCGCAGGGGATACGATAGTAATCGCCCATGTCGATAGCCTTGGCCATCTCCTCGCGCGTAACGAGCGTTTCGTAAAGTTTCTCGCCGTGGCGTGTGCCGATAACCTTGACTTCGGTTTCGCCATACTTCGGGTCGACCTTGGCATAGATCTCTTTCAATGCTTGAGCGAGCGTGGCAAGCGTAGCTGCCGGTGCTTTTTGCACGAACAAGTCGCCGTTGTGGCCGTGCGTGAAGGCATAGATAACCAGGTCGACGGCATCGTCGAGCGTCATCATGAAACGAGTCATCTCCGGGTCGGTAATGGTAATTGGTTGGCCGTTCATCATCTGGTCGACCCACAACGGAATTACCGAACCGCGCGATGCCATCACGTTGCCGTAGCGGGTACAGCAGATGGTCGTTGCTGCACCCTCGCCAAGCTCGCGCCCTTTGGCAATGGCAATCTTCTCCATCAGTGCCTTGGAAATACCCATGGCATTGATAGGATACGCGGCTTTGTCAGTCGATAACACCACTACATTCTTGACACCATGCTCAATCGCACTAAGAAGCACGTTGTTGGTGCCCTCAACATTTGTTCGAGTGGCCTCCATGGGAAAGAACTCGCACGAAGGAACTTGCTTCAATGCCGCAGCCGAGAATACATAGTCAACCCCG
>CAZEXJ010000166.1:0-5292 GCA_964516585.1 uncultured Alistipes sp.
TATCGATTAGTCAATTTTTGCCCAGATCTTCCATAACTGCCGCATCGGGAAGGGCATTTGGCGCACTGTCGAGAGCCGCATCGGGAAGGGCATTTGGAGCACCATTGAGAGCTGCGTCGGGGGTGACGCCGGAAGCACCATTGGGAGCACCGCCGGAGGCGATATCAGATACCGCGTCAGAGGCAGCATCAGGGGCCGCGGTGAGTCCGGCATTGGTCTCATCGCCGGTATAGCGCTCCGCATCGGAAGATATTTCGATCGCTGGCAACTCAATATTGGTCTGTTCGGCGGCAGGGTCTCCGGATGAAATGGAGGGTTTGACAACGCCGAACAGCAGCCATGCCACAAGGAACGTAATGATGATATTGAAACATTGCGCACCGAGGAAGGCGTAAAGGGCATTGCGGTTCTCCTTGGAGACAATATCTTTCAGACGCGTATCGAGACCGATGCATACGAATGCGAGCGAAAAGAAGAAAGTGGAGAATGTCTTGGCAAGGCCGGTAGCCTTCGAGGCGTCGGGGAATATAGAGTTAGATTCGCAAAGACTGAATACGAGCGATGCGACGACGAAGCCGATGATAAATTTCGGGAATTTCTCCCACACTATGCCGAGCGACGGACGCTGCGACCGGCCTTTGTCTTCGGTTTTGGTCGAGAGGTAGAGTGCGATAAAGAATGCCACAACGCCGATGAGCACGTTCTGCGTAGCCTTGACGATGACGGCCACCTTGTTGGCCTCGTCGCTTACCATGGCCGACGAGGCGGTAACGCCGCTCGTAGTATCGATCGTACCGCCGATCCACGCGCCGGCTATCTCCTGTTGCACGGCAGGATTGTCGCTCAGCAGCGGCACGATCATGTCGGCTAACCACGGCATAAGATAGATCATGGGCACTACGATGATCAGCACGACAGAGACTATGTACGACAGCTTCTTATCGTCGGTACCTGCCACACGCGCCGCCGTGATGCAAGCCGAGACGCCGCATATCGAGACGCCGCTCGAAAGAGTCATGGCCGTAGCGCGATCGACTTTGAAGCGGCGTGCGAGCCAATAGGCGAAGAACCACACTATGCACACCACGACCAATGCCTGCAACAGACCTACGCTGCCCGACTTCATCACGTCGCGAAACAGTATCGTCGCACCGAGGCACACAACGCCTATCTTGATGAAAAACTCGCCCTGAATGGCAGGTTTCAGCCACTCGGGGATATGGAAGCAGTTGCGTATGACAAGGCCGAATATTACGGAGAAGAATACTGCCTCGAAACCGTAATACTTTATGTCCTCGATCTTTGCCACCCACTGGGCGAGCAACGCCACGGTGAATACCACCACGAACGAGACGAGCAGACCGCGCAACGGCCGTTTGAGCATCTTGTTACCGATGAACAGCACCACCAAAGCTATGGCAAACAACACTCCGATGTTGCTCCATGCCTCGCCAGTGGTCAATGTCGACGGTACCTTGGGTCCATTGCCGGGCAGCATGTCTGCCAAACCGGCAATCAGCAGCAGCGGAATACTGACTATGACCACCACCCAGTCCTCGACGAGAAGTTTTTTCATGAATTTACCCATATATTATCTGTTTACAACTTATGAATCAATTAGAATATACCCGACACCATGAAGTTTATGCCGTTCAGATTGTGCTGTCCCTCCCGATTGAATGTCGCGATAGTGTAGTTGAGCTGCATGCGCAGATACTTCAACGGTTGATAATCGACACCTACCGAGTAGTTTACCTGACGCAAGCCCGGCATAGCCTTATTTTCATCGAAGAATTCCCAGCGCGCCAGCACGGTGACCGGACTGCGGAACCGATATCCGGCAGTGGCGTATGCACCGTGAGCGTCGACACCCGCCGTCCTGCCCACGATATACTCCGAACGCACGATGAAACGCTCGCAATCGTACATCGCACCGAATCCGTAACGCGAAGCCTCGGCATAGGGGTTGTCGCCGATAGGAACCTCGCTCCACATGTACGATGCCGACAGCAGCAGTCCCTTGATTGGACGAATCATCAAACGGCCGACAAGGTCTTTCGACTTGTTCGTATCGCGGCTGTTGATGTCCGCGCCGTTCATTACAGCCACATTATAACTCAATATGTTGTAGCCGTCGCGCTTGAACAGCGAACCGTATATCTGACCGCCGATGTCGCGACCGGTCGAAGATATGCCGCACACATCGTTCATTCTCACTAATTTCGACAATACCATAGGATACTCGATGAACTCAGCCTTCAATGGCGGGAACTCCGTATTCTCGATCGAGAACGGGATCTTGAACTGACCGAGTTGCACGTTGAGTTGTGTCATAGGCTTGAAACGCACGTATGCGTCGACTATCTTTGGCGATACGAACTCTATCTGCAAACAGTAGTCGAGTTTATCCCTCCACAGATCGCCGTTGACCTTGAAACGGGCGCGTTTGATATAAAACGTCGAAGTGATGTCTTCCACCCACTTGTATCCGACCTGAATATAGCCCGATATTTCCATGTGCTTATCGAAGAACGACTTGGCCTTCGATTCATGCAGTTGCGTCTGTGCTGTGGCCTGTCCGGCTTCCAGCGTTGCTATACGTTTGTTCAGAGCCGCAATCTCCTCCTCCAAAGATTGCGCAGTCTGCTGTGCCTCGACACTGCCTGCGGCAAGAATCGAGCACACGACGATTGCAAGTAATTGTTTGAGTTTCATTGTCTGTAATCTGTTAAAATAATAAATGCACAAAGATGAGGAAAATTTTCCCTATTTAAGATAGTATTTATACCTATTTTTTTAAAAACGACCGCTAATCCTCACAGATTTACGGTGTCGAGACGACAATGCCCGCCATCACGATGACCTGATAACGGACACTGACAAATCGTTTCGCGACACCTGCGGCTATTGCAGATTCAGCGTTGCCGCATTGTATAGGTAACGCTTGATGCTGCGCTTGGGAGTCTTTTCGAACTCCTTGGGATAGATCACGATATTGGCGATGCGTTCATACGAGGCTACAACGGAGTTGAGCGATTTAAGGTTCTCGGACATGATGTCGGGCAAGCGCTCGACATCGATGCCCTCCATGTTGGCCAACTCGTAATCGGGCACGACGATTGCCGTCAACTTGCCGTTGTTCTCCACCACGAGCGACTCCAATACCATATACATATTGTTGAGTTTGTCCTCGATCTCCTCGGGATAGATGTTCTGCCCCGAGCCGGTGAGAATCATCGTCTTCGAACGGCCTCGTATGTAGAGCGTGCCGTCGGGATCCATGGTACACATGTCGCCTGTACGCAGCCAGCCGTCGGCTCCGAGGACGGCCGAAGTAGCCTTGTCGTTCTTGAAATATCCCTTCATGACATTCTCGCCGCGCACGAGCAGCTCGCCGGGGCGATGCTCCGGATCGGGCGATTCGATCCGTGCCTCGATATAACCCTTTATGTATTTGCCGCACGAGCCGGGTTTGAACTCCTGATGATCGCTGAAACTGATCAACGGTGCGCACTCGGTCATGCCGTAACCCACGGTTATCGGGAATTTTATCTTGCGCAGAAACGCCTCGGTCTCCTGATTTAGCGCCGCTCCTCCGACGATGAACAGATTGAGGCAGCCGCCGAACTGCTCCATAAGACGCGAGCGGATAGTAGAGTATATAGCCGTATTTATCAACGGTATCTTCATGGCAATGCTCATCGGTCCCTTCTCCAACAGCGGCAGAATGCTCTTGCGATATACCTTCTCCAAAACCAAAGGCACGCTGCATATCACCGTCGGGCGGGTCACCTGCATGGCCTCGACAAGTATCTTCGGCGAGGGAATACGCCCCAGCAAAGTGATATGTGCGCCGCATGCCAACTGCGTCAGAAAATCGAATGCGCAGCCGTAGGCGTGCGCTAACGGCAGGAACGACAACGTGCGGCCGCCCCTGTGGAAATAGGGTTCGCCCGTGAGCGGATTATCGACACTCAATGCGAACAACACATTGCCGGTGAGGTTGTTTACCGTAAGCATCACACCTTTCGACGAGCCGGTGGTACCCGACGTATAATTCAACAGACAAACCGCATCGTTGGGGATATCGGGGTATTTTATGTCGTTGACACTGAATCCTCGCGGATAGGCCGTGCGGTATTGGCGCACGATGTTGTTGACATATTTCGTCATCGAATGACCGCTGCGCTCATATATGACGTGGAAATCGGTAAGCGAAAACACCGCATCGATTTGCGGGATCTGATCCTCCTCTATATCATCCCAGAAGTTGTCGCCGAGGAACAGCAGCTTGCTCTCCGAATGATTGATGATATGCACCACATCGTTGGGAGCGAAATCTTGCAGGATAGGCACTATTACGGCACCGTATGTAATTGTTGCTATATAAGTTATGCACCAGCGCGTATTGTTGCGCCCTATAAGCGCGATCTTATCTCCGCGTTTGATGCCGGCCTTGCCGAAGAGCAGATGCATTTTGGCGATCTCCTTGGCCATCTCATAATAAGAGAACGACTCTCCCTTGAAATAGTCGGTCAGAGCCGACATCTCCCGATTGTCGCGAAAACTCTGCTCGTAGATTTTTATCAAATTTCGGTCTAACATAAAATCTCAAACTTGTGATAATTAACACAAAGGTAATGAAAAAATAGTATTTTCCGACAACTTTGCTAAAAAAAGGGCATACATCGGCCTTTAACCCGGTATTTTCTTCGGACGAATATAGCGATTATATCGACAAACAAAATGCCGCGAATCGAGTCTCTGACAACCATTTAGCCTCCTTGTCATCAGTCACCGCCTTCGATAGGCCGAACGCAACACCCCAACCATGTCACTCCGAGGGAGGGCGCAGCCCGACCGTGGGAGTCTATGTATTGTCTGTCACTCCGAGGAGAGCGAAGCACGACGTGGGAGTCTCGACGCCCCAAACTGTCATTGCGAGCCGAGTGCAGCGAGGCGTGGCAATCTCTTTTGCGGACGAGATTCTCACGTCGGCCTGCGGCCTCCTCAGAATGACAAGAGAGGGGAACGAGACTTGCATGTCGCGTGCAAGCACGCTCCTCGGAGTGACAGACAATACAGAGACTCCCACGGTCGCGCTTCGCGCTCCTCGGAGTGACAGGGCGGGGACGGCGGTATGCCAGTCGAAGGCGGTGACTGATGACAAGGCGGCTAAATGGTTGTCAGAGACTCGATTCGCGGCATTTTGTTTGTCGATATAATCGCTATATTCGTCCGAAGAAAATACCGGGTTAAAGGCCGATGTATGCCCTTTTTTTAGCAAAGTTG
>CAZEXJ010000167.1:0-3073 GCA_964516585.1 uncultured Alistipes sp.
ATAGGAGTAGGAATAAACGTCGTAGTAGTAGGTCCAATTGTCCATTTGGATGGTCAAGTCCTTGTCGAACGTGGCGACGACGGGCGTATCGGGTTTTTCGTATACGCTGAACGTGTAACCATTGAAATAGGTGGTGTGGTCGAAAGTGATGGTCATCTTATCAAAATCCACCTCGCCGATAATGTTGTAGTAGTTCCATATCGGGTCCTTGATCACAATATGCGTGTCGTCATATTTCGTCACTTCGGTGTCTTGCGTCAGGTCGAACTCTGCCCAGTCCGTAGCGTTGTAGTCGATCACGGCGTAATCCCAGCCGGTGTGATGTGCGGAGTAAGTGCCTACCAAGTCGTCGATGGTGAGTTTCACCACACTGGCGGCCTCCCACGTGAAGACGTCCTTTGCGCCGGCGTAGTACTCCTGCATCGTCATCGTACCGCCGTCCATGCCGCCCGAGAAGCTGAAACCTTCGGTGCCCACGTAGTAGTTGCCGTAGCCATAGTCCGTGCCGGTCGGTACGCCGTACCAGTAGCCGCTTTCGCTCCACCAGTAGGTGGTGCGCGGAACTGAATTCAGTGTGCCGTCGGCATTGACGGTGAAGTAGAATTCATAGCCTTCGGCGCCGAACCAGTTCTTTATTACGTATGAACCGTCGGTGTAAGCGTTCAGTGTGGCGGACCATGTTTCGTTGGTGTCACCCTGCGTGAAAGTGCCGTTGGCTATCCACGAGATGGACTTTTCGCCCCACCAGAAGGTGTCGTAGTAGAAGTAGCCCTGATCCGGAGCGTAAGAGCCGCAGATGTACAGCTCGCCGCGCTTCTGGTCGCCTGTGAACGTGGGTTTGTCGCTGTCGATCGAGATGTAGTACGTCTCGTAACCTGCGGAGGTTCTGCCTGTGGCGACGCCGGTGTACCCCGTGCCGTCCTGCTTGCCGTTGGCGATGGTCAACGAACCGTCATCCTCGATGGCGAGCTCGAGGTCGTAACCCTCTTTCCCCTGCCATTTCTTGATCGTGTAGGTGTTGTCGTCGTAGGCGATGATCGTGGCGGCGTAGTTGCTGGCGTACACGCCATTCTTGTAAGTACCCTCGGCGCGCCAGATCTCGGCACGCGAACGGACAAACGTAACCGAAGCGTACTCCGAATCGGCATATACGGCCTCGTCGGTTGTCTCATAAACGGCGTCGGAGATGGCCTTTACGTAGAACGTGAACTCGCCGTTGGGTACACCGCGCAACTTGGCCCGGGGCAGCGAAGTGACGGTGGAGTCCATCTTTTCGATACCGTCCGTGTAGTAGTACTCGTACGCGGTGGCGTTCTCGACTTCTGCCCACTCGACCTGGATCGTGCTGCCTTCAGGCGTAGCGACCAACTGCGTGGGGGCGGCCAGCGGAATCACGGCGCAGGTGGTGGCGGTGATTTCGGCGATGGGGGAGTTGGCCGTGGCGGGATCAAGCGTCGGGCTGTAGGCGATGACTTTCAGCGTGTAGGTGGTCATCGGGCGCAGATCCTTGATGCGTACCGAGGTTTTGGTGGTGACGCCGCCGGTGACCTCGTGGTTTTCGGGATCGTAGAGCTGGTAGCTGTACTGCGTCGAACCCTCGATGCCCTCCCACGAGAAGAAGAGCGAGGTGGGGGTTATGTCGCTGTTGACGACCTGCGGAGTGGACAGCGGAGTTCCGTTGGAAGCTCCATCGACCGCTTCGTCGTCGCTGCAACCCGACAGCGCTGCCGCGCATATTGCCGAAGCGAGCAGCCAAGCCCCGCTTTTGCGGGTGATCATTTGAAATATGGTCTTCATAACTTATTAATTTTCAGAACTCCAATCAACGTAGATGTATGTATAAACGTGCTTGATAAACGAGCCCGAGTTATCGTATTTGGCAGCGTAGATCGACAGACAGAGATACTTTCCTTCCGGATTGAAGATGGTGTGTCCGTAGGAATAGTCGTCTAAGTAGACCTCGCAGTAGTCCAACGATCCCTCCACGCCGGGCCAGTGGATCATGTAGCTGACATTGAGTTGGGAGGTGAAGCACCAGACAAACTCGTCGTATGCGTTCTTGCCGGTGTAACCGCCCATCGGGTGGATGTAGTAGACGCCCTCATTCAATGCATCGTTGGCCTCGATGTTGAAGACCATCTTCCTATCGCCAATGGTCACGTAGTAACGATCCATGCCATCGCCCTTGTAGAGTGTCGTGGTGTAGGCCGGCATTTCTGGATCTATTTCCCCGCCCTTTTGGCTGTCGGTAGAACCGTAGACGCTGGCGTTCTCGGCGTATGGAACCCACTTGATGATCATAAGACGCAGCGTGTAGGTGGTGTACTCCGTCGAATAAGGGCTGCTGTATATGCCGTCGGGGATCTTGATTTTGCATTCGTGCAGACCGGTCACCTCGGTGGGGGTGACGGCAACGACGACCTCGACCGAGGTCTCTCCGTCGGCGAATTCGACCGTGGTGGGAACCTGGAAGATGTCGGAACCCTCGATTGTCAGCGGTACGGAGATCGCACCCTGACCATCGTTGCGGTAGAATTTGACAGTAAATTCGGTAGCTGTGTTGGGCTCGATTTCGGTCTCCGAAAGCGTGTCGTCGAAGTAGACCTGGTGGACATTTTCGGTCTCAGGTCCGGGGTTCCAGTTCGAATCATCGTCGCTGCAGGCAGTGAGCAACAGGGCGGGAAGCGCCAGAACCGCGGTGAATATATTTCTGATTTTCATAACTTGATCGTTGTTTTTTGAAGATCCTCTGCGAATGTTAGTCGGCATAGTCCGACGGGTCGGGATTCATCTTCAGGGCCGGGTTCTTACCCTGCTCCGAGCGCTGAATGTAGGTGTTGAGCCACGGTGCGCAGCGGCCCGTGCGGGAGTTGAGCTGGTAGGCCTCGGGGAAGGTCGAACCGTCGTACTTGCGCGTGATGGCGAGGTTCAGACGCTTGTAGTCCCAGGCCAACTGGCCTTCGCCCCAAAACTCGATACGTTTTTGGCGGATCAACTCCTTGATGAAATCGCGCTGTGTCTCCGGACGGGTGTAGCTGTAATTGGCATCGCGGAACGTGCGCACGAAGTCGCT
>CAZEXJ010000168.1:0-8427 GCA_964516585.1 uncultured Alistipes sp.
CCCGCTGCCGACAGCTGCACGGTGCAGTGTGTCACTCCGAGGGAGCGAAAACAAACGTCGACCACAAAGCGACGGCTTACGCCGTTATACAATTCTGACCCACCCCTAACTGCTGCAACAGGCGAGCGCAATCGCTTGCGAATTGCCGAGCCGCGAAAGCAGTCACGACGCAAAAGTTGCGCAGCAACGCGGCGTAAATCCCCTCCTCGGAGGGGACTTTGGTCGCTTCGCTCCGGGTGGAGCAAGGAACGGTTATCGGGCATCCCGGAACGTGCGCTTTGCACGCCCGGTCTGTCATTCTGAGGAGCAACGCCTAACCATGTCATTCCGAGCCGAGCAAAGCGAGGCGTGGGAATCTCAACACCCGACAGCGGGAATAATCGTTCCCAACCAGATTCTTCACTCCACTACGTTCCGTTCAGAATGACATGGCGGCGGGAATAGCATCCAAAGCACCACAACCCGATTTTTCGTCAAAAGCGGTATTATACCACGCAAACGAAGATCCGCCGGATAGGTTGTACTGAGCGTACTACCTATTCGGGCAATTGAGCGAGCGGAAGCAAATGACCGCTTTTCACGAAAAATTCACGAAAAATTAGAAGCCTTTGCCTATTGCCAGAAAATCCTCGGCTTTGAGAGCTGCGCCGCCGATCAGACCGCCGTCGACATCGGCCTTGGCGAAGATCTCGGCTGCGTTAGAGGGCTTGCAAGAGCCGCCGTAGAGGATAGGGCACTCATCGGCTGCGGCGCCGAACTTCGAGCGCAGAACCTCGCGGATATAAGCGTGGATCTCCTGTGCCTGATCGGCCGTAGCCGTCTTGCCGGTACCGATAGCCCAAACGGGTTCGTATGCGATGACGAGGTTGGCGAACTGCTCGGCCGTGAGGTTGAACACGACCTCCTCGATCTGCGCCTTCACCACATCGAAGTGACGAGCAGCCTCGCGCTCTTCGAGGTTTTCACCCACGCAGTAGATAGGGGTGAGGTTGTTGGCATATGCCTGCGCCATCTTCCTGTTGAGAGTGGCAGAGGTCTCACCGTAGTACTGACGACGCTCAGAGTGACCCAAAATCACATATTTGCAGCCCAGAGCCGCAATCATCGAAGCTGCGATCTCACCGGTATAGGCGCCCTTGGCCTCGGTTGCACAGTTCTGTGCGCCGACTGCGATGTCGCTGCCTTTCAGCGTCTCGACCACCTGCGACAGGTGGGTGAAGGGGGGACATACGATGAAGTTGACGCACGAGCAAACCTCGCCGCGACCTGCCGCTACGCCCTTGGCCAACTCCACACCCTCGGCAGGAAGAGTATTCATCTTCCAGTTGCCTGCTACAATTTTCTTTCTCATAATAGATATGTTTATTCAGTTTGACACTTTCACTTTCAAGGCCGGAGCGGCGGCTACTCGCCCTGTCCGCACCAGCGTTTGACCTCGTCGGGCGAGGGGGCTTTCAATCCCAACCTGTTCTTCTTGTTGAAGCCGCAGAGGTCGTTGAAGAACTTGCCGGCAGAGAGCTTCGACAGCGACTCGACGGTTATGTAACCCATTTTCTGGATGACGGGCACCCACTCCTCGGGTATGCCTGCGGCGGTGTATGCCTCGACGGGATCGGCCACGGGTTTCTTCTCGGGACGCATCGTCGGGAAGAAGAGCACGTCCTGTATTGAGGTCTGGCCGGTCATGAACATCGTAAGGCGGTCGATGCCTATGCCCATGCCCGAGCACGACGGCATGCCGTATTCGAGTGCGCGAACGAAGTCCATATCGATGAACATGGCCTCGTCGTCGCCGCGCTCCGAGAGGTGCATCTGCTCCTGAAAACGCTCCAACTGGTCGATCGGGTCGTTCAGCTCAGAATAGGCGTTGCACAGCTCCTTGCCGCCGACGAACAGCTCGAAACGCTCCGTGAGATCGGGGTTGTTGCGATGACGCTTGCACAATGGCGACATCTCTATGGGATAATCAGTTACGAATGTCGGCTGTATGAGGTCGCCCTCGCAGTACTGGCCGAATATGGCATCGATCAGCTTGCCTTTGCCCATCGTGTCGTCGATCTCGACACCGAGGCGTGCGCATGCCTCGCGCAGCTGCTCCTCCGACTGTCCCGTTATGTCGTAGCCCGTCTTCTCCCTTATGGCGTCGGTCATCGTCAGGCGGCGGAAAGGCGCCTTGAACGAAATGGTGCGTCCGTCGATCTCTATGTCGGTCGTGCCGTTGACGGCCATTGCCACACGCTCCAACATCTGCTCGGTGAACTCCTGCATCCAGATGTAGTCCTTGTAGGCCACATATATCTCCATGCAGGTAAACTCGGGGTTGTGCGTGCGGTCCATGCCCTCGTTGCGGAAGTTCTTGCCGAACTCATACACGCCGTCGAAACCGCCGACTATCAATCGTTTGAGATACAACTCCGTAGCTATTCGCATGTAGAAGTCGATGTCGAGCGCATTGTGGTGCGTGATGAACGGACGGGCCGCCGCTCCGCCCGGTATGGGTTGCAGTATAGGCGTTTCGACCTCGGTGTAGCCGCGCTCGTTGAAGAAGTCGCGCATGGTTTGCATGATGCGCGCGCGCTTGATGAACGTATCCTTGACCTGCGGGTTGACAACCAAATCGACATAACGCTGACGGTAGCGCACCTCGGGATCGGTCAGGGCGTCGAACGTCTGTCCGTCCTTCTGCTTCACCACGGGCAGCGGGCGTATCGACTTGGATATGACCGTAAACTTGCGGCAGTGTATCGACAGCTCGCCAGTGTTGGTCAAAAAGGCGAAGCCCTCGACTCCTATGAAGTCGCCTATGTCGAGCAGTTTTTTGAACACGGTGTTATACAGCGTGGGATCGCCTTCGGGGCAGATGTCGTCGCGACGTATATATATTTGGATGCGACCCGTCGAGTCCTGCAACTCGAAAAACGAGGCCGAACCCATAATGCGGCGGCTCATGATACGACCGGCCACCGAGACCTGCTGATAGTTGCCCTCGTCGGGCGAGAAGTTCTCGGCTATCTCGCGTGCTGTGGCCGTAACTTCGTAGCGTTCTGCCGGATAGGGATTAATACCCAGCTCGCGCAGCGCTGCAAGGGAGTTGCGTCGCAATTGTTCTTGTTCGCTCAGTTCCAAGCTCATAGATATATCGTTTAAAATTATATGCTTTTCGATGTGCAAATGTAGATAAAAATCACGAGATTTCTACACCCGCAAGATAAAGAATCTGTTTTTTATTTAGAGGAAATATTCGAAAAATCAACGTTCATCGCCTCTCCTCTCCCGGCGGGTCGTCCATCGGTGCAGCGCACGGCGGTAAAGACAGACGCACAGCCAGCCCGACACGACTCCGACGGCCGCGCCGAGCAGCAGGTCGCACGGGAAGTGGCAGGCAAGATATATGCGCGAGTAACATATCAGCAGCGTTATGACGATCATGCACCACGTGAAAAGAGTCCTTTTGACTACGGCTGTCGACATGACGGCCAAGGCCGCGATGGTCGCAGCGTGCGACGACACTGTACCGTATGTGCCATGGGCGAACGACGGGACGTGTATCGCCCCCAACCCGTCGGTGAACATGGGGCGCGGGCGCGCCGGGAACGACGGCCAAAGATCTTTCAGCAGCCCCGAGTGTTTGAATATGCCGGCAACGATGTCGGCCAAGCCCATTGCCGCAGCGAGCAGCACGACAAAGAGCAGCACACCCCGCCACGAATCGCGCCGCCATACAAGCCAGAATATCAACAGGTAGAGCGGAATCCACATCGCCGTGCCGGATACGGTCTCCATTGCGGCATCCACCGCTGCGCCGCCGTCGAAATTAAGAGCCTTGAATATTTCCCAGTCCCATGTCATTGTCCTAAAAATTTAGAAATTGGCATAGATCGGCAGTCCGGCGCCTGTCACGTCGGCCGCCTCCAACATTGCCGAACACTGCATCGTACACCACACGGCTGCAACGATCAGCACCACCTGCACCGCGAAGCCGCCCCTAACGATCGCCGTTTCGATACGCCGGTCGACACACGCAGGCAGAGCGTGCATGACATAACCGATGCCCATCATGACGAAGGCCACCCAAGAGTTCTCTATCGCCGGAACGATCTGCGCCGCGTCGAAGTTATAGGCTATGCGCCGGAGCATCGTCCCGACCTCGGCCATGTCTGAAGCATTGAACAGCAGCCACCCGAAAGCCACGAGGTGAAATGTTATGACGACACCCGCCGCGCGCCGCCACAGCGGCATCTGCCACCCCGAGGGTTTGGCGCCCGGCACCACCGCCAACCACATCTTGTGCAGAGCCAAAGCCGCGCCGTGCAGCAGTCCCCACGCCATGAAAGTAAGCCCCACGCCATGCCACAGGCCACCTAAAAACATGGTTACTATCAGGTTCCAATAGGTGCGCAGGCGCCCGCGGCGGTTGCCGCCGAGCGAGATGTAGAGGTAGTCTTTGAGCCATGTCGACAGCGAGATGTGCCAACGCCGCCAAAACTCGGTTATCGTGGCCGAGTGATAGGGCGCATCGAAGTTCTGCGGCAGGCGGAAGCCCATCAGCAGCGCCACACCCACGGCTAAATCGGAGTAACCCGAGAAGTCGCAGTAGATCTGTATGGTGAAGCCGTAAATGGCCATAAGCGCCACGAATCCCTCCTCGCCCAACTCTCCGGCGAAAGCCGGACGCACGAACAGCACGCCGAGGCACTTGGCCACCACGGCATATTTCACTATTCCACCGGCTATCAGCCGTGCGGCGCGCCCCACATCGTCGCGCGAGGGCGCCGTATCGCGGCTGTGCATCTGAGCTATGAAATCGGCATTGCGCACCAACGGTCCCAAAAACATCTTCGGGAAAAACGACAGCAGAAACAGATACTCAGTCAGGCGGCCAAGCGGTTTTATGCGGTCGCGGTATATGTCCACGACGTATGATATCGATTGAAAGACGAAGAACGACACCCCCGCCGGCACCACCACCCGTCCTATGTCGAGCACGCCCTCGCCGTAGAAGCCCTCCAACAGCTCGGCGAAGAAGCCCGCAGCCTTGAAGTATGCGAGTATGCCGACGTTTACCGCAACGCTCCACACCACCCAGCGCCGGCCGCTGCGGCCGCTGCGCCTGTCGCGCGCCACGCTGCGGCCTGCCATGAAGTCGTTCAACGCCACTGCCAACAGCAACAGGATGTATATGCCGCTAAGTTTATAGTAGAAATACAGAGAGAACAGAGTGACATACATCGTGCGCAGTGTGACAACGCGTCTCACCACGGCGTAGCCCGTCAGAAACACGATGAACGCCGCCATGAAAAAGCCTCCGGCGAGGGTCATCGGCGACGCCTCGTCGAACAGCAGCAGCGTTTCGATACGCCCGGCGATATCGTCGGCAAATACAGGCAGCTCCATTGTCTCTTAATCCCCGGTTTGTGTTTTCACCGTATCGATGCCGAGCGTGTCGATCATATCCGTTATGGTGCCTAACCGCACCTGCATCTGCTCTTCGCGCTTGCGGCGCTCCTGTTCGAGCAGGCGCTGCCGGCGCTGCTCGGCTGCCTCGGCGCGTTCCCGCTCGGCGACTTTCTGTGCCGCCATGGCGCGTATGGGCAGCATCAGCGCCCGCGCTACGGCACGTCCGCCGCCGTAGTTGATATGCGTATAGTCGCCCGCAGCCCACTTTTTGGCCACGAATCCCTCCATGCCGCCCATCGAGCGCATGGCCTCGCAGGTGTTCCAGAACGCCACTCGGCAGCTGTCGGCCGCGGCACGTTGATAGGAACTGAGGGCATCGGCCGTGCCGATAGGCTCGTATGTGTCGCTCTCGGCACTCTTCACCCAGCGGTCACTGACACCTAACACGAGTATGGCAGCCTCGGGGAAACAGCGTTCGGCATATGCGATCATGTCGCGCAACTGGTCGCGATACTTCGAATAGTTGCGCTGCCCCTGCTGCATGATGTTCAGACCATATTGCAGCACTACCAGATCGTAGCCTCCGACCATAGCGTCGGCCTGCCGGTTTATCGCCGGATTGGTGCCGAATATGGCGTGGCCGTTGTTGCTGCGAACCGAGAAGTTGTCGACCTGCACGCCGTCGTCCGAGCCGATCGATATGCCGTAACATATCACCCGCCCGCTCAATACCTTGAATTTCACCGAACGATATGGCGCCGACTCGACGACGATCTGCCGCAGCGCCTCGTCGCCCTCGATGTCGAAACGCCGGCTCAGCGTGTCGTTGAGCGTCACCTCCACCTGACTGTCGCCCGTACTGATGAACGACACACGCGCCGTCGTGGCATCGGCCAGCGTCGGATACGGTTTTGTCAGCTCCCAGCGAGTCGATGCGCCCTCGCCGCCCTCCGACATGTAACCCGACACGAAAAACTTGTCGCGTATCGATTCGGGAGCCGCCTTGGGCTTCATTATGCTGTATGACGACCACCCCGTCGAGCGGCGTTTGATGCTCTTGCGCGAGGTGGCAAAGGGGATGTCGCATGCGACGAAGCCCACGCCGCGACCGCCGAACAGCGTTTGCAATTCGTGTCGCAGATCGACCGTCACGATGTCGCCCTCGACAAACGAGTCGCCCATGAAAGCTATCTTCACTGCACGCCCCTCGGCAAGACGCTCCACAAAGCGGTCGAAACGGCTCTGCGGCATAGTATCGAAATCCTCTATCGGAACTATCGCCGCATCGGAGGGCGGCTGCAGCTCCGACGACGACGGACGACGCGCACTCCCCTCTGAGGCGAAGTCGTCGGTACGCCACTGGTAACTGATCGTAACAGGCTTGTCTATAAGCGAATCGGACTGCGCAGCAGGCGCAGAATGCTTGCTTTCGATCATTGCTATCTGCTCCTCCAACCGCGCGATGTCGGCCTCGTATTCAACCACTTTGTCGCGCTCGTCGCTTTCGAAGTGCGACAGGTCGGAGAGTATATTGGTGCGATGAAGTTTCACGCCGAACACCTCTGCGGGAGGTATCAGCGCCGTGGCACATACACCCGCAGCTGCACACACCGTGGTGAGCCACCCTCTGAAAAGCGATCTTCTTTTGCGGGTCATCGGTTAGTCGCGTCGTGAGAAGATGATCGAAATGTAGTAGATTATGGTGGCTATTGCACTCAGCGCCGCCACCAAATAGGTTCGTGCCGCCCAGCGCAGAGCTATGCGTGCACCCCCTATCTCGCTGCCGCGCAATGTGCCGCTCGACTCCAACCACTCCAACGCCCGCTGCGAAGCGTTGTACTCCACCGGCAGCGTGACTACGGAGAACACGGCCGACATGGCGATAAGGCCTATGCCTATCCAGCACAGCGTGGCGTTCTCGGTCGCCGCCAACAACGCTATGCCGGCAAGAATAACCCATGTGGCTATCTGCGACGAGAAGTTGACTATCGGCACTAAATTGGAGCGCAGGCGCAGCGGCGCATACCCCCGGGCGTGCTGCACGGCATGTCCGCACTCGTGGCAGGCAACGGCCGCAGCCGCTATGCTGCGCGACGAGTATACGCTGTCGCTCAGATTGACGGTCATGGTCTGCGGATTGAAATGATCGGTCAAATGACCGCGCACGTGAGTCACCTTCACATTGTGTATTCCGTTGTCGCGCAACATCTTTTCGGCCAATTCCGCACCCGTCATGCCGCCGGGCGACGGCTCCTTCGAATATTTGGCGAATACGCTTTGCAGGCGCGCCTGCACTATGTAGCCCGCAACGGCTATGACAATCATCAGAAGAAACGACCCCGAGGTCGAAATATTTGCGAACAGCCCGTTATCGGCACTCTCCACGGCCACCCCTTCGGCATAAAGCAATATATCGAACATACCTTACTGTATTATTAATCCGCAAATATACGGATTTTTCACGAAAAAGAACCAAATAGCCGCAAAACCCTTTTTCTGTCAAAAGTGATCTGCAACTTTTCGTCAAGCCGAATAAACACGCGGCAAAGATTTCCACCCTGCCACACCGAGAAGTGCGCTTGGGAATCTGGTTTGTCATTCTGAGGAGTGTTTGAAAAACACGACGTGAGAATCTCTTTTCCTGCTGGGTCATTCTGAGCGAAGCGAAGCGAACCGACGCCAAGTCGAGAGCAGAAAGAGCTTTGCTCTTTTTGCCGAGACGCGAAGGAGGAAGACCGAAGGTCAAGAATCTGGTTGGGGACGACTATTCCCATTGTCGAGTGTAGAGATTCTCACGTCGCAACAGCGTTGCTCCTCAGAATGACATATCGGAGGGAATAATCATCCACAAAAGAGATTCTCACGTCGTGCTGCGCGCTCCTCAGAATGACATGTCGGAGGGAATAGTCGTCCACAAAAGAGATTCTCACGTCGCGTGCAAAGCACGCTCCTCAGAATGACATGACGGAGGGAATAATCGTCCACAAAAGAGATTCTCACGTCGCAACTGCGTTGCTCCTCAGAATGACA
>CAZEXJ010000169.1:0-3904 GCA_964516585.1 uncultured Alistipes sp.
AAGTTTACTTCGACTTTGCCGCGGCGAGAAAAAGTGCATGGAATGAACGCAAACGATGTGAGACCGGATCGGTTGTACTCGGCGTACTACCTATTCGGGTGAACGAGTGTGCGGAAGCAAATGGTTATTTTTCACGGAAAACCCCCGCCCGAAAAGTTTTGTCGACATTTGTTTTTATTTTTCTTTATTACTTTTTATAAATAAAAATTCAATAATAAATATAATACCTGTCGATAATGTCGATAACTCGCCGCGACGAAAAGTTATCGACACAGATTATTGCTTTTTCTATTTGTTTTTATTATTAAGTATTTTATATATAAATAGTTGTAAAAATAATTAACAATTGTTGAAATCGGTTGTCGACATATCGACAGAGTGTTTTTATCAACAAATATCCGCGGTTTTCGGTTACTAAATCGCGAAGCAGAAAAACGTGAAATAATTTGGATAATAAAAGCGGCCGTATATACCGCGACCGCTTTTAAAAAAGCAAGCTAAAAGTGTTAAAAGTTATCGACCGTTTTTGCCCCGGATATCAACACTCGTTTGCGTACTTGTCAACAATGCGCTGCGCCGCTTCGGCATAGCAGCTCTCGACACGAGGATCGATGCCGGCAGCCGGACGTCCTTGATCGCTGCCCTCCATAATCGATTGTATGATAGGTATCTGACCGATCAGATCGATGCCTGCTTCGGCGGCATAGCGCGCCGCGCCGCCGCGTCCGAAGATGTAGTAACGGTTGTCGGGCAGCTCCTCGGGCGTGAACCACGACATGTTCTCTATAACGCCCAAAACTGGCACGTTCACCTGCGGGTGGCGGAACATCTCCACGCCGCGCACGACATCGGCCACGGCAACCTGCTGTGGTGTCGACACTATGATCGCTCCCGAGAGTTTTACCTCGGAGATGATCGACAGGTGTATGTCGCCCGTTCCCGGGGGAAGGTCGATAAGCAGGTAGTCGAGCCTGCCCCAGCGCGTCTGGTGTATCAACTGATGCAGGGCGTTGACGGCCATGGCACCGCGCCACATCAGAGCGTCGGTAGGACGAATGAAGAAGCCTATCGACATAAGTTCTATGCCCATCGACTGCGCCGGAATGATGTATTCGTTGCCGTCGATCTTCTCGGCTTCGGGCGTGTAATCCTCCACGCCGAACATCTTGGGCTGCGACGGACCGTAGATGTCGGCATCGAGTATGCCCACGTTGTAGCCCATGTTTCTAAGGGCTATGGCCATGTTGGCCGTGACGGTCGATTTGCCCACACCGCCCTTGCCCGAGGCTATGGCTATGATGCGGCCTATGTCGGAGGTGGTCGTAGGCTGCTCGCGGCGGCGCGGTTTGGGTGCCGCCTCCTTTATTATAACCATTGTCTTGACATCGGGAAAGGCGTCGGCCATGGCGCTCTCCACCTGCGCACGTATCTTGGCGGCGAAGGGATCGCGCGCCTTGGCGAAACGCAGCGTGACAGCTATGTCGCCGTCGGCGCCCTGCTCGGCACGCTCGACAAATCCGCTGTCGACGATGTTTTCACCCGTCTCGGGGTGTATTATGCGTCGTAAAACTGTCTCTAATCGTTCGTTCATAGGTTTATATCGAAGTTTCGGCGAAGTTAGTGAAAAATTCGGAGATAGCATCCGGCATACAGCAAAAAACATGCACCGGCACTCTTGCCGAGTCAGACCTATGCGTTATGGGTGCAAGTGTCATTCTGAGGAGGCCGCAGGCCGACGTGAGAATCTCTTGTTCTCGTCATGTCATTCTGAGGAGGCCGCAAGCGGCCGACGTGAGAATCTCTTTTTCTGCGGTGTCATTCTGAGCGGAGCGAAGAATGACAAAGTGGGGGCAGGTACGCTCCTCAGAATGACATTGTGTGGCGTTGTACCATGTCATTGCGAGCCGAGGGAACCGAGGCGTGGCAATCTCTTGCATGAATGTGTAAGAGAGATTCTCACGTCGCGCTACGCGCTCCTCAGAATGACAAACGGAGCGTTCAAAGCGCACGTTCCGGGATGATCGCCAACCTCCCAACGCCCCACCCGGAGCGAAGCGACAACAGCCCCTCCCGAGGGAGGGGTGTGGGGTGGGGTCAGAATTATATAACGGCGCAAGCCGTCGCTCTGTGGTCGACGTTTGTTTTTTCTCACGTCGCAACTGCGTTGCTCCTCAGAATGACAGGGCGGAAAGAGATTGCCGCGGCTCGCGAGTGAACGGCTCCAATAGGAAAGATTAATTAAGGGCGCGCATAATTCTTCGGCTACCGTAAACTGTGTATAGTTGGGATCACGTTCACGCAATATGACAGGTTTATTGATATATTCTTTGAAGGGCTATCACATTGTTTGCATTATCCTCGGTCATCGGATAGGCGACCATTCGCACAGAGTTCGTGGTGCGCTGGTCTATCCACCATTTGCCGTTAACCAATATCGGCAGAGGATATCCGGTGATCTCGATAATACGCCTATCCTGTTCATATCTGAACTCCGACGTATAATCGTCCGCTTCATAGCTGCCGTGCGTCGATGTTTCGAAAAACAGAGTAACGCCGTGCGTCTCACCGTCTTTCGACACAGTTCCAGTCCAGCAGGTCTGTTCGAGATCGGTAGAAGGATCGACCGTGTCGTCCGATTTATCACACGACACAAAGATTATCGACGCCGAAATAATTAGCGCCATACGTAAAATAAATTTGTCCATAATTGATGCTTAATTTATATTTTTCCCAATATACGATAATTATGTGGTATGCACAAATAAAATTCGTTTTTTGACCATATTATCAGGAAATTCGACCTTTATATTCTCTGTTTGTCATTCTGAGGAGCGCGAAGCGCGACGTGAGAATCTCTTTCACAATAGAGATTGCCACGCCTCGCTTTGCTCGGCTCGCAATGACAAGGTGGGGCTTTCGCCTTGTCTGCTACGCGTCGCAGCGGTCATACGTGCTCCGCAGCGATTATCTTTCGGGGGATAACCTCTTAACACATTTATTATGTGACCATATATGCCCTGCAATGCGTTGCAGAGCTGTTTTTGTGATTTTACCGTAAATAAATTTGCAAAAACGAATTATTAGCTTTACCTTGTACTCGAACAGTAAATGTATTATTAACAATTTATTATTGTATTCTATGAGACACCAATCGGCAATTTGTCGGCATCAATATACATATCGATATTGTTTATCTCCTGCACACACTATTTCGAAGCGGATGTTCCACTCCCCGCTTCGGATGACACTACCGACAGCATATACTAAAATGCGCTGTAATTTCAGTTGGGGAGGCAATTGTGACGGATACCATACCCCCCCCCTAAAACATCTTTTATTTAATTAATTGACTATATTTGTGTATATTACCTAACTAAAAACAGATTATAAAATGAAATCAATATTTGTAAAACTCACAGGAGCGATTCTCCTTGCAGCTGCTGTAATCGGCTGCGAAAAAGACGACAATGAACAGCCCTCAGGACCGCGTTATGCATTTGTCGAGGAGCAGCAAGTGGTCGATGTAACGCCGCAGACCCAATCGTTCGATTTGGAATGCCTCTATCTATGGCCGATAAATGAACAGAGCGCATATGTGCAATTGCCGCTGATATCGGTCGACAAAAGCCTCAGTACGGCTTTGGAGGGAGAAGATTTTACCTTGCCCGAATATGGCGAGGGCATAACGCTGACAGGACGCAAATTCCTAATCCCTATACAGGTCGCTGCCGACAGAATCACCGCTGAGAAGAAGATAGTATTCGTCATCGACGAGATCGGCAATCGCGATCTGCCGTCACATACGACCGTCATCCTGCGTCCCGCCGCCGAGTAACGGCAGTGTGAGGATACCTCAGACCGACGAATCTGGCTGGGGGACGATTATTCCCTGCGATTTGTCATT
>CAZEXJ010000170.1:0-49785 GCA_964516585.1 uncultured Alistipes sp.
TTCAAGATGTTTCTTCCAGATGAGAGCCGCGCCGCCCAATATGGCCACGTTCTTGTCCTGAATACCGCTCAGCAGAAGTTTAACCTTGCCTTTGAACACGGTCATCATGTTCTCCTCCATATAGCGGTAGGTGGGCTTCATTATCAGGTCGCCCGAGTTGGCCAAACCGCCGAAGAGAATAATGGCCTCGGGCGAGGTTATAGCCATAAGGTCGGCCAATGCCAGACCCAGCACGCGACCCGTGCGATCGAAGGCCTCCAAAGCTATGGGGTCGTTCTTGGCTGCGGCCTCCGACAACATCTTAGCCTCGAACTTGTCGAAAGGAATGCCTCTCAAAGAGCTTTCGCACGTCATTGTGGCCATAAGCTCGAAAGCCGTGCGCTTGATGCCGGTCGCCGAGACGTATGCCTCCAAACAACCCTTTCTGCCGCAGCCGCACTGACGTCCCGTCTCGCGGCTGTCGACGGCGATGTGGCCGAACTCGCCGGCAAAACCGTCATGGCCGTAGATCATCTCGCCGTTGCTCACTATGCCCGAGCCTAAACCCGTGCCCAGCGTTATCATGACGAAATCCTTCATGCCGCGGGCGTTGCCGAATACCATTTCGCCTATGGCGGCGGCATTGGCGTCGTTGGTGATCATGACGTTCACCCCGCCGAAATGTCTGCCCAAATCGTTGACGAAATCGAATATGCGGATCTTGTCGGGACGCGGATCGTTGCAATCCTCGAAACGCCACAGGTTAGCCGGGGTCTCGATCTTGCCCGAATGGATGTTGGCGTTGGGCGCACCCACGCCGATACCGATCAATTCGCACCCGTCCTGCGCGGCAATCAGCTCCTTCATAGCCGAAGCCAATGCCTCGATATAGGGTTTGTAATCGTCGTAAAACTTATAACTGTCGGTCGAAATTTTGCTCTCGGCTATCACATTGCCGTCCTCGTCGACCAAACCGAATGCTGTATTGGTACCGCCGATGTCGATACCCATTGCAAGTTTTTTCATCATCGTAGTTTTAGCTGTTTGTTAAATTTGCCCAAAGTTACTGAAATAATTTCTATTTCTACAATTTTTTTGCTAATTTTGAAGTTGTAAACGATAATGATAAACCGTATAATTGTCAGATGTTCCGTACCAATGACCAAATGCTCGAACTATTCGAGAGTTACCTTGCCCAATTGAAGATAGCCGAGGAGCCGGAGTTGCTGTACGCGCCGATAACCTACTCCATATCGGGCGGCGGCAAGCGGCTGCGTCCGCTGCTGCTGCTGTTGTCCGCCCAGACCTTCGGCGGCGACATTCAGGCGGTGCTGCCGGCGGCCGTAGCCGTGGAGGTGTTCCACAACTTCACGCTGCTGCACGACGACATAATGGACAATGCCGACGTCAGACGCGGCAAGCCCTCGGTATATGCCCGCTGGGGAGAGAACGTAGCCATACTGTCGGGCGACGCCATGATGATATGCGCCTACAAATCGCTCGGATATGTGGCCGCCGACAAGCTGCCGCGCGTGCTGGGCATATTCAACGACATGGCGCTCAAAGTGTGCGAGGGGCAGCAATACGACATGGACTTCGAGAAGAAGCGCAAGGTGTCGGTCGTGGAGTACATACAGATGATCGAGAGCAAGACATCGGCTCTGCTGTCGGGTTCGGCCATGATAGGCGCCGTGCTCGCCGGGGCATCGGACGACGATGTGAGGAGGATCGAGCGTTTCGCCACCGAATTGGGGCTTGCTTTCCAGTTGCAGGACGATCTGTTGGACAGTTACGGCGACACCTCTCTGGGCAAGAAGATCGGCGGCGACATATTGGAGGGCAAGCAGACCTATCTTATGGTGCAGGCCATGAGCCGCGCTTCGGAGGCGCAGCGCGACATACTTCGCTCGACACACTCCGATCGCGCACTCACGCCCGAGCAAAAGATAGCACGCGTAAAAGAGGTGTACGACGAATTAGACGTGGCGCGGCTGACCGAACAGCAGATATCGCAGCGGTTCGAACGTGCGCTCGCCATAATCGACACACTCTCGGCCGACGAGGTGCTGCGCGAGCCGCTGAGAGTGTTCGCTCAGAACCTTATAGGGCGCAAACGATGAGACGCGAAGACATAGAGATAATGGCACCCGTAGGCTCCTACGAGTCGCTTAATGCCGCCATAGCGGCCGGTGCCGACTCGGTATATTTCGGCATCGGGCAGTTGAACATGCGTGCGGCATCGTCGGTCAACTTCACTGCGGCCGATCTGCACGAGATAGTCGCCACGGCGCACGCCGCAGGCGTAAAGGCCTACCTGACAGTCAACATCGTGCTCTACGACGACGAATCGCAGACGATGCGCGACATCATCGACTGTGCACGCCGCGAAGGGGTCGACGCCGTTATAGCCACCGACATGGCCGTCATACTCTACGCCCGCCGAGTGGGCATGGAGGTACACATATCGACGCAGAGCAACGTCTCGAACGCCGAAGCCGTTAAATTCTTCTCGCAGTGGGCTGATGTGGTGGTTCTGGCGCGGGAGTTGAGTCTCGACCGCATAGCGCACATCGCCCGCGAGATCGACGACAACGACATCTGCGGCCCCTCGGGCGAGAGGGTGCGCATAGAGATGTTCGCCCACGGTGCCATGTGCATGTCCATATCGGGCAAGTGCTACCTTAGCGAACACGAGTCGCACCACTCGGCCAATCGCGGCGAATGCCGCCAGATATGCCGTCGCAAATACACTATCGCCGACAAGGATACGGGGCAGATGCTCGACATCGACGGCCAATATGTGCTTTCACCCAAAGACCTCTGCACGATCGACTTCCTCGACAAGTTCATCGGCGCCGGCGTCAGAGTGTTGAAGATCGAGGGGCGCGCACGCGGCGGCGAATATGTCAAACGCACCGTCGAGTGCTACAACGAAGCGCTGCTGGCCATGGAGCGCGGCGAGTACACCGAAGCGCTGGCCGCGAAGCTCAAAGAGCGGTTGGCGACAGTCTTCAACCGCGAGTTCTGGGGAGGCTACTACGCCGGAGCCGAAGTGGTCGAACACAGCCGCCGCTACGGCTCGTCGGCCACGCTGAAAAAGGTCTATATGGGTCGCGTGACCAACTTCTTCAAACGCATAGGGGTGGCCGAAGTCGCTGTCGAGGCGTGCGAGGTGAACGAGGGAGAGCGGCTGCTGTTCATGGGCGAGAAGACGGGTGTCGTCGAACAGCGTGCCGAAGGGCTGCATGTCGACGAGAAACCCGCCGGCAAGGCCGTGCAGGGGCAATACATATCGTTGAAGACCGCATCTGAGGTCAGACGCGGCGACAAAGTCTACAAGGAGGTGGAGCGATGAAAAGAGTGTTCGCCGCCATATTTCTGTCGACGATGCTCGGGGCGGCGGCAGCGCAGCTCCCGGCGCAAGAGACGGAGCAGCTCCCGATGCGGGAGGCGCTCATGTCATGTCGCGATGTCGGCGACGGATGTCGGCAGGCCGTTGCGGTTGTCGGCGGCAGCGACTCTCAGTGCAGCATATTCTTCTTCGCGCGCGAGGAGAATTCACCCGCCGGCGAGTGGACGTGTCTCGGCACATGCCGCGGTACGGCGGGCATCAACGGAATGGTCGATGCAGAGCGCAAACGCGAGGGTGACGGCTGCACGCCGTGCGGCGCATACAACCTGCGGCGCGGTCTGTGGCGCACGGCCGATATAGATACGAAGCTTGCGATGGAGCTTTACGACGAAGGCTGCGTCTGGATAGATGACCCGGCGCGCGAGGATTACAACACGCTCGTGCACGGTGTCGATGCACAGGCCGACGCCCACGGCGAGCGGCTTGCCGACATCGGCGAGCCATACGACTACATAGTGGTGGTCGAGTACAACACGCAGCCCGTGAAGGCCGGCGCCGGCAGTGCGATATTCCTGCACGTGTGGCGCGGCGAGGGGATGCCGACGGCCGGGTGCGTGGCCATGCCGCGCGAAGATATGCGGCGCATGATCGAATGGCTCGATCCGCAGCAGAAGCCGATGATCGTCATAACAGACATAAAGACAAACAAAACGAATAAAAGCAAAATAGAATAAATTATGTTCAGCAAAGAGATTTACATTGCGCGCCGCGCCGAGTTGTGCCGCCGCATAGGCAAGGGGGTGATTCTGCTGCCCGGCAACTTTAATACGCCTAACAACTACCCCAATAACGCATACTATTTCCGTCAGGATTCGACGTTCCGCTACTTCTTCGGGCTTAACGTGCCCGCAGTGGTCGGCATCATCGACGCCGAGACGGGCGACGCCGCACTGTTCGGCGACGACTTCACGGTGGACGATATCATATGGACAGGACCGCAGCCCACGCTGCACGACATGGGCTTGGAGGTTGGCGTGGAGCACACCCGCCCGATGAAGGATCTGGCCGGAGTATTGCGCCGCGCCATAGAGCTAAACCGCACGGTACACTACCTGCCGCCCTACCGCGGCGAAACCAAGATCATGCTCTCGGAACTATTAGGCATAGATTTAAAGATGCTGCACGCACGCAAGTCGATCGATCTGATGTTCGCCGTGGCCGAGATGCGCGAGAAGAAAGGCGCGGAGGAGATCGAGGAGATAGAACGCGCCTTCCAGATAGGCTACAAGATGCACACGCTTGCCATGAAGATGTGCCGCCCGGGCGTTGTCGAGCGCGAGATAGCCGGTGCCATAGAGGGCATATCGAAGTCGTACGGTCAGGGCGTATCGTTCCCCTCGATCGTGACGCAGCACGGCGAGACGCTGCACAACCTCAACTGCGACAACGTGTTGACCGAAGGGCGTCTGCTGTTGTGCGACGCCGGCGGCGAGAGCGTAGCCGGATACTGCTCGGATCATACGCGAACATACCCCGTCAGCGGCCGGTTCACCGATCGTCAGCGCGACCTCTATAATATAGTGTTGCGCGCGCACGACCTGATGAAAAGCGTTATCAAGCCGCACACGATGTACAACGATATACACCGCGCATCGTATCTGTCGTTGGCCGAGGGTCTGCACGACATGGGACTGATCCGCACTTCGGCCGAGACGGCTGTCGAGGCGGGCGCCATGTATCTGTTCATGCCCCACGGATTAGGTCACGGAATGGGCTTGGACGTACACGATCTGGAAAATTTGGGCGAGCGTTCGTTCGACTTCGCCGCCATACGCGAGCGTGCCGAACAGTCGGCCACCTGCATCTACCGCGCGGCATGGCGCGTCGAGCCGGGAACGGTGATGTCCGACGAACCGGGCATATACTTCATACCGGCGCTCATCGACAAGAGCCGCGCCGAGGGGCTGTACAAGGGCATCGTGAATTACGAAGCTCTCGACGCATACCGCGATTTCGGCGGCATACGCATCGAGGACGACGTGCTGGTCACCGACGACGGCTGCCGCTTCATAGGCGACAAGAGCATACCCGTCACAGTCGAGGAGCTGGAAGCCGTAGTGGGACGATAGTCAATGGCCGCGATAATCCTCTTCCCGACCGAGGCCGAGGCTGCACCATTCGTCGCGCGCGGCCAAGGCGTTCGCTGCATCGTATCGGGCGTGGGCATGGCCGCAACGGCCGCGACACTCGCCCGGCTGCTGCCGACGTTATCGGCCGGCGACATGCTCGTCTTGGCGGGCGTGGCGGGCGCATACGACGATCGCGCCGACGTGTGCGAGGTCGTCGAGGTGGCGTCGGAGCGGACGGCCGAGCTACCCGAGCGTTTCGTGCGGACATATCGGCCGACTGTAACGATATCCTCACTCAGGTGCATAGCCTCGAACACGGTGCATGGCGGTGGCGCCGACCCGGGCGAGGCGGCGATAGAGAACATGGAGGGGGCGGCGTTCATGGCAGTGTGCGGTGCGGCAGCAGTGGCATGTGCGGAGATACGCGCCGTGTCGAACCGCGTGGGAGAGACATTCGACAGGTGGCGTTTCGACGAGGCGGCAGAGCGGCTCGCCGAGGCTTTGACAAAGATATGTCGCGATATGCAGACGAATAAATAAACAACAATTAACAGACAAATTATGGAGAGTAAAAAACTGTTTTGGCTGTATCTGGGCGGAGTGGTGCTCACGATATTGTGTTTTTGGCTTGTATGGCACTTTTTCAGCGACCAGATTCTCTGGGCGTTGGGTTGGTTGGTAGTATTCGGATTAGTGTTCGGCGCAGGTTGGGTGTTGGGTCGTTTCGGCCGCCGCAAGGCCGATGCACAGCAGGCCAAGGCCAAGAAGTAGCGTGTCATGTCGTCGGACGAAGTTCTCAGACTGAACATTTCGCCGTGCCCCAACGATACTTTCATGTTCGATGCCGCCGTCAACGGTCGCATCGACACCGAGGGGCTGCGGTTCGATGTGTCGTTCTGCGACATCGAGGAGCTTAACTCACGCGTGCTCGCCTCCGAGGCCGATCTGTCGAAGATAAGCACAGCCCTGCTGCCGGAGGTGGCGGATCGGTATGCGCTGCTCGACAGCGGCTCGGCTCTCGGGCGCGGCAACGGCCCACTGCTCGTGGGTCGTCCGGGCAACGATCGTCCGTTGCGGCGCATTGCCGTACCCGGGTTGCACACCACAGCCAATATGCTTATGATGCGGTTGTTTCCCGAGATAAAGGAGCGCGTGCCGATGCTCTTTTCCCGGATTGCCGGCGCCGTTGAGCGCGGAGAGTTCGATGCGGGCGTGTTGATACACGAGGGGCGTTTCGTCTACTCGCGCCGCAACTTAGTGCTGCTGGCCGATTTAGGGGCGGAGTGGGAACACCGCACGTCGCTGCCGCTGCCGCTCGGGTCGATCGTGGCTTCGAAGCGGCTGCCGAAAGCCACACGCATGCGGTTCGAGCACGTGCTGCGCCACAGTATAGAGTATGCTTTCGAACATCCTGCGGCCTCGCGCGACTTCGTGAAGGCGCATGCGCAGGAGTTGGACGACGAGGTGATCGACAAGCACATATCGCTGTTTGTCAACGAATATTCGCTGTCGCTCGGGCGCGACGGGCGCAATGCCATCGAGCGATTGACGGGCATCGGGCTATAATGCCGCATCGGGAAGATACGGCCTGATACGAAAAATCCGCACGACGATCGTCGTGCGGATTTTTCGTATCGAAAGAGCACCCTAACCCTACTCCGTCTTGATGTCGGTATTGACATTCTTCGAACCTTTGAGCGCATAGAACAGCAGGTAGCACAGTGCGCCGAATATCAACCAGTACGAGGTCAGATAACCTGCCGCATCGGCTATGCCGCCCTGAATGAAAGGCAGGATACCGCCGCCGCATACGAGCGTCATGAATATGCCCGAAGCTGCCGGGGTGTACTTGCCAAGTCCATCGGCCGCCAAGTTGAATATGCTGCCCCACATGACCGACGTGCAGAGACCGCACAGCACCATGAACACCATGTTCAATGGCACAGCGCCCTTGACGAAAGGTATCTCGATAGTTGTGGTTGCAGGCATGAACATCAAGCAGCACACCAACGCCATGGCCACGACACTAACCGAAGTAAGCATCTTGCGGCTCGAAATCTTGCCGCCGACGGCTCCGCCGATAAGACGGCCGCACATCATCAGCAGCCAGTATATGCCCACCAGCGCGCCTGCAAGACCGGCTTTCATGCCGAGTCCCTCGTTGATCTCTCCGTTCAGAACTTTCTGTGCATTCTCGTATACCGTCTCGGAAATCACAGCCTTTTCATAATACTTATCGCCGGCATTTTCCTCATCCTGCTGCTGCAACTTGGCAAGCAAGGCGGCATTCTCAGGAAGATTCTGCATCTCATAATTGGCTATATTCTCTATGGCTTTCTCTTTGGTAGGCGTGGTCATGTAGAGGTTGGCGATGTTGGGAATACCCACCTCGATACCTACATAGAAGAATATGGCCACGGCGCCCAGCACGAAATGGCGGAACGACATGGGACCGTACTTGTCCTTGTTCTTGCGGCCAGCCTTGCGGGCTGCCTTCTCCTCTGCGCTCTCCATGTGAGGCTCGGGGATCTTCACGGCGCCGATAATCACTGCCGCCAACGCGAATATCACCATTGCGATGATCATGGCCGGAGCGGCATCACTCACCGTAGCCGTCTCGGTCGAACCGCCGATCAGATAACCCAGCAGGATCGGGGCGATGGTTCCGCCGATCGAGTTGCACGAACCGCCGAACTGTATGAGCTGGTTGCCCTTGTTGCCGCCGCCGCCCAGAGTGTTGAGCATGGGGTTGACCACGATGTTGAGCATACACATCGAGAAACCGGCCACGAATGCGCCGAGCACATATACGCCGAACGACTCGGCATAGCCCGACAGGAACTGTATGCCGACACCGACGAAACCGACAGTGACAGCTGCCAGCGAAGTGAATTTGTAGCCCTTGCGTTTCAGGATGATACCGGCCGGAATACCCATGCAGGCATAGGCGATGAAGTTGGCCAGCGTACCCAACTGCGACAGAGCATTGCTGGCTTGGAACTGCTCCTTTACGATCACGCCCATCGAACCTGCGAAATTGGTGACGAATGCGATCATGAAGAACAACGCAAACATCACGATGATGGGAAGCGTGTAACTTTTTTTGTTCTGATTCATAAGTCTATTTGTTTGTTAAAGGTTTTTCGATATCGGGTAATATCATCTGCTTCTCATATACTTGCTTATATCCGGCGAACAGCTGTGCGTCAGCGGCAGGCCGATCATCGGTCGCGCTCGGCCACGTAGGTGCACAGGTCGAGCAAAGCCGCACGAACCGGCGACGGCGGATACTTCGACAGGTAGTGCATGGCGCGCTCCAAATAGCGTTTCATCGTGACGGCGGCAAGAGCAATGCCGTCACCCTCATCGACCGCGGCCTGCAACGCATCCACCGCGCTCTCGTCCTCGTGGCAGCGGCCAAGCAGAGCGATCAAAGCGGCGCGCCGCTTCTCGTCGCTGCGCTCCAACACCTCTATCAGAGGCAGTGTTATCTTGCGCTCGCGCAGATCGTTGTTCGACGGTTTGCCCGTATGCGCCGCACGGCGATAGTCGAGTATGTCGTCCTGAATCTGGAACGCCATGCCCAACGCCTCGCCGAACTTCTGCATGCGCTCGCGCTCCTCTTGGCCGGCTCCGACCGAGAGAGCGCCCAACGACGCACACACACCCAACAGGCTGGCCGTCTTGCGATAGATGATGTCGAGATATACCTCGCGCGAGGTATCCATTCGCACAGAGTGCTGATTCTGCAACACCTCGCCTTCGCACAGCGTGGCCATGGCCGTACCTATATAGGACACCAAGTCGTATTGCCCGCTCGACATGCCTATCGACAACGTTCGCGCCAATATGTAGTCGCCCAGAATAACGGCGTTGTTGGACTGCCACAGAGCGTTGACCGACGGACGTCCGCGGCGCGTATCCGCCGAGTCGAGCACGTCGTCGTGGATAAGCGACGCCGTATGGATCATCTCCACGAGCAGGGCTGCCAGATAGGTGCGTTTCGAGCAGCGGCGCCCCAGCTCTTCGCTCTGCTCCGCAAGCGGCGAATTCATCGTCGCCGACAATATGGTCAATATCGGGCGCAGTCCCTTGCCTCGCGACGAAAGCACGTGAGACAACATCTGTTGAAGCAAATCGCCCTCGGCATCGAATTTGTCGCCGACGAACTCGTCGAAAGCCGTCAGATCGGCAAGGATAGGTTTACGGATCGTGTCGATAGTGATCATCTGCTTAAACATTGATTTTGCAAAGATAACTATTTTTCGCTATTTTACCGTTGGCAATCCGAGTTTTTTCACAACTTAGGCTCCGCTCCGGCCGCTTCCGCCCGGCAAAATGCAAATTTTCATTTGCTTTTGCGCTCGTTTATTCGTACTTTGGCTTGCGCCTTAGTTACTCTCACTCGGCAAAATGCAAATTTTCATTTGCTTTTGCGCTCGTTTATTCGTAACTTTGGCTTGCGCCTTAGTTACTCCCACTCGGCAAAATGCAAATTTTCATTTGCTTTTGCGCTCGTTTATTCGTAACTTTGTCCGATTTACAAAGCCTTGATAAGGATTTATGAAGATAAGAGATATATTAATGCGCGGCATTCTGCCCGCCGCAGCGGCGCTGACCCTGTTTTGGGCTGTGTCGGCATGGCTGTTTTCCGCACAGATAGACGGCAAGTCGCTCGATCAGGGTGATACGCGCCAATACACGGGCATGTGGCACGACATAAAGGAGTGTCGCGAACAGACGGGCGAAGACCCGCAGTGGACAGGCGCGATGTTCTCGGGCATGCCGGCCTACCTTATCAACGTCGAATATCCCGCACAGATCGTAAAACACTCTCTCGGAGAGGCTATACACATCGTCGACGAGCCGATGAGCCTGATACTGTTCGCCATGATCGCCATGTGGATAGCGTTGCTGCTTATGGGTATCAATCCGTGGATCGGCATCGTCGGAGCGTTGGCCTACGGTCTGTCGACATACTTCCTGTTGATAATCGACGCCGGCCACATAACCAAGATGCGCGCATTGGTCTATGCGCCGCTCGTCGTAGCCGGAGTATGGTATACGCTACGGCGCAACCAGTGGATCGGAGGCACGATTACGGCAGTGGCGCTCTCTTTGGAAATAGGCGCCAACCACCCGCAGATAACCTACTACTTCGCCCTTGCTGCGGCGGCACTGTGGGTCAGCGAGATGTGGTTTGCCCACCGGCAGCATGCATGGCGCGGGTTCGCGCGGCGCACGGCCATTCTGGCGGCGGCGGCACTGCTTGCCGTCGGATCGAACTTCTCGCCGCTGTGGTACACGATGCAACATCAGAAGTACACCACGCGCGGCGGCTCGGAACTGGCCGAGAACGACACCGAACGCAAGAATCTCTCTCTCGACTACGCCACGGCGTGGAGCTACGGCAAGGCCGAGAGCCTCAACATGCTTATACCGGGCATGAGCGGCGGATCGTCGAGCGCGGCGCCCGTAGCCGACGGCGAGGTGAAAAAGGCGTTGACGTCGCTCGACTTATCTGACGAAGATGCCGACACGATAATGAAATCGGGCTACTTCGGCGGCTATTGGGGCGACCAGCCCGGCACGGCGGGTCCCACCTATTTAGGCGCCGCAGCCATAATGCTGGCAGCGTTGGGAATGACACTCACGCGCGGCCGCAACAAGTGGTGGATCGCAGCCGTATCGATCGTGGCGCTGCTGTTGGCATGGGGCAGCAACTTTATGGGATTCACCGAATTGGCATTCAAGATACTGCCCGGCTACGCAAAGTTCCGCACCGTGTCGATGGCGCTCGTCGTCATCGAGTGGAGCGTACCGCTGTTGGCGGCAATGGCACTCAGAGAGTTGTGGCGCACCGAACTGACGTGGCGGCAGATAACCAACCGCGTTGCGGCGTGCGGAGGTGCACTGATATTAATTTCGCTCGCCGTATTGCTTCTCTCCGACGGCTTCGGCGGCGACAAGGGGATAGGTACGATAGCCTATCTCACGGGCGACTCGCCGTTGGCATACGAGCTTAACGACGCCCTCATAGCCGACCGCAAGGCGCTGCTCACGGCCGACGTATGGCGCACGATAGGGTTCGTCGCGGCGACCTCGGCGGCAATCATCGCTTTCGCCCGGCTTAGATCGAGTGAAAAGCTCCCGCAGGGCATGCGCAAGGCTCTGCCATACGCCTTGACAGCCGTAACGGGCATATTGGTTGTGTGGGACATGGCGGGCGTCGACCGCCGTTTCTTCAACGACGACAACTTCCGTGATGCCGCACCGACCGAGATAACGATGACGGATGCCGACCGTAAAATAATGCAGGACAAGGATCCCGGCTATCGCGTTATGAACCTCGACGTGTCGACCTTCAACGACGCCACCACTTCGTATTTCCACCGCTCGATAGGAGGTTACCACGGAGCCAAGTTGGGGCGTTACCAAGACCTTATAAACATGTATGCCGGCAAAGGCTACATGGAGCCTGCCATAGCGGCCATGCTCAACTGCCGTTATGTGATATACGGCAAAGAGGCGCTCACGCTCGATGAAGTGTTCGGCACAGAGCCGCTCGGCGCCGCATGGTTGGTGACCGGCACCGAACAGCACAACGGCGCTCGCGCCGAGCTTGAAGCCATAGGCACAACCGATCTCTCTGCGACGGCCGTCGTGGGCAGTGAGACCAAACTCGGCGGCAGGACATACGACGCCTCGGGTGCAATCACGCTCAGCGAATACCGTCCCAACTACCTCAAATACGACTACGAATCGCAGGGCGATGCGCTCGCCGTATTCTCGGAGATATACTTCCCCGACGGCTGGACGGCATCGATCGACGGAGTGGAGGCACCCTACTTCCGTGTCGACTACCTGTTGCGCGGCATGGAGCTTCCGGCCGGACGGCACACCGTCGAGTGGCGGTTCCGCGCACCCGGCTGGCAGACGGCCGAGGGCATCACGCTCGCTTCGTCGATAGCCATATTAGCCGCATGTGCGGCGTTGATCGCCTATGGCGTATGGTCGGCAGTCAAACGCCGCAAAGAGATTTAACCTAATTCGAAAAATACCGCAGTTATGGGTAACAGAGATAAACGATTGAAACGCAGGGTGCGCTGGTCGTATGCCATATCGACCGTCAGCATCGCATTGGTACTGTTCATGTTGGGATCGGTAAGCTATGTCATGATGTCGGCCTTGTCGGCATCGCGCTCGCTCAGGGAGAACGTCGTATTGTCGGTCGAGTTGGCCGACTCGCTCTTCGCCAACGAGAAACAGGCCGTCTGCGACCGCATAACCTCCCGCGGGGAGGTGCTCTCGGTAGAGTACATGGCCAAGCAGGACAAGATCAACGATGAGGAGTTCCGCAGAGTATTCTCGTCGCAGATCGACGAGCTGTTGCAGGAAAACCCGCTGCGCGACTCCTACGAAGTGTCGCTCGCAGCCGACCGTTCGTCGGAGCAGGACATCGATGCGTTCATAGCCGACATAGGTTCGATAACCGGCGTGGAGTATATCGCCGTGCCGCCGATAGGCGTCATCGAGACCATGCAAAGCACTGTGCGGCACATAAGCTGGTCGTTGGTGATCTTCCTCGCCGTGCTGCTGTTCATCTCGATACTGCTGCTTAACAACACGATACGTCTTGCCATATACGCCAAGCGATATCTGATCAACACGATGAAGTTAGTGGGCGCCACCAAGTGGTACATCATGCGGCCGCTGCTGCGCAGTGCGCTGTGGCAGGGCATATTGGCCGGAGCGGGAGCCGGCATACTGATGTGCGTGGCCGTCTACGGACTCGAACGCTTCACGCCCGAGGGCATAGGCATGCTGCCGCGCGAGGAGGTGGCCGCAATAATCGCCGCGATGATAGGCATAGGCGTGGTCATATCGGTGGTGTTCAGTGCATTGGCCATAAACAAATTCGTAAACATGAAATCGAACAAAATATATCTTTATTAGAAGTATGAACTTGAAGAAATGGTGGCGCGGCTTAGGCAGCGAGAATGATTCCCGCATGCCGCTAACCTTGAAAAATTACGTATTGATGATCGTCGGCATGGTCGTAATAATCGCAGGATTCATCCTGATGTCGGGCGGCGGCGACCACACGGCCGAGCAATTCGACTACTCCGTATTCTCATGGCGGCGCATATCGCTGGCGCCAATAGTGGTCGTCGCAGGATTCGTATTCGAGATCTACGCCATACTCAAACGGTTCCCGGCCGGCAGCGACGACGGATGCAATCGGACAGAGGAACAATAGAACAATCTTATTTACTACGTTATACATGGATACACTGCAAGCCATAATCTTAGGCATCGTGCAGGGACTCACCGAGTTTCTGCCCGTATCGAGCAGCGGCCACCTGCAACTTGCCAAGGAGCTGCTCGACGTGGATATACCCAACAATCTCACTTTCGACGTGACGTTGCACGCCGCAACCGTACTCAGCACGATAGTGGTGCTGTGGAGCGAGATATGCCGCCTGCTGCGCGGAATCTTCTCGCGCAAATTCAACGAGGAGCAGGCGTTCGTGTTGAAAATCATCCTCTCGATGATTCCTATCGGCATCGTCGGTCTGCTGCTGCGCGACAAGATCGACATGATGCTCTCATCACCATATATAATGGTGATCGTCGGCTCAATGCTGCTGCTTACGGCGGCGCTGCTTGCCTTCGCCTACTACGCCAAGCCGCGCATCAAGGAGCGTATATCCTATCGCGACGCTTTGATAATAGGTGTGGCGCAGGCTGTGGCCTCGATGCCGGGTCTGTCGCGCTCAGGATCGACCATCGCCACTGGCTTGCTGTTAGGCAACAAACGATCGAGCGTGGCTACGTTCTCGTTTCTTATGGTGCTTGCCCCTATTCTCGGGGAGATGATTTTGCAGATCGCCGGAGGAGAGCTTTCGTCGGCAAGCATCGACACGGCGGCACTGGCGGCCGGTTTCGTGTCGGCTTTCGTGGTGGGCTGCTTGGCATGCAAGTTCATGATCGAGATCGTCAAGCGCGGCAAACTCATATGGTTCGCCGCATACTGCGCCGTGGTGGGAGTGACGGCCATTCTGTCGTACATATTCTAATTCCGAACCCGAACAAATGATCCCGAACGATTCACCGCTCACGGACATCGATTTCACCGAAGGCTACATAGCCGTCATCGACAAACCGTTGCAGTGGACCTCGACCGACGTCGTGCGCAAGATAAAATTCGCACTCCGCAAATGCGGCTACCCCAAAATCAAAGTGGGGCATGCCGGCACGCTCGACCCTCTTGCCTCCGGCGTACTGCTCGTGTGCGTAGGCAAGGCTACAAAAATGGTCGAAGCGCTGCAAGCCGAACAAAAGGAGTATGTAGCTCAGTTGGAGTTGGGTGCGACCACGCCCAGCGGCGACATGGAGCACGAAATAGATGCAACATACCCCACCGCGCACATCACGCGCGAGGCGGTCGAGCAGGCTCTGCAATCGCTCGCCGGCGAACGGTTGCAGGCGCCGCCTATCTACTCGGCCAAGAAGGTGGAGGGCGTGCGCGCCTACGAGTTCGCACGGGCGGGAGAGAGCGTCGAACTGCGCCGCGCACCAATCAACATCTACGAAATGGAACTGTTGGAGTTCGACATGCCGCGCATCACCATACGCGTGGTATGCAGCAAGGGCACCTATATACGTTCGTTGGCATTCGAGATAGGCGAAGCGCTCGCCAGCGGCGCCTATCTGCGTTCGCTGCGCCGCATGCGCAGCGGCGGATTCCGAGTCGAGAATGCGTGGAAATTGGAGCATTTTTTGGAAAAATTGCACGAATGTGAAACAAAATCGGCAGATTAACGTATATGTTCTGGTTGTTATCTTGTAAATTTTAGAATTTTTAGAATATGAAGTTATCGCAATACGGTTACGAGTTCTCGCCGGAGATGATCGCCAAGTATCCGACGGAAAACCGCGACGATGCACGCCTTATGGTAGTCAATCGCAAGACCGGCCAGATCGAACATCGCATATTCAAGGACATCATCGAGTATTTCGATGAGAAGGACATGTTCATCTTCAACGATACCAAAGTCTTCCCGGCGCGTCTGCATGGAACCAAGGAGAAGACGGGTGCCGACATCGAGATATTCCTGCTGCGCGAGTTGAATCGCGAACTGCGTCTGTGGGACGTGCTGGTCGATCCGGCGCGCAAGATCCGCATAGGCAACAAACTCTACTTCGGCGACGACGACCTGATGGGCGCCGAGGTCATCGACAACACCACTTCGCGCGGACGCACGCTCCGGTTCCTGTTCGACGGCAGTTACGAGGAGTTCAAGGAGGCGCTGTTCCGCCTTGGCGAGACCCCGCTGCCGCGCTGGGTACGCGAGAAGGTCGAACCCGAGGACGCCGAACGTTACCAAACCATATTCGCACGTCACGAAGGCGCCGTAGCGGCTCCCACGGCCGGCATGCACTTCTCGAAACACCTGCTCAAACGCATGGAGATACGCGGCATCGACTCCGCGTTCATCACGCTGCACGTGGGCTTAGGCAATTTCCGCACGGTCGATGTGGAGGATCTGTCGAAACACAAGATGGACTCCGAACAGTTCTTCATCTCGGAGCAGGCCGCCGAGGCTGTCAACGCAGCCAAAGCTGGCGGGCACAAGGTCGTTGCAATAGGCACCACCGTTATGCGCGCCGTTGAAACAGCAGTCTCGACCAACGGAAAGATAAAACAGATGGAGGGCTGGACCAACAAGTTCATATTCCACCCCTACCAGTTCACCGTGGCCAACGCCATGGTGTCGAACTTCCAGCTGCCCTACTCCACACAGTTGATGATGGTGGCGGCGTTCGGAGGCTACGACACAGTAATGAACGCATACAACGTGGCGCGCCAAGAGGGTTATCGTTTCGGTACTTATGGCGATGCCATGCTGATATTATAGAAATTTTTCGCATATTTGACTGCTTCGAATATACTCTCTCGCGGGAATGCCCAAGTAAATTTGGCATTCCACTCACTTATTCGTATATTTGGCTGCGCCGAATATACTCTCGCTCGGCAAAATGCAAATAAAGTTTGCTTTTGCCCTCACTTATTCGTATATTTGCAGTGAAAAACAATCGGTAGGGGTCATGGCTACAAGCAGAATATTATACGTGTGTCAGGAGATTACGCCTTACCTGCCCGAGAACGAACTTTCGAGGCTCAGTCTCGAAATGGCGCGTCAGATGCAGGAGCGCGGGTGCGAGGTACGTACCTTCATGCCGCGATACGGGTGTATCAACGAACGTCGCAATCAGCTCCACGAGGTCATACGACTCTCAGGAATGAATTTGATAATCAACGATAACGATCATCAGCTCATAATCAAGGTCGCCTCCATACCCTCTGCGCGTATCCAAATATATTTCATCGACAACGACGACTACTTCGCCCGCAAATCGATCCTCAAGGATGCTTCGGGACAGGAGTTCGCCGACAACGACGACCGTGCGATATTCTTCGCCCGCGGCGTGTTGGAAACAGTCAAGAAGCTGCGCTGGACGCCCGACATCGTACACTGCCACGGCTGGTTCTCGGCCATCATTCCCATGTACCTGCGCAAGGTGTTCTACGACGATCCCGTCTTCCGCAACGTGAAGATCGTGCTGTCGCTGCCCGACGATAGGTTCGAGAAGCCACTGTCGGAGTCGATGCGCACCAAGATCGAAAGCGAGGGCATCGCCGACAGCAATCTGAAAATTCTCAATACCCCATCATACGAAAATCTCTATCGCTTCGTTATTGATTATGCCGACGGAGTGATTGCCACATCACCTGCCGCCGACGGCATGCTGCTGGAATATGCCCGCAGCCGAGGCAAAAAGGTATTGGAGTACGGATCGCCCGACGCGGCGGAGACGTTCGATAATTACAAACGATTCTATGAGGAGTTATAAATATTTACTACGAGTCGTATTCATCGCCGTCAGCGGCATGCTTATGCTGTCGGCATGTACGACCACGGTCGACTATACCATGGGCGAGGAGTTCGTGCCCGAAAATCAACAGCTCTCGATGCGCCGCCGCACATATTCTGGCGGCAAGCTCTACGAGAACGGAGAGGCGAGGAGTTGCTCTCTGACGCAGACACGTCTATATCAGACCGACTCGGTGAAGTCGGCCAACCTCGGATACGTCTATTTCGGGCAGGAGAAGAGCGATACTTTCGGCATGCGCAAAGCCGGGTTCTTATCGCAGATGCTGTTCAACTACACGCTCGACGAGGAGCGCGGCTGGGGCTACCGCCCGATTTTCGACTCGATGCAGTTGGCGTTGGAGATCAAGGATTTCCATGGCGACACTACGTACAAGCAGCGTTTCAACGTCTACGAGATAAACTCCAACGCATATTTCGAGCAGACACCCGACTCGGTGTTCTACCTCAACTTCGACGCCTCGAAATACATAGCCGCCGAACCAATATTCACATTCACGTTCCCCGATCAGGACAACGGAGTCTACACCACCTCGACCGAGGTGCGTTTGCAGGAGACCCCTGCCACGCGCGACTACGTCAACCGTCTGATGCTGATGAGCAACATGGCCGACAACGAGGGCTTTGCAAAAGATGACGACGAGCTTTATACCGTCGGCAACGAGAAGAAGTTCGTCGATGCCTTCAAGGGTGTCTATGTGGTTCCGGCCGACGACATGTCCGATGCCGCGACGTGCGGTGCGATGTACGCCTCGAATATCGAGTCCACGGGCATGTACCTCTACTCGCGCAGCCGCGAGCAGACCGATCCCACGATCATACGCGACACCAACTACATGGCATACAGCTTCTATCTCGATCCCTCCACCTACGGCAAGCTGGAAGCCGGCAACGTCTCGATAAACACTGTCAAGCACGATTTCTCGGCCGTCAAACTGTTCGACGAGGAGTCGATAGACGCCGAGAGCAAGACACGACCCGAAGTGCTTACGGGCTTCGTCGACGGCATGGGCGGCGTGGTGACGGAGTTGCGATTCACCGACGAGATGTTGCAGTCGCTGGCCGATCTGGTTTTGGCGGAGGATTGCAATGCCGTGTCGGTCAATCAGGCCATGTTGAGCATATATGTCGAGCAGTCGGACTACGACTATCTGAAAATCGACCCCATTACGATGGCGCCCATACTCGACAAGGCCATGGCGCGGTTGGGCACATATGCCAACTACAAGAACCTCACGCCGATAGCCGACTACCTCTACACCCACGAATCGTCGTATACGATAGCCTACGACGGCAAACTCAACCGCTCGTTGGCATGTTACAAGATGGATATATCGAACTATATACAGTCGTTGATTTTAGCCTGTTCGGACAACCTGAAAGAGGACGGCCGAACGGTGGATTTCGACAAGATCGACGAAAAATACCGCCGCGTGTACATCGCACCCGAGGCCTACGGGATGTTCGGATTCGATCGTGTGGCCATCATCGGAGGCAACTCCGAAGTGAATGGCCAGAGCAACAGTGCGCCGATCACGCTCGATATGACCTACACCGTATTCAAATAAATGAGTGTCACACGACATAAAACCTAAGTTCGCGCTTAGGTTTTGCCGTATGAATAAGTTGGAGATAAACAAATGCATGAGAATTTAGTAATAGTCGAGTCACCGGCCAAAGCCAAGACCATAGAGAAGTTCCTCGGCAAGGATTTCGTCGTAAAGTCGAGTTTCGGACATATCCGCGACCTTGCCAAAAAGGATCTGGGCATCAATCTGAACGACGACTACTCGCCAGTATACGAAATTCCGGGCGACAAGCGCAAGGTAGTCGACGAACTCGCACGTCTGTCGAAAAGCGTGAAGACTGTCTGGCTCGCCTCCGATGAGGATCGCGAGGGAGAGGCCATAGCATGGCACTTGGCCGAGGTATTGGGGCTTCCGGTGGATCAAACCAAACGCATCGTGTTCCACGAGATCACGCGCCATGCCATATTGAATGCCATAGAGAACCCGCGCACGATCGATATGAATTTGGTCAACGCACAACAGGCGCGTCGCGTATTAGACCGCTTGGTGGGCTTCGAGCTTTCGCCCGTATTGTGGAAGAAGGTGCGGCCGTCGTTGTCGGCGGGTCGCGTGCAGAGCGTGGCGGTCAGATTGATCGTCGAGCGCGAACGCGAGATCATAGCCTTCAACTCCACTCCGCTGTTCCGTGTCGTGGCGCAGTTCTACTCCGACAACGACCCCTCGAAGACGCTCTTCAAGGCTGCATTGTCGTCGCCGTTCGAGCGCCGCGAAGAGGCCGAGCAGTTCCTTGCAGGGTGCATCGGCGCCCGGTTTACGGTCGTCAAATCGGAGGAGAAACCCGTGCAGCGCTATGCCGCCGCACCGTTCACCACCTCCACATTGCAGCAGGAGGCAGGCCGCAAGTTGGGCATGAGCGTATCGCAGACAATGTCGGTGGCGCAGCACCTCTACGAGCAGGGTCTAATCACCTACATGCGTACCGACTCGGTCAATCTGTCGCAGCAGGCCATAAGCCAGTGCAAGGAGGAGATCACGCGCCTGTTCGGAGCCAAATACTCCTATCCGCACAACTATAAGACCAAGACGAAGGGGGCGCAGGAGGCTCACGAAGCCATACGCCCGTCGTATATCGAGCGTCAGCAGATCGAGGGCACTGCGGCCGAGAAACGGCTCTACGACCTGATATGGAAACGCACCGTCGCCTCGCAAATGGTACCTGCCGACCTGAACCGCACACAGATCGTCATCGAGAGCGACACCCGCAACGGACAGTTCGTCGCCACGGGAGAGGTCGTCCGCTTCGACGGCTTCCTGCGGCTCTACTCCGAATCGACCGACGACGACCAAAGCGGCGAGGGTGAGAGCGGCGTACTGCCCAAAATGGAGGTCGGCGACGGCGTACAGGCCGCCACTATCACGGCCACAGAGCGTTTCACGCAGGCGCCGGCACGATACAACGAGGCGGCATTGGTCAAGCGTCTCGAAGAGTTGGGCATAGGCCGTCCTTCGACCTACGCGCCCACCATAACCACGATCATCAACCGCGGCTACGTAGTCAAGCAGAACCGCGACGGTCAGAAGCGCAGCTGTCTGCAACTCACGCTCTCGGGCGGCAAAATAACCGAAAAGATGCAGAGCGAGACATTCGGCAAGGAGAAGAACCGTCTGTCACCCACCGACATCGGCATGTTGGTCAACGACTACTTGGAGTCGCAGTTCGCGCCGATCATGGATTACAACTTCACGGCCACCGTCGAAAAGGAGTTCGACCGCGTGGCCGAGGGTGACATAGCGTGGACACAGATGATCGACAACTTCTACCACCCGTTCCACAAAATGGTCGACACGGCCATAGGCACGCAGACCGACAAGAACGCTCAGGTGCGCGTGTTGGGCGTCGATCCCGCAAACGGGCACACCGTCAAAGCCCGCATAGGACGCTACGGACCCATGGTCGAGATCGAGGGCGCCGAGGGCGAGAAACCGCGTTTCGCATCGTTGAAAAAGGGTCAGTTGATAGAGTCGATAACCTTGCAGGAGGCGTTGGAGCTGTTCGCACTGCCGCGCGATTTGGGCGAGTCGGAGGGCGAGAAACTCATGGTCGGCATAGGCAAGTTCGGCCCGTATGTACGCCACGGCAAGACATTCGCTTCGCTGATGAAGGGCGACGACCCCTATACCATAACGCGCGAGCGCGCCGAGGAGCTTATCCGCCTGCACAACGAGCACGCCAAAGCGGCCTCCACGCCGTTGAAGAGTTTCGCCGAAGATGCCGACATGGTAATCAAAGACGGACGCTACGGCGCATACATCGCCTACAAGGGCAAGAACTACCGCCTGCCCAAAGGCTCGAAGGTCGAGCAGCTTACCTACGACGACTGCCGCAGCATAGTGGCCAAGAGCAAGAAATAACATCCCGACGTCTTTCGGGAGGGGGTATTGCGCCGCCTCCCGGAAGCGTTTAGAGAATACTTACCCGTGCAAATACCTTAAAACTCGATTATATGAAGATTAAACTTATTTTTGCCGTTGCCGGTATGCTCTGCTGCGGCATGGCCACGGCACAGCAGCCCGAGGCGACGACCGCCCCCGAGGGGTATGTTTTCACCGATGTCAAGACCAACCCCGCAACCTCGGTCAAGGATCAGTCGCGCAGCGGCACATGCTGGGCTTTCTCCGCTCTCGGATTCCTCGAAAGCGAGATTCTCCGCGCCGGAGGCGAGGAGGTCGCATTAGCTCCGATGTGGGTCGTGCGCAACATCTACTTCGAAAAGGCGGTCAAGTATATCCGCCTGCACGGCGCACTCAACTTCGCCGTGGGAGGTAATGCAGGCGACGTCCTCACCGCCATACGCGACTACGGCATCGTCCCGACGGAGATCTATCCCGGACTGAACTACGGCACCGACAAACCCCACTTCAACGAGATCGACGCCGTGTTGAAGGCATACGTCGAGGCTGTGGTCAAGGCTCCCAACAGGAAACTTTCGACCGCTTGGCAGGAGGGCATCAACGGTATCCTCGACGCCTACTTCGGCAAGATGCCCGAGACGTTCACCTACAAAGGCAAGGAGTACACTCCCAAATCGTTCGCCGCTTCGCTGCCGATCGACCTCAACGACTATGTCGATCTCACGTCGTTCACACACCACCCGTTCTATGAGTCGTTCATACTCGAAATCCCCGATAACTGGCGTTGGCACAGCCAATACAACCTGCCGCTCGACGAGTTGATGCAGGCGCTCGACTACGCCATCGACAACGGCTATACCGTCGAATGGGCAACCGATGTCAGCGAATTGGGCTTCAACCGCACCAAGGCCATAGGCGTCATACCCGAGGACGATATCGAGAGCTTGGAGGGCACGGAGGCCGAACGCTGGGGCAAGCTCACCGCCGCCGAGCGCCAGAAAGCTCTTTACAGCTTCGACAACCCCGTGCCGGAGAAGCATATCACGCAGGAGATGCGCCAGCAGGCGTTCGACAACTTCGAGACCACCGACGACCACGGCATGCAGATCATAGGCTACTCTACCGACCAGACCGGCGCACGCTTCTACAAAGTCAAGAACTCGTGGGATGTACGTCCTCCCTACGACGGCATCTACTACTTCTCGCGCCCGTTCGTGGAGTACAAGACCATATCGATCATGGTCAACAAGAACTCCATACCCAAGGATATCCGCAAGAAGTTGGGATTGTAATTCGGCACTGCTGCTTTCATAAAAACAGATTGTGACGGCTCTTTACTGCCGCACAAGACATTGTCCGGGCAGAGGAGGGTGAAGTTCCTCTGCCCGGATATTTTTTATTGCATTGCGCAATACCGCTTTGAATGCTTGATATGTCATTGCAACACCCCGTCATTGCGAGCCGAGCAGAGCGAGGCGTGGCAATCTCTATTGTGGAAGAGATTCTCACGTCGCAACTGCGTTGCTCCTCAGAATGACATGGAGGGGCGTTATACTATGTCATTGCGAGCCGTGCGCAGCGAGGCGTGGCAATCTCTGCTCTCGACAACGGGAATAATCGTCCCCAAAAGAGATTCTCACGTCGCAACTGCGTTGCTCCTCAGAATGACATGACGGTGGAAATAGCGACCAAAGCACCACAACCAAATTTTTCGTCAAAAGGCGTTAGTAGCGGTGCCGACATGAAATTGGCGCGGATAGGCTGTACTTGACGTACTGCCTATTCACGCCAATGATTGAGGTGCCGCTAATGACGCCTTTTCACGGAAAAGACACGGGAAACGGAAATGGCTATATGGACATTATATTGCCTGTATACTGCACACTGCTGTAAAACGGTGACGAAATGGTAAGCGTGGCGCCGCCGTAACGGGAATAAATCTCCAAAGAGAAGGTGTAGGTATTGGCAGAAAAGAGGGATGACTGAAAAGTAACTGTCCAGCCGTCGTTGGTCTGTTCGGTGGTATAGCCCTGAACCGAGGGGAGGACATAGTTGAATATCACCGAATAATAGGGAGGTGTGTAACCCTTGATGAACGGGAGACATACATCGACCGTTGTGTCCCAGACGGAGAGTTCATAGTTGGGATTCATCAGGTTGCGCATCATGCCGGCCGGTTGGCGCTGCATGGTCTGAGGCGTGAAGCGGAAGTTGCGGGAAAGCACGAGCGAGTCGACATATTTCTCATACTCGGCTAAACGCTGGGCGCGACGCTGCTGACGCTCTTCCCTGCGCTGCTCACGCGCCACCTGTTTGGAGTCTTTCGACTGCGAAGAACGGCTCTGTGCAAACACCAACGCCAGAGTCGCCGTCACGGCAGCTGCAATTAAAAGTATACGTTTCATAGGCATAAATATGTTTATGCCCATGGAGCGCAAATACCTTGCCTAAATGCCCATAGCCCGCAAAAACTCTCCTGTATAGCTCTCCCGACACGACGCCACTTCGCGGGGAGCGCCCTCGGCGATGATGCGCCCGCCGCCGGCACCGCCCTCGGGTCCCATGTCGATGATATGGTCGGCGACCTTTATCACATCGAGATTGTGTTCGATGACTATGGCCGTATTGCCGCAGTCGACAAGCCGGTTTATGACCTCCAACAGTTGTCGTATATCCTCGAAATGGAGTCCCGTGGTAGGTTCGTCGAGAATATAAAGCGTGCGTCCCGTATCGCGTTTGGCCAATTCGGCGGCGAGTTTTATGCGCTGCGACTCGCCTCCCGACAGCATAGTGCATGGCTGTCCGAGAGTAAGATAGCCGAGTCCGACCTGCTGTATGGCTCGCAGTTTCTGGTAGATCGACGGTATATTTTCGAAGAACTCCACGGCCATGTTGATCGTCATGTTCAGTACATCGTTGATGCTCTTGCCCTTATATTTCACTTCGAGCGTCTCGCGATTGTAGCGTCTGCCGCCGCAGGCGCGGCACTGCACATATACATCGGGCAGGAAATTCATCTCTATGGTCTGCTGACCGGCACCGCGGCACTCCTCGCAGCGGCCGCCCTTGACGTTGAATGAGAAACGCCCGGCCTTGAAGCCGCGAATCTGCGCATCGGGCGTTGCCTCGAAGAGCTTGCGTATATCGCTGAAGACGCCCGAGTAGGTGGCAGGATTGCTGCGCGGCGTGCGGCCTATGGGCGACTGATCGACCACGACGAGTTTGTCGACATACTCGACACCCTCCACCGAGTCGTACTCCAACGGCTGATCGTAGGACCGGTAGAGGCGTCGCGACAAAATGGGACGCAGCGTACCGTTGACAAGCGACGACTTTCCCGAACCGCTGACACCGGTCACGCAGATAAACTTGCCCAGAGGGAAGGATACATCGATATTTTTGAGGTTGTTGCCCCTTGCGCCATGCACCGTTATCCGCTCGCCGCTACCCTCACGCAGAGTCTCGGGCAGAGGTATCGTACGCCGTCCCGACAGGTAGTCGGCAGTAATGGAACCGCTTCGCAACACCTCGTCGAGCGTTCCGGCAGCCACGATGTTGCCGCCGCGACGACCGGCCAAAGGGCCTACATCGACGATGAAATCGGCCGAGCGCATCATCTCCTCGTCGTGCTCGACGACGATGACCGAATTGCCCGCATCGCGCAGCTCTTTGAGCGACTCTATCAGACGACGGTTGTCGCGCTGGTGCAGTCCTATGCTCGGCTCGTCGAGGATATACAGCACGTTGACTAACTTCGACCCGATCTGCGTTGCAAGACGTATGCGCTGCGACTCGCCGCCCGATATGGAGCGCGACGAGCGCGACAGCGACAGATAACCCAAGCCCACGTCGAGCAGAAACCGCAGGCGTTCGCGTATCTCCTTGACTATCTCCTGAGCTATGCGCCACTCCTTGTCGGACATATGCTCCTCGATATGCTCGATCCACTGCGAGAACTCGGCTATCGACATGGCCGAGACATCGGCTATGCTCTTGCCGCCGATCTTGAACTGCAACGCCTCGTGTTTTAATCGCGTACCGCCGCACAGCGAGCACTTGCGATAGACGATAAACTGCTCGCGCCACTTCTGTCCGCGCTTCGACTCCTCGTCGATGTCTTTGTCGTGCGCGATCCACTCGGCCACACCCTCCCACGACAGCAGCTGGTTGCCGCCCGAGGCTCCGAACTCCGACATATTGATCGTAAGCGGCTCGCTGTCGCCATAGAGAATGGCGTTCATGCCCGCCTTGGATATGGCGCCGACAGGATCGTCGAGCGTGAAGTCGTAGCGTCGTCCGAGGGTATCGAGCGTGGCGAAGAGCAGATTGTTATGGTATTTCCCGAGCGGCTCTATGCCGCCGTCGCGCAACGAGCGCGACGGGTCGGGCGCGATCTTATCCATGTCGAACACGGCCTCCTCGCCCAAGCCGTTGCACTGCGGGCAGGCGCCCTTAGGCGAGTTGAACGAGAATGTATGCGGTGCGGGATCCTCGAACGCATCGCCCGTGGTGGGACACATCAGGTGCCGCGAATAGTAACGCGCGCACTCGCTCTCGTAGTCGTAGAGCACCATCGTGCCCTTGCCCTGCCGCATAGCCTCGGCAAGCGACTTCATCATGCGGTCGCGGTGCTGCTCGCCGACGACCATGCGGTCGATGATCATATCGATCGTATGCACCTTGTAACGATCGAGTTTCATGCCTGCCGAGAACTCGCGTATCTCGCCGTCGATGCGGGCATAGATATAGCCCTTCTTGGCCATGCTCTCGAAGAGTTCGCGATAGTTGCCCTTGCGACCCTTGATCACGGGAGCCATGAACGCCACGCGCCGCGAGGCGAAGCCTGCGATTATCAGATCGCATATCTGCTCATCGGTAAAGTGCGCCATCTCTTCGCCCGTGGCAGGAGAATAGGCTCGCGAAGCCCGGGCATACAACAGACGCAGGAAATCGTTGATCTCCGTGACGGTGCCCACCGTGGAGCGTGGGTTTTTGTTGGTGGTCTTCTGCTCTATGGCCACGACGGGACTCAGACCCGTGATCTTGTCGACATCGGGTCGCTCCATGACGCCGACAAACTGCCGGGCATAAGTCGACAGAGTCTCCATATACCGGCGCTGCCCCTCGGCATATATCGTATCGAAAGCCAACGACGACTTGCCCGAACCCGACAGCCCGGTCACGACGACGAGCCGGTTGCGCGGTATTTCGAGATCGACGTTTTTCAGATTGTGTACTCTCGCACCGAGAATCTTTATCTTATCTTCGCTCATTGCATAAATTCGTTTTCAATCGATCGGCTGATCATATCATGGCACATATCATGTCGTGCAGCGATATGATGCCTACCAGATCGGCAAAACATACCAACACGATAACAAGGGTGAATATCCTGACAAACTTCACGCCCCACCCTATTGCGAAGTGCGATGCCAGCACCGCACCCACGACATTGCCTGCACCGTGCAACAGTCCGACGGCATAGTCGACCTGTCCGTTGATCATGAACACGGCCAAAGCGAAGGGGGTCGATACGAATATGACGAAACCCTTGATGACGTTGGCCGTGATGATGTCGAGGTGCATCGACCATATCGTGACGGCAAGAATCACATAGCCCAGACCTATATAGATGTAACCGCCGTAAAAGCCTATGGCGAAAAACCACAGATAGTGCCACCAGTGTATCGTAAGCCCGTGCCCGCCGTGTATGTGCCTCTTGTGATTGTCGAAGATCATATAAAGCAGTATGACCGACAGCACCGCGCCCAAGCAGATGCGGAATATGGTCTCGCTCACCTCCAACGCCACCATCGATCCGATGATATTGCCGATCACGGCGGGTATGGAGAGTTTCAGACCGCTCTTTACGTCGAGCATGCGTTTGCGCAGGAACGTAAGCGACGACGACAGGTTCTGCATGACCACCGCTATGCGGTTCGTTCCGTTGGCAACGCCTATGGGCAGCCCCATGGCCATGAACAGCGACATGGATATGACCGAACCGCCACCGGCAAGCGTATTGATTATGCCGACCACCACGCCCGATACGACAAGCAATATTATCTCGTTTACACCCATATCGTTATCTTTGCATCACAACTCTATCTCGAAACGGTCGGCATCGTGCAGTGCGGTGAACTTCGCGCGAAAGGCGCGCATCGGCTCCAAATCTATCTCTGCCACCGCCACGGCGTCGCTATCGCCCAGAGCGACGATCTCGCCGCCTTGGAAATCGACTATGCGCGAACCGCCGGCATAGTGCAAGCCCGGCTCCTCGCCCGTGCGGTTGACGCCTATGGCGTAACACTGATTCTCTATGGCTCGTGCTGCAAGCAGCGTCGTCCACGCCTTTTGCCGCGGCGCAGGCCACAGGGCGGAGTAGATGACCGCATCGTAGTCGCCGCGATTGCGGCTCCACACCGGGAAACGCAGATCGTAACACACCTGCAACAGTATCCTCACTCCCCGCCACTCCACTATCGTGCGGCGGCGGCCGGCCTCGAAACGCGTGTTTTCATGCGAGGGAGAAAACAGATGCCGTTTGTCGGCATAACTGACCTCGCCCGACGGCGGGACGAACAACAGACGGTTGCGGCACGTGCCGCCGTCGCGTATCACCGCACCGCCGACCACGGCGCCGCCGCTTCTTGCCGCCCAACGACGCATGGCCGAGACGGTCTGGCCATCCATGGGTTCGGCTACACGCTCGACATCGGTCACAAATCCCGTCTGAAACATCTCGGGCAGCACTATCAAGTCGGCCTCCACGCCCGACAACATATCGTCGACGCAGGTTAGATTGGCCTGTTTGGCATACCAGCCGATATTGTATTGGCATATCGCCACTCTCAGTCCCATAATGCGTTACAGTTTTGAGGCCACGTAAAACAGATCGAAACAGTCGTCGGCCACATCGTCTATGCGATAGTCCTCCATGGCGATAGACTCCGTAAGCTCGGTATTGCGCGCCAGCAGACGCCGGCGGTTGATGCGGTTGGCCACATCGTATGGCACACGCAGCAGCCATCGCGGCAGACGATGCTGCAAGTCGAGCACATCGAAACGCATGACGCGTTCGACCGACTTGCGATTTTCGGCGTAATAGGCCATAACCTTCCCGTTGCCGAACACGCCGTAAGGCTCCACCCCGTCGAAAACGCACTCCAAAAGGTTGCTCAGTTCGCCGGCGCGGTACTCGCGCACATGCCACGGGTTGCGCGTAAGCGACATGGGCGCGTTGGGCGTCGACAGGATGAAACGGCCGCCGGGGCGCAGCACGCGATACACCTCGCGGACGAAATCCATGTCGCGGCCGATATGCTCGATGACCTGAAACGATATGACGCAATCGAAACGTCCCGACTCGAATGGCAGCGGCGGCACTTTGGCCTGCACGAACTCCACATTGCCGGCAAAACGCATCCCCTCCGGCACATGTTTGTCGACCGTGGTGAAACTCGCGGTATGCGGTGCCACAATGTCGATACCGTAGCCCGTACCTGTACCTACCTCCAAGACATCGCCGTACACCAATTCGGCCGCCCTGCAATAGGCGAGCAGCGAACGCTGGAATACGAAGTTGTCCGATTTGTCGCGCGATACTCTCTCGGCACTCTGCATATGCTATCTCTTTATCGATTCTATTCCTGTTTCGGTCTGCACTATCTCGCCCCGCTTCATCAACATGCCCACGGCACGTTTGAAGACCTTTTTGCTCATCTGCGTCATTGCCGCCACCTCCTCGGGACGGCTGCGGTCGGTCAGAGGCAGGCGTCCGCCGTTGCTGCGCAACAATTCGACTATACGCTCCACCGAGTGTTCCACTTCGGCCAACCCCTGCTGCTGCAAACTGACATCGATACGGCAATCGTCGGTTATGCGGCGCACATAGCCTTTGAGTTCGTCGCCTACGGCAACGCGTTTAAAGAGCTGATTTTTATAGAGCATGCCCCAGTGGCGGTTGTTCACTATAACGCGATAGCCGATAGGCATCTCCGATGCCACCAACAACTCCACCCCGGCACCCTCCACGACGGTCAACGGAGGATCGTTGTGAACGAATGCCTTGAATTTGTTGGTTGCCACGCAGCGTCCCGTCTTGTCGTCGATATAGAGGTACACCAACGTTTTGCATCCGGCCGTCACGCCGCCCTGCTGGTTGCGGTTGGGCAGGAACAGATCCTTGCCCGCCAACCCCCAGTCGAGAAACGCGCCGTGAATGTTCTTGTCGACCACCTTCAAGGCCGCCACACGCCCCTCCGAAATCAAAGGGCGTTCGGTCGTGGCCACAAGACGATTCTCGGAATCGTGATAAACAAACACCTCTATCTCGTCGCCAACCTTCATGTCGAGCGACACATAGCGATTGGGCAACAGCACCTCCTGCGACTCCTCGTCGGCAAGATACAATCCGTAATCGGATATGCGCGACACGGTAAGCCGCTGGATTCTACCTACTTTCATACACTCATTTTTGATTTGGCAAAGATACGAAAAAATGAGGGCAAAAGCAAAACCAGTTTGCATTTTACCTGTTCGGGAAATATCGCAAACCGCCACTCCGCGCGCGCCAACCGCCCTTCGGACGGTTTTCCGGGTTCATCAGCAAAACCCGGTGGAGACGTGAGTGAAGATATTGCCGCGCCTCGCTGCACTCGGCTCGCAATGACATGGTACAACGCCCCGCAATGTCACTCCGGGGAGCGTGCTCGCACGCGACGCGGGAGTCTCTATGCGCACATAACGACTGAAAGTTTTTCCTCTCCCCGCCGCTTTTTGCAGGTGATACGTTTTCCGCCGCTGTCATTTCGGCTGCATGCGAAGATAAAACGACAAGTGTGGACAATTAAACTCAAAAACACCGTCCAATTGTTTCCGGCAAAGAATATTTTTACTACCTTTGCGCCATAATTTTTAAACGGAAACCCAAATAAGTTCATACCATGTTGAGTAGAAGATTGCTTAGAATAAAGGTCGTAAAGAACCTGTACGCACATCTTAAATCGGGTTCGACCAATCTGATGGCTTCGGAGAAGAATCTCATGCAATCGGTAGACAAGTGCTACGATCTCTATTTTCTGATGATGTCGATCATCGTCGATATAGCCCGCTATGCCGAAAACCGGCAGGAATTAGCCAAGCAGAAACAACTGCCTACTCACGAGGATCTGAATCCCAACCGCCGATTCGTCGACAACCGCGTCGTACATCTCATAGCCGCGAGCGACTCGATCAACGATCATCTTGCAGCGCGCAAACTATCGTGGTCGCAGCAGGGCGATCTGATAAAGGATCTCTACAACAAACTCATCAAAACCGATCTCTACAAGGCATACATGTGTTCGCCGGAGGACTCGTTCGCCGCCGATTTGAAGTTCGTCGACAGGTTCTTCCGCGAAATATTGGAGGATGACGAGCAGCTCGAAGCCACGCTCGACGACATGTCGCTGTTGTGGAATGACGATTTAGGTTTCGCCCTCATCATGGTCGTGCGCACGCTCTCGGGCATTCGCGAATCGACCGCCGAGGTCAAGGTGCTGCCCAAGTTCAAGAGCGACGAGGACGAGGAGTTCGTCAAGCAGCTGTTCGAGAAGTCGCTGTTGCAGTACAACGACAATCAGACGATAATAGACCGCTTTACCCGCAACTGGGATGTGGAGCGCATAGCATTCATGGACAACCTGATAATGTCGGTTGCGACGACCGAGCTTACGTCGTTCCCGTCGATTCCGGTGAAAGTGACGCTCGACGAATATATAGAGATCGCCAAGTTCTATTCGACACCCAGCAGCGGCATATTCATCAACGGCGTACTCGACAAAATCGTCGTGGAGCTGACCGAGCAGGGCGAAATACGCAAGAGCGGTCGCGGCCTGATATAATCGCAACGCCATGTCACTGAAAACCAAAACAATCATCGTTGCGGCAGCCGTCACGGCAGTCGTAACAGGCGCGGCATGTATTTTGTTGCTGCATCGCCACGGCCGGTCAAACGACTCCGCTGCCGAGCCAAACATTGCGCCCGCTGCCACATTCTACGGCGTTACGGTAGAGCTAAGCCGCGGCGAACGCAGTTGCGACACGGTCGTAATGGGAGTCATGCACGAGGGTGAGCGCGTGGTGCGCAAGATCAGGTTCGTAAACCGCACCGGGGAGCCGCTGACGCTTATCGACTATCGCTCGTCGTGCGGCTGCACGGCAATAACCCTGCCGCGGCGCGCGATTGCACCCGGCTCTTATGCCGATGCCGACTGCTCGTTCGACTCGCGCGGCGAATACGGCGAGCAACTCAACGTCGTGGAGATCGCCACCTCCGATGCCGGCACCGAGGCGATACTGTTGGTCGAGTCCGAGGTGGAATAAGCCCGCACGCAATCGCCGGCGGCGGCGCAGGGTCGGAAAGGCCGTTTGCGGATCGGCAGAAATTTATTTATTTGCATATACAATAATTTTCACTATCTTTGCGCTATTGGTATTTGAGTTGCAAACATTAAAATTAACAATAATATTATGACGAATTTACTTTTTATCGACGGCGAAGGTGCCGTAGAGGCTCCCGCACAGGCACAGGCTCCTGCACAGGCGCAAACTCCCGCACAAGTGCAGAAAACCGATAATGTCGAAATCATCTCTGTGGAGGGCAAAGGAACGACTGCCGAGGCTCAACAGCAGCAGCCCACTGGCGGCGGCTGGGGATTCTGGGTCATGATCCTCCTGATGATCGGTGTGATGTATCTGTTCATGTGGCGTCCCGAGTCGAAGCGTCGCAAGGCCATGGCCAAGTTCCGCGAAGGTTTGAAGAAGGGCGACAAGATCATCACCGCCGGAGGCATCTACGGCGTGGTGAAGGAGGTCAAGGAGAGCAGTATTCTCGTAGAGGTCGACAGCAATGTGACGCTGCGCGTCGATAAGAATATGGTCGTAGGCGATCCCTCGCAGGTTCAGCAGACGAAATAGTCTGTTCACCGACAAACAAAAACGGCCTTGCCCGCATGGGCAAGGCCGTTTTTCATGCGCCCGGCATCTCAGAAATCGAGCAGTCGGTATGCGCGGCGCGTATCGGTCATCGACATCACCTCCTCGAAATGCCACCACTCCCGGCGATAAGGCACCAGACCCGCCTCGCACATCACCTCCATAAGCAATATGCGATTATCGGCCGCCTGCTGCGAAACAGCTCCGCGGCGAGCCAGATCGGCGATATAGGCGCGATAGACATCGATCGTGCGGGTGGCCGGATCGTCGGTATCGGGCGTACCCTTCACCGAGGCCTCTTCGCCGAAGAAATCGAAGCCCGTACCCATGTCGAGCGGCCGGCCGTCACGGTCGGCAATCGTAAGATCGACCGCCGCGCCGTAGTTGTGACGACCGCCGCGCGATCCGTCGGCAACGAAACTCTCGTTGGGGGTTCCCTCGACCATTCGGCGCATAGTGCGCTGCACGCTTATCGGACGGGCTGCGTCATATATAAGGAGCGTGTATTCGGGGTGGCGGCTCTTCAATATGCGCTGCGCCGCCGCTACCCTATCGGCGAAATGCGGCAACAGGTAGGCCTTTTCCAAATCGCCATACATGTCGCGCCCCACGAAATTATCTTCGGTCGAGTAGCGCAACTCGACGAGTATGCCGGCATCTATCGACTGTATGTCGACCAAGCCGTACTCTTTCATCTGAGCATCGAAATCGACAGCAGACAACTGTTGCGCCGCCGCCGTTCCCGACAGCATAGCTGCCGCCACAGCGGCCAGCATACGACTATTTTTCATATCATCGCGTTTTAATTATGTCGTAAAGATAGTGATTTTTCATCAAAAGCGACATTGTCGGCGCTGTTGCGCCGACCATACCGCCACATGCCGCATAGCTGAACGCACGCCGCTACAATATGCGCTTCACCCAGCGAAACAGGCGATACGGCATATAGCGGAACGGCAGATCAGGCCATGCGGGCGTGACCACTACCGCGCGGCGATGCGAAAAGACATCGAAGCTGTCGCGGCCGTGGTAGCTGCCCATGCCCGAATTGCCCACACCGCCGAAAGGCATGTTCTCGTTGGCGATGTGCATTATGGTGTCGTTGATGCAGGCTCCGCCCGACGACGTGTGACGTATGACGCCGAGTCCGGCCGAGGGTTTGCCGAAGTAGTAGAGCGCCAGCGGCTTCTCGCGGCCGTTGACGAACGTCACAGCCTCGTCTATATCGTCGAACGCGATCATCGGCATCACAGGGCCGAATATCTCTTCGTTCATCACCGGCGAGCCGGGAGCGACATCGTCGAGCAGCGCGGGGGCTATGTAACGCTCTGCCGCATCGTACTGTCCGCCTATGCGGATGCGCCCGTCGGCGAGGTACGACACGACGCGCTTGAAAGCCTTGTCGCTGACCATGCGCGCGAAGTGGCGGCTCTGCTGCGGATCGTCGCCGTGCATCTCTCTCAACGCGCGGGCATACTCCTCAACGAAACGCTCCTTGACGGCGCGGTGTATCAATATGTAGTCGGGAGCGATGCAGGTCTGCCCGGCATTGAGCGTCTTGCCCCACGCTATGCGGCGCGCAGCTATGGCAATGTCGGCCGAGCGGTCGACTATGCAGGGGCTTTTGCCTCCCAGCTCCAACACCACGGGCGTAAGGTTGCGCGCTGCCGCCTCCATGACGATACGTCCGAGCGACGGGCTGCCGGTAAAAAATATCAGGTCGTAGCGTTGCGCGAGCAGCTGCGCATTGACGTCGCGATTGCCCTGCACCACGGCGATGTAGCGGCTGTCGAACGTTTCGGCGATCATCCGTTCGACGACCTGCGCCACATGCGGAGTATAGGGCGAGGGCTTCAACACGGCCGTACAGCCTGCCGACACGGCTCCGACGAGCGGATTGAGAAGCAGCTGCACGGGATAGTTCCACGGCGCCACGATGAGCGTCACGCCCAACGGCTCGCTGACGATGCGGCTGCGTGACGGGAACATTTTCAACGGAGTGGGACGGCGGCGGTCGCGCGCCCATCGTTTGAGATGACGCAAATGGTTGTCTATTTCACCTATAACGATACTCAACTCGGTAAGGTATGCCTCCTCGACGGATTTGTGCAGGTCGGTTTGCAGGGCATCGCAAAGCGGACGCTCCCACTTTATTATGGCATCGCGCAGGCGGCGCAGCATCTTGCGTCGCACGTCGATGTCGAGCGTGGCATGGCTGCGGAAAAACTCTCTTTGAGCGGAGACGATCTGCTCGATGCGTTCGCGCGGGGTATTGCCGATATTCATAGTCGAAAGATGTTATTTGCGTCCCTTGAAATTGTCCATGGCCGAGTATATGCCGAAGCCGCGGCCGAAGATGAAATCGAACCACGATGTCGGCAGCACGCCCTGCCAGAATCGTATCATGTGGAATCCCAACGGTATGCCGCGGAAATCGCGATTGCGTTCAATGGCGCGTATGATCTTGCGCGCCGTGTTTTCGGGATCGAGTATGGGGAATACGGGCGAACTCACTCCGTCGAACATCCCTGTGTCGATGTAATACGGCGCCACGGTGGTAATGCGCACATGGCTGCGTGCCTGATGCAGCTCGATGCGCACCGAATCAGACCAGCCTAAGACCGCCCATTTGCTCGCTGCATAAACCGACATCTTGGGATTGGAGATCATGCCCGCCTCGGAGCCGATATTGCAGATGTGTCCTTCGTCCCGCGCCAACATGTCGGGCAGCGCCTGCAACGCCACGATCATAGGAGCCTTGGCGTTGATGTTCATCGTGCGTTCGATCTCGTCGACAGTTTGGCGATCGAAGGTGCGATTGCACGTGACGATGCCGGCATTGTTTATGAGTATGTCGATGCTGCCGAACCGCTCTTTTGCACGAGCGTATGCCGCCGCTACGGCATCGTTGTCGGCCACGTCGACGACCTCTCCGGCCACACGCCCCGGCCACGACTTCGAATACTTCCCGACGGTCGATGCCAAATTGACCGGATTGACGTCCCAAATGAGCAGCGCCCGGGCGCCATGTTCAAGCGCCATGCGCCCCATTATGCGCCCTATGCCGGAAGCTCCGCCCGTGACGAGCACGCATCTGTCTTTGATCTTTGTCATAACATTGCTGTATTTCAACGGTAAAAATAAGTATTATTTTTCTAAAACCACGCTTCTGCGGGGAGGCATCATCAGAATCGACAAAAGAGCAGCCCCGCCGAGTTGAAGTCTGTCGAATCTCTCCGCATCGAAAACATCGTGTGTTTACTGCCGCAAATATAGTCAAAACATGCGGTCGGCATCGGTCGGCAAATGTTAATTTATTATGATATATGTTAATTAATCGTAACATTCGGCTGCGGAAGCGGCATCGTATGTTACGATTTCATTACTTTTTACCGACTGTCGATCGCAACTCGGCATATTGTCATATCTTTGTCCTGTGGAAATAAAATTCAATACGATGGACGCAAAACGCATACTTGTGGTCGACGATGAAGACTCGCTGTGTGAAATATTGAAATTCAATCTCGAACGAGAGGGATATGACGTTGTTACGGCATCGAGTGCAGAGGAGGCTCTGACGCTCGATATCCAACAGTTCGACCTGCTGATTCTCGATGTCATGATGGGCGAATTGAGCGGCTTCGGCCTTGCCCGCATACTCAAACGCAGACCTCAGACGGCATCGGTGCCGATCATATTCTGCACGGCAAAGGATAGCGAGGAGTCGACGGTCGAGGGACTCGACATAGGGGCAGACGACTATGTGTCGAAACCCTTCTCCGTGGGGGAGATGATGGCGCGAGTCAGATCGGTATTGCGCCGCGCGGCTTCGGAGCGCAACCCCGACGAGATGCTGCAATACGAAGGCTTGGAGATCAATCTCACCAACAAGACCTGCTATGTCGACGGCAATCCGGTATCACTCACGCGCAAGGAGTTGGAGATTTTGATCCTGCTGCTCTCGCATCGCGGAGCGATCATGTCGCGCGAACAGATACTTCGCAGCGTATGGGGCAGCGATGTCATAGTGCTGGATCGCACGATCGATGTCAACATAACACGAATGCGTCACAAAATAGGACGTTACGGGACAAATATCGTTACCAGAATAGGATTCGGATATGGGTTCGAGGGTTAGATTGTCCTACCGCTGGCGATTGTTCGTCTTCGTTATGGCAATCATCGTGTCGATGGTCGTCAGTTTCCTGCTTTTCCAGTATTCGCGGGAGAAGACATACAAGGCCGATCGTCTCGATGCACAATTGCAGATGTTCAACATGCAGCTGTGCCATGCTATCGCCGCAGGCGAATCGCCCGAGGAGTTCTTCGAACGTCACAGCAATTGCATGGAGGGGCTGCGCTTAACGGTGCTCGATATGGATGGCCGCGTCGTTTACGATGATTCGGCAACCGGCGGCAGGAGCGACTCGCTATCCGACCACATGTCGCGCAAGGAGATCGTCGAGGCCATTGACAACGGTACGGGTCACACCATCGCGCGGCTGTCGGAAAACACCAAACAACGCTATTTATATTCGGCCATGCGCTCGGGCGATATGATCGTCAGATCGGCATTGCCCTATAACGTTTCGCTAATAGAAGTGCTCCGTGCCGACAGCGATTTCTTCCATGTCATAGTCGTAGTGTCGCTCATCGTATTGGCGGTGAGTTATTGGGCGACGCGCAAACTCGGCGACAATATCTCCAATCTTCAACGCGCGGCAGAGTCCATGGACCGCGGGGAGCATGTCGAGCTGCCGCTATTCGCCGACGACGAATTGGGAGAGATCTCTGAACACATAGTGGCCATGTATGAAAAATTGCGCCGCGCCAACGGAGACATCGAGCGCGAACATGCGCTGGCGCTGCACGAACAGTTGGAGCAATTGCGCATTAAACGGCAATTGACCAACAATATCAACCACGAGCTTAAAACGCCTGTCGCCGCCATACAGGGTTATCTCGAAACCATACTCTCCGCACCCGACATGTCGGCCGCGCAACGCGAAGAGTTTCTCGACAAGTGTTATCGTCAAAGTTGCCGCCTCACGCAACTCCTGCATGACGTGTCGACCTTGACCCGTCTCGATGACGGCAGCACGGTCATAGAGCGCGAGACGGTCGATCTGAGAGCTATAATCGACGAAATCGCCGCCGAAGTTGCACTGCTGCCCAACGACCGCCGCATGAGGGTGAAATGCGACCTGCCGCAGCATATGCCCGTTTACGGCAACTCCTCGCTGCTGATCTCTATCATGCGCAATCTTACCGACAATGCACTGGCCTATTCCGCCGGGCGCGACATATTCATCTCGTCGACACTTTGCGAGGGGATGTATGAAATCGTATTTGCCGATAACGGCATAGGCGTCGATCCGGCACATATCGACCACATTCTCGAACGTTTCTACCGTGTGGACAAGGGTCGCTCCCGCAAATCGGGCGGTACGGGACTCGGATTGTCGATCGTCAAAAATGCAGTGCTGTTTCACGGCGGACGCATAGAGGTATCGAATCGTCGCAGCGGAGGTTTGGAGGTGCGTTTCACGCTGCCGCGCGCCATGGATGACCATACGCACGAAGCCATATTATCGGAGTCTTAACAATGGTGTAACATCTTTGTAACATGACTGACATAATTTTGTGCAAAGGATATGCCGGACATATTATGCACAACATGCCCCAAATACGCGAGAATCTGACGGCCGAACTTAAAAGCGTCGAGGAAGAACTCGTATCGCTGCCGGCCGACGACTTCGCAATGAACGCATATCGAACCATTCTCTGTGACATAACCTCATCCGACATGTTCGACAGGCAGCTGTCGGCATCGGTCATGAGCCGCATATCACGCACACTCGGAACAATCGACCGTTATATAGCTCTTCACTGCACGTCGATGCAGGATGAAGAGATTGGCACATTGCTGGCATTCGGCAACAGACTCTTTGGTGTTGCGGCGAGCATGCACGAGATATCGGCCGAATCCGGCCATATCTCACAACGACTTGTAAATCAAATTAATTTATAAAACATGTACACATTTATCGTTATCACTCTCGGTTTGCTGGCCATTCTCGGAATAGTGGTCGGCGTATCGAACGATGCGGTCAACTTCCTCAATTCGGCCTTCGGCTCGAAAGTCGCGTCGCGCCGAGTCATACTCATCGTCGCCTCGGTGGGTATCCTTGTCGGTGTCATGACATCGAGCGGCATGATGGAGGTGGCGCGCAACGGCGTATTCTATCCCGGGCAATTCACATTCGCGGAGATCATGACTCTGTTTTTGGGAATGATGCTCGGCAACATCGTCCTGCTCGACATATTCAACTCGTTAGGGCTGCCCACCTCGACCACCGTATCGCTCGTCTTCGGACTGCTCGGTGCCGCCATGGCCGCCGCCCTGTCGAACATATGGAGCAACGACGCCCTGACAATGGCCAATCTCTCCGATTACATCAACTCGGGCAAAGCCATGGCTATCATCTCCGCCATACTGCTCTCGGTGGCAATAGCCTTCTTCACCGGTCAGATACTCATGTACATATCGCGAATCATATTCTCGTTCCGCTACAACCGCATGTTCTCCCGCATCGGAGCCTTGTGGTGCGGCATAACGGTGGCCAGCATAGTCTATTTTACGATATTCAAGGGCTTGAAAGGCTCGGGCATCATGCCTGCCGCCGTCGAAGAGTGGGTGGCATCCGACACGCTGTTTGCCCTGACCGTGGTATGGGCTGGCAGCAGCCTGCTGTTGTGGATTTTACAGCGCTTAGGCGTCAATATCCTGAAAATAACGATTCTCGCCGGAACATTCTCGCTCGCATTGGCCTTTGCAGGCAACGACCTCGTAAACTTCATCGGAGTGCCTTTGGCCGGTTACGACTCATATAATCTGGCTACCGCATCGGGCGATTACCAGATGACTATGGAGAGTCTGACAGCGCCCACGCGCGCCAACTTCTGGATCATGCTGGCGGCAGGTACTATCATGGTCATCACGCTGTTCACCTCGCGCAAGGCCATGAAGGTCACGCAGACCGAGCTGTCGCTGTCGAACCAAAACGAGACCTCTGACGAACGATTCAGCTCCACTGCCCTGTCGCGCGGTTTGGTACGCGGCGTACTGCGATTCAACGAGTGGATAGGATATATCACACCGCAATGCTTCAAAAACTTCATCGACCGGCAATTCACTCCCCTGCCGCCCGAGGAGCGCGACGGCGCCATGTACGACCTCATACGCGCGACGGTCAATCTGACCGGTGCAGCGGTGCTTATCTCGTTAGCTACATCGTTTAAATTGCCGCTGTCGACCACATACGTGGTGTTCATGGTGGCTATGGGTTCGTCGCTGGCCGATCGTGCATGGGGACGCGAAAGCGCAGTATATCGCATCACCGGCGTAATGACCGTCATCATGGGATGGTTCGTCACGGCATTGGCCGGATTCGTCATCGCCCTGATCGTGACACTCATACTTATATACGGCGGAACGGCGGCGATCATAGCGGCGATCGTGATATGCGCCGTGCTGATCATTCGCAGCAACTTCTCGAAGCACAACAAAACCGAGGAACCGGAGCATACGACCTCCGACATTACACCCGAAATAAGCCGCAATCCGGAACATACGCTCATCGCATTTACCGAACAGGTACTCACGACCATGGAGTGCGTAACACGCGTCTACGACCGCACGATAGTGGCTGTTTTCAAGGAGAACCGCAAGGCGCTCAAAGAGATGGTGCGCGAATCTGAGGCTCTGTTCCAGTCAACGCGCAAACAGAAATACGAATTGCTGCCTATCTTGCAGACGCTCAAAGACAACGATATAGCCACAGGACACTACTACGTGCAAGTGGTCGACTACATATCCGAGGCAAGCAAAGCGCTGCTGCACATCACGCGCCCGTGTTACGATCATATCGACAACAATCATCAGGGATTCTCCAAAGAGCAGATCGTCGATCTCAAAGAGATAATCGACCGTGTCGAGGCTATATTCGAAAATGTGATGTCGATGCTGCGCACACAACGTTTCGACCGCATGGACGATGTGCTCGTCATGCGCGACGAACTGTTCGACCAGATCGACATCGTGATGAAGAACCAACTGCGCCGCATGCGTGAAACAGGCGGCTCTACATCGGCCAACATGCTGTTCTTCAATCTGCTTAGCGAGACCAAAACCATGGTGCTCCACTCGCGAAACATCATGAAGTCGCTCGAACACTTCGTTTCCTGATACGAACCGCACATGCGCCGCGGCACGCTTTCTCATCGAAACACCGCAGGTGCAACTCCACGACAAAACCCGGGGGCTGTCTAAAATTGTTAGACAGCCCCTTTCATTCGTACTGAATAGAGACTTCACACCGAGGAATGTGTACTTTGCGTGCCCTGCATGTCATTCTGAGGAATGTGTGCTTTGCGCGCCGTGCATGTCATTCTGAGGAATGTGTGCCTTGCGTGCCCTGCATGTCATTGCGAGCCGAGTGTAACGAGGCGTGGCAATCTCTTAATTTCCATCCTCCCCGGGTTTTGCAGGTGAACCATTATAACGAGACAGTCGCTTCGGCATCGAAGCGACTGTCCAATTCGTTTTACGGATATACGGTTTTATTCGGCTGTTGATTGTCCCTGCTGCCGATTGATTCTCAGATAATCCTGTATGACCTGAGCAAGACGGGCAGGTTCGATGTTGCGTCTAATCGAACTGTCATGGGCAATTGAAATACCGCCCGTCTCCTCCGACACGGCGATTATGATCGCATCCGACACCTCACTCATGCCCAATGCAGCCCGGTGCCGCATACCATACGATTTAGGCACGTTTTGCTGCGTAACGGGTAAAACGCACTTGGCCGCCACTACCCTGTCGCCGCTTACTATCACGGCGCCGTCGTGCAACGGAGCATTCTTGAAGAATATGTTTTCCAACAGCGCTACCGAAACTTTGGCGTCGATCGCGATACCGCTATCCTCGATCATGCTAAGGTCGTTGCTCTGTTTGATGATGATAAGCGCGCCTGTCTTCTGTTCGCCCATTTCCCGGCACGCAGTCACCAACGGTTGCAGATCGAGCGTGTAACGGTTCTTATGCGTATTGAAAAAACGGCTTATAAAATGGAAATTGCTGCGCTGGCGCCCTATGGCTTGCAGGAAATGACGTATCTCTGGCTGGAAAACGATCAATATGGCAATCACTCCGACACTGATAATCTGCCCCAGAATCGTCGACAGCAGCACCAAATTGAATGTGCGGACGAGTATCCACACCAAATATATGACGAATATGCCGGCTATGATATATGGTGCACTCGTACCGCGCATGGCACGATATATCGCAAACATAATCAGCGCCACAAGCAGGATATCGATGAAATCGACAAACGTAAACGGAATGAATCCCATAGCGGTAAAACGTTTTTCAGACTGCGAAATTATGAAAAATAATACCGACTTGCAAATACAAGCCGGTATTTCTTGTCCTTCGTAACCGAATTATGTGCCGACGGCGGTCATCCTCATCAGGCGTATCGCCGCACGGCCGACATCATATACGAGCGCAGTCTCTATTTCTGGTTCTGGTCGGCAGCGTAAAGCTCGTTGACTTTGGACAGAACTAAATCCGAGATATTGAGGCTCGGCTCGGCATCGAGCACGACAACTGCACTGACGATCATCTTGTAACGCTTATCGGCATTGATCTCGTCAATGGCGCGATGCAACAGATCCTGAAAACGGTTCATCAGCACAGCGTTCTCCTCGTCGAGGTTGCGCGCCTCGGCTTGCAGGTCGGCATCCTCTTTCTGAACACGCTGCTGGTAGTTGTTGATACGCTGTTGAATAGCATCGCCTTTCTTCTGCAACTCTCCCTGTTTCTGCTGGGCATTGAGCGTGGTGATCAAGCCCTTATTGAAATCATCCTGCAACTTGACGGCCTCGTTCTGCAACTTGTTGTACTCGGCCTGCAAACCCTTCTCGGTATTAGCCCATCCCTCCTGAGCCTTCTGGATCTTCTCCTGTGTCTGCTGCACCTTCTTCTGCAACTCGGCGCCCTCCTTGGCATACAGTTCGCTGCTGCTAAGTATGTAATCCATATTTACATAGACTACATCACCTGCCACCACGCACTCCGTCGTGCCCTCACCGGCGACCGCTGTTTCAGTTTTCTTCTCGTCATCTTTTCCTCCACATGCCACCAAAACAGATGCGACGGCAAAAGCAAATAAAAGAGTCTTCTTCATAATTCGTTATAGCGTTTTTTAATTAATTTCCCATTTGAAATACAAAGGTAAGAAAATTTATTTACTTTTGTAAAACTTTAACCTAAAAAAGTCTATTATGTACGAATATATATCGGGGGGCATAGCCGAAATCGCCCCTACATACGCAATCATAGATGCCGGCGGCGTCGGCTACTACATCAACATATCGTTGCAGACCTACTCCGCCATAGAGCACAGCGACCGCGCCAAACTCTATGTACATTTCTCCGTCAGGGAGGATATGCAGACGCTGTTCGGCTTCGCCACGAAAATCGAACGCGAACTGTTCCGCCGTCTGATAAGCGTATCGGGCGTGGGAGGCAACACAGCACGCATGATATTGTCGACCTACACGGCCAAGGAGTTGCAGAACATAATAGCCACCGAGAATGCCGCCCTGCTGAAAAATGTCAAAGGCTTGGGATTGAAGACCGCGCAGAAGATCATCGTGGAGTTGTCGGGCAAGATGCTCGAATTAGGGGCAAACGACGACATGCCCGCACCAAAGGCTGCCGGCTCGTCTGAGATATACGACGAGGCATTGGCCGCACTCACCATGCTCGGATTCCAGAAGGCGGCATCGGAGAAGGCTTTGCAGGCAATCATGCGCGAATCGCCGTCGATCCCGGTCGAGCAGGCTATACGCATGGCTCTCAAAAAGCTATAACGCAGCCCAGAGCAGGCGATGCCGCGCTCGCAATCGTACACAGCTCTCTCACGCGAGATAATAAGCGTCTGACCGGCACCGTTAATTTTACGACAAGGACAGGATTTTGCAGATAAGTCGCATCGTCGGCCGCCCTTTGTCGCATTAAGGCGGGAAGTTATCGGCCGAGAGGTTGCGTATTGCAATTTTTTTGTTTAAATTTGCACGATTGTATGAATATGAAAAAAGCAGCTCTCATAATCATTCCTCTGTTGACCGTCATGTTGTGCGCCTGCTCGGACGACTCCGACGACATATTGTCGCGCCAACAGACGTCGATGATCTCCTATCTCAAATCGACGCACTCGCCGAAGCTGATCGCGGAGGAGGATTTGGATTCGTCGCTCGAAAGCGAACCGCAATACTACTCGACATTCGGGCAGACGGCATACCGCTACATATCGACGCTCTACGACGAAGGGCGCGACGAACGCCCGGAGATCGAATGGGGCGACATAGTGGAGATACACTACACGGCATACATATTCGAGTTTCGCAACGTCACAGCCGAGAACATATACGCCACCAACGAGTTGGCATCGCTCATCGAATTGGAGGAGGCGGGACTCAATACCTCGTATGAGTGGACTACCGATCCGCTGACGATCGAATTGGGGCAGACCGATATAATAAAAGGTATCGAATCATCGTTAGTGGGTTGTCGGGAGGGCGACAATGTGGAGGTCTACATGACGTTCTCGATGGCATACGACGACGTTGCCATTGGCGCAGTACCCTATCAATCGCCCGTAGCGTGGCACCTTACCATCGACACCGTAACAAAAAGGAATTAATTTGCATATATGAAATATCCGTTCAAAGTTCTGACCATCGCCATGCTGACTGCCGCAACGCTCGTTTCGTGCGTGGAGGAGGAGCAGGTCGCATTCCAAGAGATCGAACAAATGGCATTGGCCGCATGGATCGACAAATATCGCCCCGACCTCAAAGACAACTATCAGGAGGAGGGCGGATACTACGTCGAAATTCTCGACGAGGGCTGCGCCGACTCGCTGCCCATAGCAGGCAAGTCGTCGTGGGTGTGGTACGATTTCACCGGTCGCGATCTGCAAGGCAATGTCTGCATATCGCGCGACGACGCCATAGCGCAGCAGCAGGGTTCGTACACCAATTACACGCATTATGTGCCATACTACCGTTTCTGCGGCGAGAACAGCCATTCGATGTTGGAGGGTACATATATGGCCATATACAACGAATTGAAAATCGACGGCAAGAGCTACAAGGCGCGCTACGGCACCAAAATGCGTCTCTATCTGCCCTCCTCGGTCATATCCGAAGGTACGGGGGTTACGGGTGACGGCGGTTACGAGGGTCAGTTCTCGCTCGACGGCAACAAGCCGATGATCGTCGAAATGACGCTCTACGGCCATACGGTCAACCCTGTGGCATACGAGGGCAATCATGTTGATTCGTTCGCCAACATCAACGGCGGACTCTGCACCGCACACCGCAAGGAGAAACCCGACGACAAGCCCGGCACTTCGTCGCGCCGCATATTCACACGCGCCGAGGGCAATGACGACGGAAAGGAGGAGGAAGAGGTCGACAAGCGCCCGTTGGAGTTCTTCGACGGCCAGTGGCACCAGCCCGTCGACACGCTGGCTCAACTGTATGTCAAATACGCCTATTCGCCCGCTGCCGACTCTTTCAATTTCAATGCAATCGGAGCCGACACTCTTATGTACCCCGATCAGAACATCTACAATAGCGGCAAAATCTACGGCGGCAAATCGCTGGCAGCAATCGACCGTGAGATCAACGACGCTATAGTAGAACGATTCGGCAAGGGAATCGGCTACGACGAGGTGCTGACCACCGACTCGGTTACAAGCGTATCGAAAGTCAATATTTGGTATATCACGCGTCTGCTCGACGGTTATATCGTCGACACCAATATCGACGAAGTAAAACGCATCGTCTATGGCGAGGTGGCATCGGAGGGCAGCGCATTGCAATTCGATGTAAATGAACAGGAGGATAACAAACTTATACTCGCATGGAAGTATGCGATCCCCACGTTGCGCCTCGGACAATGGGCATCGATATTGACCGTTTCGACATACGCCTACGGCATAGCCGGCAGAACCGGTGCGACCGATTCGACCACGACATCGTCGTCGTCATACGACTGGTTGAACTACTACAATTACATGAACTACATGAACTCGTATTACGGCTACTCATACGGCGGCATGTATAATACGGGATACTACGGATTCGACCCCTACTATTACGGTTACGGCTATCCCGGCAACACTGCCGGCGACGAAGAGACCACTACCGTCGTCTCCACATCTTCGGAGATACTGCCCTACGCCCCGATGTTATTCCAGATATACGTCGAACCGGAAAAATAGGGATGATACAAATCCAATACGAAACAATTAAAAGGACATATCTCGCGATATGTCCTTTTTTGATAAAAAATCGGCAATATATTTGGCTATGTTCAAAAAAAAGATTAATTTAGTAGTGGAATATAAAAACATACGTTAACTCTTATAATTTTCTAAGTTATGATTATCACATTTAACGAACTGCGCCGCATCAAGGATAAGTTGCCCAGCGGCAGCTCACAGCGCATAGCTGATGAGTTGGGTATCGATGTCGAGACTGTACGCAACTACTTCGGAGGGCAGCATCTCGATGCTAAGGCCGGTGCAGGAATACACATAGAGCAAGGCCCCGACGGAGGAGTGGTTACACTCGACGATACGACTATCTTCGATGCAGCTATGCGTATTCTCAACGAGCACAAATAAATACGACCGATTTTATCGGGAAGTTACAGGACGGGCACCGGGTGCCCGTCCTTATTTTATCTTTTGCCGCTCGGCAAGGCAGTTGGCTTTGCAGGTGATAAGCCAAAAGTGTTCTCAATCTAAAATACGACCGCCCCGTCTGTCAGACGAGGCGGAAGAGTGGTACGACTGCGAACAAGGTTCGGAGACGTTCCTTTCCTTGCGGATACTGCAAATATAACACCTTTTTTGAGACGGCCAAAATCAAGCTGATTATTTATGCTTCTTGCGCGCCACAGATTCCTGCGTGATTGTGCATTTACGCCCGCAGTATGGGTTGTCGAGCGTTATTTTGAGTTGTGGCTTGATGTAGAAAAAGAATAACGTCTGCCGCAGAACAGTAAACCTCGTAAAGCGTCGCACATAACAGAGATTCTCACATCGGCCGCTTGCGGCCTCCTCAGAATGACATGACAAACGTCGACCACGAAGCGACGGCTTACGCCGTTATACAATTCTGACCCCACCCCTCAATCCCCTCCCTCGGGAGGGGCTGTTGTCGCTTCGCTCCGGGTGGAGCGTGGAACGGTTGTCGGGAATCCCGAAATGTGCGCTTTGCACACTCTGTTTGTCATTCTGAGGAGCAACAGTTTGGGCGTTGTACTCTGTCATTGCGAGCCGAGCGCAGCGAGGCGTGGCAATCTCTGTTGCGGACGAGATTCTCACGTCGCAACTGCGTTGCTCCTCAGAATGACATGGTACAACGCCTCACAATGTCACTCCGAGGAGTGCGTTAGCACGACGTGGGAGTCTCTTGCGAAAACGCTCCCAAGCGCAGAGATTCTCACGTCGCGTTTTTCAAACGCTCCTCAGAATGACGAGGAGAACGGACTTTTCGTCCATGCACATCATCCCCAACCAGATTCTCACGTCGCGCTTCGCGCTCCTCAGAATGACATAATAGTGGAAATAGCATCCCAAGCACCACGACTAAATTTTTCGTCAAAAGGCGTTAGTAGTGGTGCCGACATGAAATTGGCGCGGATAGGCTGTACTCGGCGTACTGCCTATTCGCGCCAATGATTGAGGTGCCGCTAATGACGCCTTTTCACGAAAAAGAATCAGAACCAGCGCGACCCATTTTCCCCTGCTACAGCCTTGGTGACTACCCAATCCTTGATGTTTTCGGGAATAGTAGTCTTGACATAGCAGCTTAGCACGCCCTCGTCGTTCTGACTGAACAGTTTGAGCGTAGTGCCCGAGTCATCGATACCGCAGGCATACGACGTTGCCCAAGGCACGTTGTCGGAATAGACGCCTGTCAGCAGTTTGCCGTCGCTCTCCAATGAGTAACGACCCGTATAGTAGTCGTAACCCGCATGCTCGGCCAGTTGATAAAGTTCGAAATTACCATTGGCATCGAACGAAATGTAGACATCGATGTTCGAGGCCGAATCCCAAGATTCGAGGTGCCAATCGCCGGCCAAAGCGGCAGCGGAAACGGGTTTTCCGATATTAGGACCTTCGATACCACCTTTTTCGTCGTCTCCTCCGCAAGATGTCATTGCCATGACGACCATCGTCAGCAATGACCATATTTTGATGTGTTTCATCGCAATTCGTTATTTAGATTTACTACAACCAGCCGCCGTTAGAGGCCTTTGCCTCACGTGCTATGAGCGCAAACTCTTTGGTGATAAGCATACCGCCTATCGACGCACCGCCACCGGCAGCCGTTCCGCCGGCAATCATATTGATTTTGACGACGATCGATCCCGGCTTGGTGCAGGTTATCATCAAGTTGTTGCCGAACAGTACCGGAGTCTCGGTTATTCCTAATTTTTCAAGATCTTTGGGAGCGATTTCGATCGACGAGAACTTGATGCCGAGGTTGCCGCTGCCCAAATATGACTGAATGTTTATCGTCTGAGGGACATTCACCTCCACGGGGATGCAACGCGTACCGCGCACGCCCATCAACACCTGAAACGCATCGATAGTACCGGTGCCCATTTTGCCGCGATAGTCGGCAAGATTAAGGGTGTGATACGACTCGCGCGTACCTGTCAGATATGAGTTGATGTCGTTGACCGATGTCAATATCAGAGCCTTATACTGGTCTACCGTAAATGTCTTGCCAAGTTTGAGAGCATATGACAAACCGAGTGCCGCTATGCCCGATACGTGGGGGCATGCCATCGACGTACCGTCCATATAGGCATATTGATTGCCCGGGAAAGTCGAGAGCACCGAGGCGCGCTTGGTTCTCAAATCCTCGTAGGTGTCGCCGCCCGGAGCCGCGATGTTGCAACCCGGACCGTAGTTGGTGTACCATGCAGGCAGACCGTCGGCCGACACGGCAGTGACGCTTATATAGCTGTTGTAGGCACCGGGATAACCCGACATTGATCCGGCTTCGTTGCCGGCCGCGAATACGATCAAACCTCCTTCGAGAGCATCGCAGTTCTTGGTCTCGGTAAAATATTTCAAAGCTTCCACCTCGCTGCTGTAAACAGAAGCATAAGAGGCATCGTCCTTATACGAACCCGACGCGATACCGAATGAGCACTGCAATATGCAGGCGCCGTTATTGGCAGCATATTGCATGGCGCGCACCGTGCTCGCCAAAGTGTTGTCCTCACCGGCAAATATCTGGCACGACATGATCTTCACACCGTCGTTCTTGCCCGAACCTCCGGCCACGCCGCATACGCCGATGCCGTTGTTGTTGACTGCCGAGACCGTACCTGCAACATGGGTACCGTGGCCGTTGTCACCCGGGTTGTCCCATGTTATGGCGCCGCCCATCACGAAGTTGTAGCCATAGATGTCGTCCTTATAACCGTTATTGTCGTCATCGACACCGGCAGTACCGTTCAACTCGCGCTGGTTGATCCACATATTGCCGGCCAAATCGGGATGCGTGTAGTCAACACCCTGATCGACTACGGCCACGACGATCTCGGGGCTGCCCGTCTCGATCGCCCATGCCGCATCGGCATTGATGTCGGCGCCAGCACGCGCACGCGACGAGATATAGCTGTCGCCCGTATTGATGTAGTGCCACTGATTGGCCAACTGAGGATCGTTGAAAGGCAGTTCGTCGGCACGCGTAGCCGAGCGCAGTTCGTTGATGTCGACCACGCGAGGCTCGCCGCAATCGGTTTTCTCGATACGGCGGCTGAACTCCACTCTGTCGACAGCACCGATACGGGCAAGGCTCAAAGCCGCCTTGTCGAGATCTTGCGATTCATCGAAGCGCACTATATACCAGCGGTGCATGCCGCGGGCACGCAGACGCTCCTCGTGACGAGGATCGACCACAAACAGACGCTCGATCGAGGTTGCGCCTATTTCGTACAGCACCTCGTCGATGTCCGATACGCCCGAACGCGTCATCACAGGCTCGGCAGCGGCAACCGCCTCCAAGCTCTCGACGGCATCGTCGTTGACGTAGAGTATCAACTCACCCGCGACGGCATTATTCGAGGTATGAATGAGTTTTCTTGCAATGGCGGCCTCGGGCGAGTCGACAACCGACTCCCCTTCGGGATCGGTCGTACAACCTGCCAACAACAAGGCTGCCAAGGCTATCCACGAAAATTTACATTTTGTCATAACTATTCGTTTAAAATTATAGTACTTTACATGCAAAGATAATGAAATTTTCTTAACGGCAATATATACCTGCCCACAAAATAGAGA
>CAZEXJ010000171.1:0-4165 GCA_964516585.1 uncultured Alistipes sp.
GAGTACGAAAACAACGCCAACAACAACTGGTACACCTCTTATATCGCTTGTTGGTGTATGCGTTACGCGGCCGAGGCGGCGGCTTGGGTGCGGGAGAACTGCCCCGAGGCGTATGCCCGCATCTGTGCGAAGCGGCATTTCGACGAGTCGGCCGAAACGGCCCGCTGGACGGAGATTGTCGACAAGATGTACCTGGGTGAAGACTGCGAACGCGGCATCTTCCTCCAGCAGGACGGCTATTTGGACAAGGAGCAGGTGCTGGTCAGCGAACTCGATCCGGCGGAGCGTCCCATCAATCAGAAGTGGTCGTGGGATCGCATCCTTCGTTCGTGCTTCATCAAGCAGGCCGACGTGCTGCAAGGCATCTACTTCTTTCAGGAGAATTTCGATTTGGAGACCATCCGCCGCAACTTCCGGTTCTACGAAGCCCGCACGGTGCACGAATCGTCGCTGTCGCCCTGCGTCCATGCCATTCTCGCCGCGAAGATCGGCGATGCGGCCAAAGCCTATGAGCTGTATCTGCGCACCGCGCGCCTCGATTTGGACGATTACAACCGCGAGGTCGAGGAGGGGTGCCACGTTACCTCGATGGCCGGTTCGTGGCTGGCTGTGGTCGAGGGCTTCGGCGGTATGCGGATGTGCGACGGCGTGTTGAACTTCACGCCCCATCTGCCCGAGGCATGGCGGTCGCTCGCTTTCCGGGTCGATTACCGCGGTCGGATATTGACCGTTACCGTAACGCACGAGGGCGTCGAGGTGCGGAACGAGGGCGAACCGGTTGAAATCGCGGTCGGCGGCGAACGCCGCCGACTGCCCGATGACCGCCGATGAACGAATGATCCGGCTGCGGACGGCGAAAAGCTGCGCCGTTCGCAGTCGACCGAACAGAAAATGAATAACAAACCAATCAACCAATTATTAACTAACACAAAGGACTTTATGAAAAAAGTTGCAGCTATGTGTTTGGGTATGATGCTACTATTTGCGATTACCCCCCCCCTCGCAATCGCCCAAAACGGTGATTATGAGGTAACTGGTATCGTCGTCGATGCCTCCGGCGCTCCGATGGTCGGTGTCTCGATCGTGGAGCAGGGAACGGTTCGCGGCACGACGACTGAGATCGACGGCCGCTATACGTTGGCCGTAACCGGTCCGAATTCCGTCGTCGAAGTGAGCTTCATCGGCTACAAAACCGTAACGCGCGTCGCTTCGTCGGCCGATTTGCAGCATGTGGTGCTCGAGGAGGATCTCACCTCGCTCGACGAAGTGATCGTCATCGGTTACGGTACCGTCAAGAAGAACGATGCGACCGGCTCGGTCGTTACGGTCAAGGCCGACCAGCTGAACAAAGGTATGGTTTCGTCGCCGGCTGACCTGCTGCGCGGTAAGAGCGCCGGCGTCGTCATCACCTCGGGCGACGGTGCCCCGGGTTCCAAGGCGACCATCCGCATCCGCGGCGGTTCGTCGCTCAATGCGTCGAACGATCCGTTGATCGTCATCGACGGGCTGCCCGTTACGAACGACAACATCAGCGGCGTCAGCGATCCGCTGGCGTCGATCAACCCCTCCGATATCGAATCGTACACCGTGCTGAAAGATGCGTCGGCAACGGCCATCTACGGTTCGCGTGCATCGAACGGCGTCATCATCATCACGACGAAGAAGGGTTCGAGCCGCGATTCGGCCATCCCGCACGTGGATGTCGACTTCACGGCTTCGCTGAGCCACAACTCGAAGTATGTCGACATGATGAGCGCTTCGCAGCTGATCGAAGCGGTTCGCGGTTACTACGGCGAAGACAGCAACGCTTACCGCGCATTGGGCCTTACCTACGGCGGCGAGCAGAAATTCTATGATACGGACTGGCAGAAGGAGGTCTACCAGCTGGCCCAGTCCTACGAAGGCAACGTCAGCCTGACGGGCAACGTGAACTTCGACAAGGAGGCGAAGAACGCGATGCCCTATCGCGTATCGTTCGGTTATCTGAATCAGGACGGTACGCTCAAGACGTCGAACATGACGCGCGAGACGCTCGCCGTTTCGCTGAATCCCCAGTTGTTAGACAAACACCTGTCGGTCAATCTGAATGCGAAGGGCATGAACATGGACAACCGCTTCGCCAATACGGATGCCGTCGGGGCGGCCGTGTCGTTCGACCCGACCAAACCCGTCTATGACGAGCACGGTCTGAACGGTTATACGTGGTGGCACAACGGCAAGCTCGGTGCAGACGGTTATCCGGAACTCACGCAGTCCAACTACAACACGCAGGCTGGCCAGAACCCCGTCGCCCTCTTGTATGACAAATTCGACGAGGCCAACGCCAAGCGCTTCATCGGCAATGCGCAGATCGACTACAAGATTCACGGTTTCGAAGACCTGCGGGTGAACCTGAACCTCGGTCTCGACTACTCGAAATCGAACGGTACGGTCGACGTGGCTCCGGGCCGCGAGCAGACGATGCACGACATGACCCAGACCGGCGACGGTTACCACAAGGACTATGCACAGCTGAAGCGCACCCAGACGCTGGAGGCCTACATCGCCTATGTCAAGACGCTCGGCCGCCATTCGTTCGATGCGATGGCCGGTTATTCGTGGCAGCACATCTACAAATCGTCGTCGGAACAGCAGTTCCGTGCCGACGGCACCTCGCCCGAGGATCCGAAGTACTGGTTGAAAGAGCCTTTCATCGATAAGGAAGAGCAGTATCTCGTTTCGTTCTTCGGCCGCGCCAACTATTCGTTCGACAACCGTTACTACCTCACGGCGACGATCCGCCGCGACGGCACCTCGCGTTTCTCGAACAACAAGTGGGGCGTATTCCCCTCGGTGGCCGTCGGCTGGAACATCTCGAACGAAAGCTTCCTCAAAGACAGCCGCGTCCTCTCGAACCTCAAATTGCGTCTGAGCTGGGGTGAAACCGGTCAGCAGGATGTCGGCGGCCTTTACGACACGCTGCCTACCTATGTCATGAACCAACTCGGCAGCTACTACCAGTTCGGCGACAAGGTGATTACTCCGATTACGCCGCAGGGCTACAACGCCGATCTGAAGTGGGAGACCACGACCACCTACAACGCCGGTGTGGACTACGGATTCCTCAATGGCCGCATCTACGGTTCGGTGGACTTCTACTACCGCAAGACCACCGACATGCTGAACTATACGCCGATCGCTGCCGGTGCCAACCTCAAGAACTATCTGAACGCCAACATCGGCGACATGGAGAATACGGGCGTCGAGTTCGAAATCAACGCCGTGCCCATCGAAACCAAGGATTGGAACTGGACGATCGGGTTCAACGCCGCCTGGAACAAGAACAAGATCACCCGCCTCTCGGCCGAAGACGGTACGGCGGGTTATTTAGGCGTGCTGACCGGCGGCGTGTCGGGCGGTACGGGCAACAACTGCCAGGTGCACCAGACGGGTCATCCGACCTATTCGTTCTTTGTCTTCCAGCAGATTTACGATGAGGCCGGCAAGCCGATCGAGGGCATGTACGTCGACCGCAACGAAGACGGCAAGATCGATGACAACGACCGTTATTGCTTCGAGAAGGCCGCTCCCGACGTTACGTTGGGCTTCAATACGCAGCTTTCGTGGAAGGCGTTGACGCTGGCCGTTTCGGCACACGCCAACATCGGCAACTACGTCTATGACAACATGTCGTCGAACAACGAACTCCTGTCGGGCGCCTTTACCGCCACGAACTTCATCTCGAACCGCAAGGCTTCGGCGGTGGAGACGGGCTTCGTCCGCGAGGCGCAGTATCTGTCGGACTACTACGTGCGCAATGCGTCGTTCCTCAAGATCGACAACATCACGTTGAGCTACCGCTTCGCGCTGGGCCGCAAACTTTCGCGTCCGATGGCGTTGAATGTATTCGGTACGGTGCAGAACGTCTGCACGTTCACGGGTTACGAGGGCATCGACCCCGAAATCTGCTCGGGCATCGACAACAACATGTATCCCCGTCCGCGCACCTACATCCTCGGTGTGAAATTCAATTTCTAATCCTCCACAAAAACGACTGTAAATTATGAAAAAGTATAAAGTCTTGATGATGACCTTCGCCGCAGCATGTATGCTGGGTGCAGGTTCGTGCACGGGCGATTTGGATACGCAGCCGATCGATCCCGATGTACAGCTCCCGCAGGATGTG
>CAZEXJ010000172.1:0-6722 GCA_964516585.1 uncultured Alistipes sp.
GTCGACCACAAAGCGACGGCTTGCGCCGTTATATAATTCTGACCCTCCCCTAACTGCTGCAACAGGCGAGTGCAATCGCTTGCGAATTGCCGAGCCGCGAAAGCAGTCACGACGCAAAAGTTGCGCAGCAACGCGGCGTAAATCCCCTCCTCGGAGGGGACTTGGGTCGCTGCGCTCCGGGTGGAGCATGGGACGGTTGTCGGGAATCCCGAGATGTGCGCTTTACACGCTCTGTCTGTCATTCTGAGGAGCGTGCTTTACACGCCCGGTCTGTCATTCTGAGGAGGCCGCAGGCCGACGTGAGAATCTCTACACTCGACAATGGAAATAGTCGTCCCCAACCAGATTCTTCGCTTCGTTACACTCCGCTCAGAATGACATGTCGGAGGAAATAGCGTTCCAAGCGCCACCCCTTTTTCGTCAAAAATGCTATTATACAACGCAACGCAGGAGCGAGACGATGGGCTGTACTCGGCGTACTGCCCATTGTCGAGCGACAAGGCGCGGAAGTAGAATAGTATTTTTCACGGAAAAGAACCGATTTTTCGTCAAAAGGCGTTAGTAGCGGTGCCGACATGAAATTGGCGCGGATGGGCTGTACTCGGCGTACTGCCCATTCGCGCCAATGATTGAGGTGCCGCTAATGATGCCTTTTCACGGAAAATTCACGGGAAATTTAGAGCTTTACGATAGACTTAACCGGCGCTATCTTCTCCAAGCGGGCGGCGCCGCCAAGCTCCTCCAATTCGACTATGAAGATAAACTCTTTGATTTTGACCGAATATTGTTTCCCGTCGCGTTCGATAACAAGTTTCGACAACGACTCGGCCACACCCTCGGCCGTGCCGCCGGTGGCAAGGACGTCGTCGAGGATCGATATTTCGAACTCTTCGCCGGAGGGACGGCCGGCGGCTATATCGCTCTGGCGATAGTAGAGTTTGTCGAAACCGTACTCCTTGACTATCTTGACCTCGTGAAGGTCGCCCTCGGCAAAGGGCAGTTTACCGCTTTTGCGCACCGGGATGATGTTGTGCACCGTCGGGCTGACTACCAACAGCGGTGCGGCGAACAGAAATCCGCGTGCCTCGGGAGCGGCGATGTTTGGAGCCGTCGCGCACGCGGCGATACGGTCGATGAGGCATCGATACACCTCTTTGTCCTGAAGATAGGGGATAATATCGATAAAGTTGATTCCCTCCTTGGGAAAATCCTTGTAGAATTTGAGAACCTCTTTAATATCCATGAATTTACGGTTTTTAATTATCTGCAAGCAAATATACTAATAAGTCGAGTGTAAAAAAAGCAATTCATCTGTTTTTTTGCCGTGCCGAAGCATATTCGGCGCGGTCGAATGTACGCAATAAAGACGCAGGCTGCAAAAGTCACCACCCCCCCCGGCGGCGGCAGGTTATCGCGAGGCTATGCCTAACACGCCCTCCGACGAACGCGCCCACACGCCCTGAGCGCGCAGCACCTGTTCGACGATGTCGCGCACGGCACCGCATCCGCCGTTGTACTCCGAGACGTAGCGCGACGCCTCGATGACCTCCGAGCAGGCATCGGCCGGACATACGGGTATGCCCACGCGGCGCATGCAGTCAAGATCGGGGATGTCGTCGCCCATGTAGATCACGTCGCGGGCATCGAGTCCGTTTTCGGCGATGAACTCGTCGATAGCGGCGATCTTGTCCATGCAGTTGAGATACATTTTGCTTACGCCGAGCATCTCCAAACGGCGGCGCAGCATCTCGCCCCGACCGCCCGATATGATGCAGATCTTGTATCCAAGTTTTATGGCGTATGCCACCGCATAGCCGTCTTTGGCGCAGTAGCGGCGGATGAAGTCGCCGTCGGGCGTGGGTATTATACCGCCGTCGGTCATCACGCCGTCGACATCGAACACGAACGCCTTGACACGCGCTATGTCCTCTTTGAAGTTTCCCATATGCTTTCGGTTATATCGTTATAAATTTTTTGTCGCAAAGGATCGCCGTCGAGCATGCGGGCATGCTCGCGGCACACCTTCATGTCGCCCCTCACGGCCGGCCCTGTCTGCACAAGATCGGGCGACTGCGAAGCCACGGCCTTCTCGGCGGTCTCCGTTATTATCGGGCGCAGTATGTCGAACGACAAGCCCTCGCGCTCGACGATGCGCGCCGCGATGCCGTAGAGGTGGTTCGGGAAGTTGTTGGCCATGACTCCCGCGAGATGTATCACGCGGCGACGCTCGGAGTCGGCGTAATCGACACGCGTACTGAGCATGCGGGCGAATGTGAACAGACGTTCGCGCACGACATCGTTTTCGGCCTCGATGAAGATCGGCACATGCGCCAGATCGATGCGGCGGCCGGCCGTGAAGCTCTGCAAGGCATAGAGTATGCCTCTGTTGTGCAGTTTAGAAGGCAGAGCCTGCAACGCCACGCTGCCCGCCGTATGCACGACTATGGCATCGTCGGGGAAGGGCAGCGAGGCAGCCACCTCGGCTATGGCCTTGTCGCTTACGGCGATTATGTAGATGTCGGCCTTGGCCAACCGCGACGGATCGTCGGTCCACGACGTCGACGTCTTAGAGGCTATCTCCGCACCGCGCATAGGGTTGCGGGCGAATATCTGTCGCAATTCGGTGCCGCGCGAGGCGATGAGCGTCGTGGCGAACGACTCGGCCACATTGCCGCTGCCGACCACGACCACACTCACGTTTTTACCGTCGGGCGCCAGAGGCCGCAGCGAGTTGCGGCGTTCGCTGTCGAAGCGCGCCATGTTCTGTGCAGCGAATGTCAGTTCGCATCCCAACAGCACGATCTGCCACGACACCTGCAACCAGATGATGAAGAGCGGCAGGGCGGCAAAACTGCCGTATATGGCATTGTAGGTCGACATGAAGCCCTGCACATAAACATAGCCCCACTGCCACAGCGACAATGTCACCCCCGCTATTACACCGGCGCGCCAAGCATTGCGGAAGCGCACTTTGGTGTGAGGTATGTATTTGTAGAGCAGCGATGTGGCGAAACATGCCACCGCCACGGCCAGCAGGCGCGTCAGCACAAAATGCGCATTCGAGTCGAGACCTATGGCCGAAAAGGCGTTGTAGGCTATCGAGGTCGACAGTCCCCACAGCGTGGGGACGACCGCTGCCACAGCCATATAGGCCGGATAGCGCAATATTATCTTGCGCCGGCTCGGCACCTCCCATATGTTGTTGAACGCCGACTCCACCGAGTCGAAGACGCGGAACACCGCCCAGAGCAGCGTCACAACGCCGAAGCCGGCCAGCACGCCGCCGTGTATGCTGTCGGCCGCCGCGCCGGCGAAGTCCAACAGGAAATCGAGCTCCTCGTGCGAATCGGGGAAGAGCGAATAGAGACTCATCACCAGAGGCTGCAATCCCCCCACGGCATGCACTATAACGAATGCCAATGCCAGAATGGGTATAACGGCAAATGTCGTGTAGAGCGTCAGCGCGGCGCTCTGCATCATCGTGCGGTGAGTGTTCGTGCCGCGGACAGTGTAGAATATGAGTTTATAAGAGGATACTAACCGCGAGGCTATACGCCCCGACAACTGACCGTATTCCAATCGGAACACCGTGTCGGTAAGAAAACTCTTTATGGTGCGGTACCACCTCCTCATCGCCGTTTAAGTTTATTCGCCACAAAGTTATCTATTTTAGTCGAATCGCCCAAGTTTTACCGCCTATATCGGTGAAAGCCACCCTCACGTCGCCTCCCGGGCGCAGCGAAGCGGCACGGCGTATCGACTCGACCGAGAGCCGGCAGTCACGCTTCAACACCTCCACGCCCGCGCCGGCATAACGTTTGCGCAGCGCTTTGGGACGATACTCCTCCACATCGGCTATCTCGTCGACACGCCCCAGCAGCTCCCGCCGCGGCAGCTCCCGGCAAAAGGCGTACCCTCCCGCACTCCACATGCATGCTTCGCCGCCGAGCGAGTCGACGGCACGACGCACCTTGACCAACGCCACATCGGGTGTAATCAGATAACGCCAACCGGCATCGGGCAGAAAAGGCTCACGGCACGGCTCGGCACGCGAAAGGCTCCTCGGGAAAGACTCCTCGCCCAAGCCCAATGCCACCGCATGCAGCGTATCGGCATCGGCACCGGTGTAAATATCGACCTCCTTGCACTCGCCGCCGAGCGACACCGCCTCGACGCGGCACGGCGAAAAGAGTCGGAACGCCTCGTCGCAGTCGAACATCGGCGAACACTTCACAGCCATGCGCGGAGCGATTGCCGCAAGCCGCGGCCGCAGAGCCGTCACATCGGGCGAACAATCCTCCATGCAGACCATTTTGCGACCGCCGGCATCGCGACGGTCGGGATCGACATATATCCAGTCAAACCGCTCACGGCATGCGGCCGCCCACTCCTCGGCCGAGCCACAGACTACTTCGATGTTATTTATACCCAATCTCGAAAAATTCTCGCGCGCCACAGCCGCCAGCACCTCGTCGCGTTCGACGGCCACAACCCTCTCGAACCGACGGCTCAAAGCCGCCGCATCGACCCCGAGACCGCACGTCAGGTCGACCGCACAGCCGCCCGATATGGGTTTGTGCGCGGCGCACATCTCGCTCGACGCCTGCTCGAAAGCCCGCGGCGGAATTATGCAGCGTGCGGCATACATCGCCGGCAGCTTCTCCGCGGCGCGTTGCAGATACTTCACCTGAGTGGCCACCAATGCAGCATGCGCCACGTGCTTGTCGAGCGCGATATCGGTCGGACGACGCGACAGATTCGCCTCTACCGCCTCACGCAGAGAGTCGCTGCACAGCAGATCAATGTCGGACATAGTCATCATAGTCGGGCAAAGTTACCGTTTTTTTCCTATCCACGCTCCATATCGCCAGAGTAATCACCGCAAACAATGCGTATGCGGCAGCCGTTTCAATATCGTTCATGCGCCAATCGGCCGCGCACCAGCCTCCGGCAGCACTCTCCGCCACGAAATTCTGCAATCGGGCAGCGCCGTCGAGCACAAACCCCAGCGGCTGCGCCAGCCACCCCTCGGGCAGCACTACGGCCATAGCGCCGCAGGCCACAATGACCGTTGCCGTCGTCATCACCACGGGGCTTATCAACACCCCCGCCCACGACACATATCCGAAGGCGTGCGATACGACAGGCAGCGTCCATAGTGTCGCGCACAAGCTTATGACGATCGTGCCGACAAGCGCGTCGACCGCTCTGCGGCAGCAACGCAGACGGCGGCACAGCGGAACGCCCCACAGCAAAATGCCCGCAACGGCCAATGCCGAGAGCTGAAAACCTATATCGTGAATATACGACGAATCGAATATCAACATCAGAAACACCGTCGCAGCCAAGGCGTTGAGCGACGAATACCCGGAAGAGAACGCTAACGACAGCTGCAATATAGAAAACATTATCGCAGCACGCACCACGCTCGGCGACATGCCTCCCATAGCGGCGAACAGCCATATCGCCGCCACGACCGCCACATTACGCACCACATGGCCGCGATGCAGCAGCGACAGCCACGCAAGCAGCAGATTGACCGCCACGGCTACGATGCCGAGATGCAGCCCCGACAGCGCCAAGACATGCGCCGCACCCGAGCGCGAATAGCTGCGACGCAACTCCGGCGTGATGCCGGCACGCGAGCCTGTTGTCATGGCCTCGACCACTCCGCAGCTCCGCTCACTCAGGGGCAAGGCACGTATGTGTCTCACGGCGGCGGCCTGCAACGACACTGCGGCGCCCCGCTCCATATGCAATATGTTGCCGTCGCCTATCGACAGGGCGCCCACGTAACCGCGTCGGCGCATCATGGCCGAGTATTCGGCATGACGCGATATATGCTCCCTGACAGACGCCTCCACCGTAAGCCTGTCGCCGCAACAGACCGAATCGCAACCTATCCACAGCCACACCCTGTCGTCGGCCGAACGGCTCACCCCGTTATCGCTCCACGCCGTGATACGACCCTCCGCCACAGCATAATCGCCCCGCGACACCGGCTCCGTCATCACCTCCACACGCATGACCGCGCGACGGCCATATGGCACGGCGGCCGTTCGGCGATGCAGCTCGGGCAGTATCATACCCATAAGCACGACCGCGGCGGCGGCGTATGCCATACCCGCACGCCGCCGACTGCCCGCATAACTCATCGCACAACACACGACAAACCCCGCCGCCGCCAACCACAACGGCAGCTGCCACCTCTCACCCCACAATATGCCGACGACGAGCAAGGCCGCCACGCATATCATCGGCGCGTCGGTCAATCGACGGGCGATGTTGGAAAACCTCAACTGCAATACAATAGATTATTTTACGCGAAGATAACGATTTTTTCGTCTGTTTTTCCGCAAAAAATCATCTTTCGCCTCCCGACACCACGCTTTAATGACATCGGGCAGCACCCCGCCTTGTCATTGCGAGCCAAGCGCAGAGATTCTCACGTCGCAACTGCGTTGCTCCTCAGAATGACATTTCCACCATGTCATTCCGAGCCGAGCGCAGCGAGGCGTGGGAATCTCGTGCACGAAAGAGATTCTCACGTCGCGTTTTTCAAACGCTCCTCAGAATGACACAGCGGCGCGAATGAGATTGCCGCGCCGCGTGCAGGCACGCTCCTCGGAGTGGCACAGAGAGGATAGACAAACCGAGGGTCGGCACCTTGCGGTGTCGACCCTCAGCCTTCAAAATCAACTAAATTATATCAATGGTCCGTT
>CAZEXJ010000173.1:0-13762 GCA_964516585.1 uncultured Alistipes sp.
CGCACCTTCTCGTTGGCGGTGCCGATCTCCTGCAAGCGTGTGTCGCGCTGTTTGCGCAGGTCGGCAACCTTTTGCGAAAGCTCGTCGCGAGTCGATTTCTCCTCCGGCGAGAGATCGGACTCTTTCTTATCCTTGACAACCTCGTTGAAGCGTCCCTCCTCGGCGACTGCGGCATCGATCTTCTTGGTGATAGTGCGCAGCTTGTCGCCATAGGCGGTCTCTACCTCGCTCAGTATATCTATGACTATGGGGTGATTGCCGTTGACGGCAATGGTGAAGTTGTCGGGCATCTGTCCGTAGAACTGACTCATCGAGCCGCCGCTTATCTGTGCCATCTCCTTCATGCGGCGCATGAATTCGTTTTGAGTGATAACCACGGGCGCCTCCTCGGCCGACATCGGCTCGAACGATATGTTGTAGTGTATCTTGTCGTCCTTGGGCATCTGGCTCTCGAATACAGGGCGCATGATCTGCTGCTGGGCTTCGCTAAGCGACATGCTTTGCGTCTGTTCTTTCTGTATCAGCTTGTCGATAACATCGCTGTCGACGCGCACGAAACGCGTCTTCTCGTGCTTCGACTCGTACCAGTTGATATAGTGGCTGTCGAGCTGTCCGTTCATCTCCAACACGTTGTAGCCTTTGGCCTTGGCAGCCTCGACGAACGTATCCTTGCTTACGGGATCGTCGACATACAGAACGATCAGATTGCCGTTCTTGTCGGTTTGCAGCTCTTTGATAGCCTCGGAATACTCCTCGCCGGTGTAATATTTGCCCTCGATTGTCTTCCAGAGCATGAAATTCTGGGCTTTCTCGGCGAACTTCTCGTCGGTAAGTATGCCGTACTGTATGAAGATCTTCAAGTCGTCCCACTTCTGCTCGTAGTCGGTACGCATGGTGGTGAACAGTTCTTGCAGGCGATCGGCCACTTTGCGGGTGATGTAACCCGATATCTTCTTTACGTTGGAGTCGCTTTGCAGATAGCTGCGCGATACGTTGAGCGGAATGTCGGGCGAGTCGATCACGCCGTGCAGCAGCGTCAGATACTCGGGTACGATGCCCTCGACCTGATCGGTGACGAACACCTGATTGGAATATAGCTGTATCTTGTTCTTCTGTATCTCGAAGTTGTTGTGTATCTTCGGGAAATAGAGAATGCCCGTGAGGTTGAACGGATAGTCGATATTGAGGTGGATATAGAAGAGCGGATCGTCGCTCATGGGGTACAGCTCGCGATAGAACTCCTTGTACTGCTCCTCCGTAATGTCGGTGGGTTTGCGCGTCCACAGCGGATCGGTGTCGTTGATGATGTTGTCCTGATCGGTGTCGACATACTTGCCGTCCTTCCACTCGGTTTTCTTGCCGAAGGCAATGGCGATGGGCAGGAACCGGCAGTATTTCTTCAACAGCTCGTCGATTTTGTTCTTCTGGCAATACTCGGCGCAATCCTCCGACAGATGCAGGACGATTGTCGTGCCGCGGTCGCGCTCGTCGCCGGTCTCCTCCATTTCGAACTCGGGCGAACCCTCGCAACTCCAATGCACGGCTTTGGCGCCTTCGCAATACGAACGGGTGAAGATCTCCACTTTGTCGGCAACCATGAACGACGAGTAGAATCCTAAACCGAAGTGTCCGATAATGGCTTGATCCTTATATTTGGCCATGAACTCCTCGGCGCCCGAGAATGCGATTTGGTTGATGTATCTGTCGACCTCCTCGGCCGTCATGCCTATGCCGCGGTCGGTCACCGTCAAGGTTTTGGCCGCCTCGTCGACAGCTATGCGTATGGTCAGATCGCCCAACTCTCCCTTGGCTTCGCCCTTGGCCGACAAAGTCTTCAATTTTTGGGTGGCATCGACGGCGTTGGATACTAACTCGCGCAAAAAGATTTCGTGATCGGAGTAAAGAAATTTCTTGATTACGGGGAAGATGTTTTCGGTCGTTACCCCTATTTTTCCGCTTTTCATATCTTGTTTGGTTTTAATTTGTTTGTTCTCTGTTTGAAGATGTCCGATCAAACTGTGTGCCACTGCGCAATGATCTGACATTTTGACATACACCGTCTGCCGGCACGTGTCACACACGTCCGTCGGCTGTCATACGCACCGTGCGGTTAGCGCAGTTTTTCTGCTATATAGAGGCGGGCTATGGCGTATTGAGCGACGAAATAGGTCGACATTATCCATGCCGTTGCATGCGGTATGTGTGTCACATACCGATTCCATGCTATGCAGGAGTCGGAGAACATGAATACTGCGGCCGCTGCGGCATACAACCAGCGGAAACGGCTGCCCTGCAACACGGATGATATTGCCATAAGGGTTATGATTGCGATGTAGGCGACGACGAATACCTGTTCTATTCCGCTGGGTATGCGCGCCGCGATATAGGTGCCGAGCAGAGCGGCTGCCGCGATAAAAGCCGCTGCGGCGGCTATCGATGCCGGTGTGGGACGGCGTCGGCGCAAAAATCCGATGATATAGGCTGTATGCGCCGCTGCGAACAGCCCGATCTGCCATAAAAAGGCATGCAGGTCGCCTGCCAGATCGCCCATGCTCGACAACAGAAGCGCTATCGGGATAAGCGGCAGTATGCCGTCGGAGCGGCCGACGCGCCATGTCGCCATACTGAGAAACAATACGGGCAGAGTCTTGGCCGCGGCCTTGAACCACACCGGGGCGTCGATGTGGAGCGATGCGACATAAACCGCTGCCATTGCGAGAAAACCGGTTGTAAATATCCGGCAGAATTGTCTGTTTGTCATTGTCGCAGCGTTATTCTACATATGGACTCAATACCTCTGCGAGCCATTGCGGTGCGCGCTGCGGCCGCCGTGTCGTACTGTCGATGAAGCCGAGCGTCGTGGTGCCGGTGGCTATCATGCGGCCATCCTCGCCGAGTACCTCGTAGTCGAAATCGATGCGCGCCATCGGCATATGCGATACAGAAGCCCTGACTGTTATCACCTCGTCGTAACGAGCCGGTTGACGATATTTGATGTGTACGTCGAGTATGGGCATCATTATGCCGCGCCGCTCCACCTCGGCATAGGTCAGTCCTATTTCGCGCATAAGCTCGGTGCGTGCCGCTTCAAAGAAATTGATATAGTTGGAGTGGTGTACGATACCCATTTGGTCGGTGTGCTTGTAGAGTATGCGTATCTGTGTATCGTGATAGATCATAGCTTTATATAAATTCTATAATTACCTCTTTATCTTCAATGTGGTCTATGATTATCGATCGTCCGTCGACGGTTGCCCGGTTCGTCTGTCCGTCGATCTTTACGGTGTATGATCCCGGCGGAGGCAGCAGTTTGTATCGATCGGCGATCGTGAGACGTTCGTTGCAGACCATACCTTTTATTATATAAGGGTGAGTGAGCAGGCGCGCCGCCTTGGTCATGTCGCCGCTCTCTATCAGTCGGCGGATGACCGTCGAACTCACTTTGCTGTTGTCGTCGATGTATTGTTCGACCCGATGCAGCGTAAAACCGAACCGGTCGGCGAGCGGCGCGAGAGTCTCGAAGCTGCCCTCGTTGCCGCGCCCGAAACGATGGTTGTATCCTACGACGAGTCCACGAATATGCAGTTTGTCGATCATGCAGTTGCGTATAAACTCATCGTGGCTTTGATTGCTGAACCGGCTGTCGAACGGCATGACGATCATGTCGTCGATACCTGCGCGGTCGAGCAGCAAGGCTTTCTCCTCGACCGTAGTAAGCAGAGTCAACCCCTCGTCGGTGCCTAACACTATGCGCGGGTGCGGTTCGAAGGTCAACACAACGCTTCGGCCGCCCTGCTGCGCGGCAACTCTCTTTACGGCATCGAGAAGAGCGCGATGCCCCCCGTGTACGCCGTCGAACGATCCGACAGTCGCTACCGGAGCGCCGATCGCGGAGACATCATCGAAGCCGTAGTGTATCTGCATGACAGTCGGTTAGTTGTTGTTGTTATTCTCCTCGTTGACTTTGACGAAGTAGGCAACCTTTTCGAGTATGGTCGTTATGTCGTAGTTTTCGACGACGATACCCTGCGGGAAGTTTAACGGGGCAGAGGTAAAGTTCAATACCCCTTTGATGCCCGCATTGATGATCGGGACGACCAATTCGGCGGCAACCTCTGTCGGCGACGATACGATGACGATGCTTATGTCGAGTTTCTCAACCTTGTCTTCGAACTGATCCATGTGGTAGCATGGAATATCGTCGATAGTATGCCCCACTTTGGCCTGATCGATGTCGAACGAGGCTATAATGCGCAGCTTCAAACCCTTGCTGTTGAAATATTTGGTTATGGCCTGTGCGAGGTGACCCATGCCGATTATGGCGATATTGGTTGTCGATTCGCTGTCGAGGATATTGTTTATGAAGTCGATCAGCACCTTGACGTCGTATCCCTTCTTCGTGTCGCTCGAAAATCCTATTAACATAAGGTCGCGGCGCACCTGTACGGCCGTGATGCCGTGCATGCCGGCGAGCACGTGTGAAAAGATGTGGGTGATGCCTTGCCGGTGGCACGACAGGAGCGTGCGCCGATACTCGCTCAGTCGCTCTACGGTTTTTTCGGGGATCGATGCCGATATGTTGCTTGCCATAACTCTACTGGGTTGTTATCGTAAAATTGCTGTTGTACCGCTCTTCCGTCCAGTCGGTGTTGACATACATGCCGTTTTCGTATGCGAACTTGTAGCTTGTCGTAAGCGGCGTCGACTCCTCGCCCGAGGCAAGGCCTTCCATTCCGTCGTACATGGCGCGGCAGAACAGCATTGCGGCATCGTAACCTCTGTAAGAGAACATCGACGGCAGCGTACCGAACTCCTTGACATAGACTCCGTCGAAAATACGTATCGCCTCGTCGCTGCGTTTGGCATGATAAGGCGTGGCGAATACCACGTCGTTTTTGAAAAACATGCGGCTGTCGAGATTGTGGAGCCGCGTCCATCTGCGGTTGCCCAGAACGACGTAGCTGCCGATAGCGTATCCGCGATCGGTGAGAGACGACTTGGCCGAAGAGAGCGTGGTCAGAATTCGGTCGATATCGGTCTCCTTGTCGGCCATGACGATGAATATCTTGTCGGACTGGTCGCGTATCAGAGAGTTGGTCTCCACCTGCGCTCCGCTGCTGCCGTCGGCATTGCGACGATAAATGAACGGTTTGCGGTTGAATGTGAAATTGTATGATTCGTAGCGGGTTGAATCGAGCAGCGGCATGATCTCCGCGACAAATTCATGGTCGTTGCTCGCCGCATATATCAGCCTTATCTCCTTGCTGCCGTCGAACATATCGGCGAGCTTGTCGTATTTGTGGGCGTTTGCCGCCTGCATCTGAAACAGCACGGGGCTGTGAGTCTCGGTCATGGTCGAAAGCGGTGAGACGACAGGTGTGTTGTTGAGTTCGGCATATTCGAGCACAACGCGTATCTCCTCCTCGTACACCGGCCCTACGATGATGTCGGCATGTCGCAGACGAGTGTCGCAATCGATTATGTTTCTTACCGTTTGCGGATCGTGGGCGGTATTGAAGACGGTGAGATCGGCATTGAGACGATCTTCGTTTTTCAACTGCTCCAATGCCAACAAAAAGCCTTTATAGAAGTCGATGTAGTTGTCGTTGACTTTGCTTTTGACGTCGATGGGCAGCATCAGTGCGATTTGCAGACGCTCGTATGGGTTTAGCCGGCGGAAGGCGGCCGGTTGCATGAACTCGCTGCCGGGAAGGTCGGGCGACTCGGTTTGCAGCGAATCGGCAGGCTCGATATTCGATGTCTCCTCCGTCTCCCCGATGCGCGTTACACGCACTATGGCGCCGGCTTTGAGTCCGTCGCTCAGATCGTTCAATAGAGAGAACTCCTCCTCGGTCATGCCGAAGCGACGCGAAAGCGAGTATACCGTCTCGCCGGGCTGCACTATGTGATACGATGCGCTGTCGGCCGGAGTTAATGTATTGAGTGTCTCTTTGTAGTCGCGCCACTCGCGCTCGACCGTATGCGCCGGCGTGTCGCCTATGTCCGATTTGCGTATCAGCAGCTCGCCGTCGACAGAGAGCGCCGTAGGATCGATGCCGGGATTGTCTTCCATGATCGTCGCCACCGATATTTCATATTTGCGCGCTATCGAATATAGCGTTTCGCCAGACTTGACACTGTGTCTTTTGAAACGTTTTTTTTCTTTCTTCGTCATCTCGCGCTGCTGCTCGATGACGGGTATTTTTATCGTCTGGTCGATGCGCAGCGTTGCCGCATCGAGTCCGTCGTTGTTGTCGATGATATCTTTTTCCGATACGTCGTAGGCCTTGGCCAATGAATATAATGTGTCTCCGGCTTTGACGACATGCACGTAATATTTGGTACCGTTGATGTAGACCACGGTTGTCGATTTCTCGACAGCCGCAAGTTGCGACACCAACATCGTCAATGCAATGGCAACTGTGAAAAATCGTCTCATCGTCACTGTTTGCTACTCTTTTTTCGAAGTCTTATTTCGGTTATAACTCTCTTTGTATAGAGCGGAAAGTCGCCGTTCATCATCCATGAATAGTAGCTCGGATCCTCCTCGAACACGCGTTCCACGCTGCGGCCTTTGTATTTGCCGAAAGCGAACACTTCGACGCCCTTGTCGTCGTAGCCTATGCGGCCGGCGTAGTCGGCCGTTTCGCCGCGCGAGGAGAACTCGGCAAGCGCATCGATGTCGTTCTCCAACTGCGGATAACGGTCGAGCTGCGCTTTGAGCACTTCGTATGTCGCCATCGTATCGGCCTGCGCCGAGTGGGCGTCGGTCAGATCCTTGCCGCAATAAAACTTGTAGGCTGCCACCAATGTGCGCTGTTCAAGTTTGTGAAAGATGTTCTGCACATCGACGAATCGGCGCCGCTTGAAATCGACATCGACACCTGCCCGCAAAAACTCCTCGACCAACACCGGCAGATCGAATCTGTTGGAGTTGAAGCCTCCGAAATCGCACCCTTCGAGGAATTGAGCCAACGATTTGGCGATCTGTGCGAAGTGCGGGCAGTCGCGGACATCGTCATCAGTAATGCCGTGTACGGCAGTGGACTCCTCGGGAATGTGCATCTCGGGGTTTATGCGGCGCGTTTTGACGATCTGTTCGCCGTTGGGCATGATCTTTACCATGGAGATCTCCACGATGCGGTCATGAGCAGTATCAACGCCCGTCGTCTCCAAGTCGAAGAAGACGATCGGGCGTTTGAGTTTCAAATCCATCTGTGTATCACCAATTGTATATTACGCATTTATCATCATCGGCATGAGCAACATGAGCACCGCGCTGTTCTGCTTGTCGTCATACACCGGCTTGAAGACTCCGGCGCGAGTCGAATCGGCCAGCTCGACCGAAACAGTGGGCGTGTCGATGTTCGACAATATCTCCACAAGGAATGTCGACTTGAAACCGATGGTCACAGGCTGACCCTCGTAGCTGCAATTGATGCTCTCGTTTGCCGATACCGAGAAATCGATGTCCTGCGCCGTCAGATTGATCTTGTTGTCGCCTATATCCATGCGGATCAGGTTGGTGGTCGGGTTTGAACATACGGCCACACGCTTGATGCCGTTGACAAGCTCCACCCGGTCGACCAACACCTTGTTGGGGTTGGCTGTCGGTATCACGGCGTTGTAATTGGGATAGTTGCCTTCGATGAGACGGCAAACGAGCGTATGCGATTTAAGCTCGAATATCGCGTTCTTTGCGTCGAATGAAACCTTTATGCTGCCGTCCTCTTTGAGCAGCAGGTTTTTAAGCAGGTTGGCCGGCTTTTTGGGCAGGATGAACGATGCCGAAAAGTCGCAGGCGCCTTGCTCCGAAGAGAATTTCACCAACTTGTGGGCATCGGTGGCGACGAATGTGATCGCCTCCGGCTCGAAATTGAAATATACGCCGTTCATGACCGGACGCAATTCATCGTCGGCCGTTGCGAATATCGTCTTGTTGATGCCGCCTATCAACGTATCGACATTCAACTCGATCTGCTTGTGCTCGGCTCCGATCGACTGCACTGCCGGATAGCTAACCGCACTCGCTCCCGGAATCGAGAGCGATCCGCTCATCCACTTTATCTTGATCTCCCATGTGCTGTCGTTAACCTCTATATCGAGCGGCATCTCGGGGAACTCTTTAAGCGAGTCGAGCATGAGTTTTGCCGGTGCGGCTATGACGCCCTCGCTCTCCACCTGATCGACTTTGATCGAGCCGATGAGCGTTGTCTCCAAATCGGATGTCGTTACCGTCAACTCTCCCTCTTTAAGCTCCATGCGGAAATAGTCGAGAATGGGAAGCGTGTTTTTGTTGCTGATAACCTTTCCTGTGGTTGCCAGCAACGACAAAAGAGCGGAACTTGATACTGTGAATTTCATATTACGTGTAAATTTAAATTTCGATTTATTATAATGTTGCCAACTTGTCGAGAGCCATTTGTATCATCTGACGCACGAATGGCTTGTAGTCGGTGCATGCGTCGAGCGCTATGCGTTGTGCAATAATGGTGCATATCGTCGTGGCGCGGTGCCCCATAAGTGTCGCCAAACCCGCCAGAGCCGACCCCTCCATTTCGAAGTTGGTAATGCGGCGGCCATTGTAATCGAACGATTCGATCTTTTCGTTGAGTTTCGCGTCCTGCGGTTCGAGACGCACCCAGCGCCCCTGCGGCGCGTAGAATCCCGGCGCGGCGATGGTCATGCCCTCCACGACCGAATCTTTGAACAGCTCCCACAACTCTTTGTCGGAGTTGATGAAATAGGGCTTGGGCAGCAGCTCGTTCCAACCGGTGTGCTTCATGAACGCCTGCTCGATATCCAGCTCGCAGATGTCGTTGCGTCCCTTGTAGTAGTTGAGCAGACCGTCGAATCCGATCGAAGTGCGCGAATATACGAAGTCGCCCACCTTGATGTCGGGTTGAATGGCGCCCGATGTACCGAGGCGCACGAGCGTCAATCGGCGGAAGGTCTCCTTGGCCTGCCGCGTCTTGAAGTCGACATTGGCCAGTGCGTCCAACTCAGTCACGCTGATGTCGATATTGCCTATGCCGATGCCCGTCGACAAGACGGTCATGCGTTTGCCCTTATATGTGCCGGTAACGGTGTTGAACTCGCGATTCGAAACGTTGCATTCGATATTGTCGAAGAAACTCGATACCATCGCCACCCGCCCCGGATCGCCTACTAAAATGACTGTGTCGGCCAGCTGCTCGGGCAGCAGGTGCAGATGAAAAATAGATCCGTCTTGGTTGATAATCAGCTCGGAAGATGGAATAATTCTCATGTTTCGATAATTTTATGTTTTTTTACTGTCAATATTAGCGTAAAATTAATAATTTTGTGTTGAATTGCAAAAATATTTCGATTAAAAAGTTTCAATATAAATTGCAGATATGACATTGATAAAATCTATTTCCGGTATCCGCGGCACCATTGGCGGTGCGCAGGGAGATAATCTTACGCCGATAGATGTCGTTAAGTTCACAACGGCATACGTGCGTTTTCTTTCAGAGAAGAATGCCGGCAGGCGTTTGACGATCGTCGTGGGGCGCGACGCCCGAATTTCCGGCACGATGGTCAACGACATTATTGAGGGAACCTTGCTCGGCTGCGGCGCCGACGTCATCAACGTCGGCCTGTGCACCACTCCCGGCACGGAGATGGCCGTCATTGCGCATAAGGCCGACGGCGGCATCATCATCACCGCATCGCACAATCCGCGGCAGTGGAACGCGTTGAAACTTCTCAACGAGAGAGGCGAATTCCTGAACGATGCCGAGGGCAAACGCGTACTTGCATTGGCCGAAGATCGCGATTTCGTCTTCCCGGAGATCGACGGCATAGGCAAAGTGGTTAGCCGCGAATCGTTTAACGACGAACATATAAAGCAAGTTCTCGCATTGCCGTTAGTCGATGCCGAGGCGGTGCGCAAGCGCCGGTTCAAGGTCGTGGTCGATGCAGTCAACTCTGTGGGCGGCGTGGTTATCCCCAAGCTGTTGCGCGAATTGGGCTGCGAAGTGATCGAACTCAACTGCGATCCTACGGGAGAGTTCGCTCACAATCCCGAGCCGCTGCCCGAGAATCTTACTCAGATATCGAAAGTCATTGTCGAACATAAAGCCGATCTCGGTGTGGTCGTCGACCCCGATGTCGACCGTTTGGCTTTCGTCAGCGAGGACGGTTCGATGTTCGTCGAGGAGTACACGCTCGTGGCCGTGGCCGACTATGTGTTGGCGCATACGCCGGGCAATACCGTATCGAATCTCAGCTCGTCGCGCGCTTTGCGCGACGTGACCGGGCGTTACGCAGGCTGCAGCTATGCCGCATCGGCTGTGGGCGAGGTCAATGTCGTGGCCAAGATGAAGGAGACCGGAGCGGTCATCGGCGGCGAGGGCAACGGCGGAGTGATATATCCCGAATTGCACTACGGACGCGATGCGCTGGTCGGCGTGGCTCTGTTCCTTACCTACTTCTCGCAGCTCGGCATGACCATGACCGAGTTGCGCCGCACCTATCCGGCATACTTCGCTTCGAAGAACAAAATACAACTTACGCCAAGTATCGACGTAGATAAAGTGCTGTCTGAGATAAAGCACCGTTATGCCGGTGAAAATGTTAACGATATAGACGGCGTGAAGATAGATTTCGCCGACTGTTGGGTGCATCTGCGCAAATCGAATACCGAGCCTATCATCCGCGTCTATACCGAGGCTCACACGATGGACGAGGCCGATGCTTTGGCCAAACGCTTCATTGCCGAGATCGGCGGGATATGCGGACTGTAAACCGTTGGAATGAAACTTTAAAACTTCAATAAACATTTATGGATAAGATCAAGAGTTATATCGAGCAGAACAGAGAGCGTTTTCTCGATGAGTTGTTCGATCTGCTGCGTATTCCGTCGATCAGTGCGCAGTCGTCGCACAAAGAGGATATGCGGCGCTGTGCCGAGTGGTTGGCCGCCGCTTTGGTGAAATCGGGAGCCGATCGCGCCGATGTTATGCCTACCGACGGCAATCCGGTAGTATTCGCCGAAAAGATCGTCGACCCCTCCGCCAAGACGGTATTGGTGTACGGGCACTACGATGTTATGCCGGTCGATCCCGTCGACGAGTGGCGCACCGAGCCGTTCGAGCCTGTGATTGCCGACGGCCGCATCTGGTGCCGCGGCGCCGACGACGACAAGGGACAGCTCTACATGCACGCCAAGGCTTTCGAGGCTATGTGCGCCACCGAGTCGTTGCCGTGCAACGTAAAATTCATGCTCGAAGGCGAGGAGGAGATCGGATCGGGCAGCCTCTATAAGTTCTGCGAGGATAATCGCGAAATGTTGCAGGCCGATGTGATCCTTGTCTCGGATACGTCGATGATAGGCATGGACAAACCCTCCATTACCTGCGGTTTGCGCGGCATAACTTATATGCAGGTGGAGGTGACCGGACCCGACAAGGATCTCCATTCGGGTCTTTACGGCGGTGCTGTCGCCAATCCGGCCAACGTGTTGACGCGATTGGTGTCGTCGCTTGTCGATGACAACGGGCGGGTGACCATTCCGGGATTCTACGACGATGTGCGGGTGTTGAGCAGCGAGGAGCGCGATGCGCTTAATCAGGCGCCCTTCTCGATCGATGATTACAAACGTTCGATCGATATATGCGATGTCGCCGGCGAGGAGGGTTACACCACGATCGAGCGCACCGGCATTCGTCCGTCGCTCGATGTCAACGGCATCTGGGGCGGATATATCGACGAGGGTACAAAGACTATTATCCCCTCGCGCGCATCGGCCAAGATATCGATGCGCCTTGTGCCGAACCAAGACTTTAAGAAAATCGCCGAACTGTTTGAAAAACATTTCCGTGCTATCGCCCCGGCGAGCGTTCGCGTCGATGTGAAGTTCCTGCATGGCGGTGCGCCATATGTCTCTCCGACCGACCTGCCGGCATACCGTGCGGCCGAGCGTGCCGTGACCGAGAGTTTCGGGTGCAAGCCGCTACCCTTCTATTCGGGCGGCTCGATCCCGATCATTAGCGGATTCGAGCGTATTCTCGGTATAAAATCGATTCTGCTCGGCTTCGGATTGTCGAAAGATGCCATACACTCTCCCAACGAGAGCTACGGACTCGACCAGTTCTTCCGCGGGGTAGAAACGATACCGTTGTTCTACCGCTATTTCGCGGAGATGTAGAGCATTGCAGCGTCTATCTGATAAATAAGTTAAAGGCTGTCGGCAATCTGCCGGCAGCCTTTAACTTTTACATCATCTCCTCGTAGGCGTAACGTATGGCGCGGTTGAGTATGGTGAGAAACTCTTTGGTCGAACGAAATGCCTCTACCGTGCGACCGACAAGGTCGTCGGCCAGCAGGAAATCTCTGTCCATCGGCCGTTCGATGCATAGGTCTTTCAATCGCAGCATATGGTCGTAGCGTGTCCCTGTCGGGAAACCTCGCGGCGTGCGTTTGAGCGAGTTCATTCGGCTCAATGTGAATCCGTCGGAGGCGGCTATGGCGGCCTCGATTCCGGCGCCGTTGTCTTCGATCTCCTCTCTGATACTCTGCAATACCGGCGGTTCCGGCAAGTAGACGCCCGTTATGAGGAACGATCCGCCGAGGAGATTATCTCCCTGTTGCGGTGATAGATGAAAGTAGTAACCTCCATAACCGCTCGACTTGCCGTGCGGTGCGATGAATGCTGAAAAATAGGTCTTGTATGGAGTCTTGTCGGCGCTGAATCGCGTATCGCGATAGATGCGGTATGTGCAGTCGCGAATGCCCAACGCTCCGATCGAATCGTCGAATGTGCGTATGCCTGCGATAAGCTCCTCGACAAACGAATGAAAGCGCGCAAGAGCGAGTTGGTACTCGCTCTTGTGTGCATTGAACCACTCACGGTTATTGTTGTCGTGAAGTGCTGTAAGAAAATCTATTACCGATTTCATCCATCATCGCGGTTTACCATGCGAAAAGCGGGTACTCTGCCATCATGGCATTGACGTCGCGGCGCACGGCTGCAATGTTCTCCTCGTTCTCGGGATCGTGCAGTACGCGGTCGATCAACTCGACGATGTAATCCATTTTATCCTCTTTGACACCGCGCGTGGTGATTGCGGGGGTGCCGAAGCGCAGACCCGAAGTCTGGAATGCCGAGCGAGAATCGAACGGAACCATGTTCTTGTTGGTGGTGATGTCGGCGGCAACGAGGCACTTCTCGGCCAACTTGCCTGTCAACTCGGGGAATTTGGTGCGCAGATCGACGAGCATAAGGTGGTTGTCGGTGCCGTTCGAGACGATCTTGTAGCCGCGCTTCACGAAGGCCTCGGCCATTGCCTTGGCATTCTTAATCACCTGCTTCTGGTACTCCTTGTACTCGGGGGTCAAAGCCTCGCCGAAAGCTACGGCCTTCGCGGCTATGACATGTTCGAGCGGACCGCCCTGTATGCCGGGGAACACGGCAGAGTTGATGATCTGCGACATCTTCTTCACTACGCCCTTGGGCGTGGTCAGACCCCACGGATTATCGAAGTCCTTACCCATGAGGATAATACCTCCGCGCGGACCGCGCAGCGTCTTGTGCGTGGTGGTGGTGACAATATCCGCAAAGGGAACAGGCGAGGGATGCAGTCCCGCCGCGACCAGTCCGGCGATGTGCGCCATATCGACCATAAACAGCGCCCCGACTTCCTTTGCGATGTCGGAAATAACATCAAACTTTATCTCGCGTGCATACGCGGAAGCGCCCGCGACGATGAGCTTCGGCCTGCACTCGGCGGCTGTCTTT
>CAZEXJ010000174.1:0-5553 GCA_964516585.1 uncultured Alistipes sp.
GATAGGCTATCGTCTTGGCATATCGGCCGGTCGATTATTTTCTTATCTCGGCACCCGTCTGCTTCTCGAACTGTGTCTGCAACGTACTCATCACGCGCTCGATCTGCTTGTCGGTCAGCGTCTGCGTCTTGTCCTCCATGACGAAACTCAGCGCATACGACTTCTTGCCCTCGGGGAGCTTGTCGCCCTCGTAGACGTCGAACAGCGCGACACTCTTCAACAGCCTCTTTTCCGAGGCGAAAGCTATGTTGCGCAGGCGCGAGAACTTCACCTCCTTGTCGATCAGCAGAGCTAAATCGCGGCGCACCTCGGGGAACTTCGACAGTTCCTTGAATGTCACCTTGTGCTTGCGCGTCGCCTTGACCAACTGTTCGAAGTTCATCTCCATGAAGAATACGTCCTGTTTCAGATCGAAGCGGCGGCGCAAGGCGGGCGACACGACACCCATTTGCAACAGCTCCTTGCCATTGAGCGACATAGTTAAGGCGTCGGCGAACAGGTCGCTCTCCAAGGTCTCGCATTTCAGATCGTATATGTCGATGCCGAAACGGCGCAGCAGCTTCTCGACAATCGCCCGCAGCGTAAAGAACGACGCCGAATCGGCCTTGGTGTTCCACGACAGCGGGGTAGCCATACCCGTCACGGCAATGGCTAAACGATAGGTCTCCGTATAGGGAGCCAATGCGTTATCCTCCGAGGCGCGGGCGGCATCGTATGTGTAGCAGTTGCCGAACTCGTATATGCGCAAGTCGCCGCAACGGCGGTTGGCATTCAGTTCAACGGTCTCCAACGTATTGAACAGCAGTGTTTGACGCATCACGTTAAGGTCGGAACTGAGCGGGTTCATTATCCTCACGCAGTTCTCGGCCTTGTATGACGTCAGATTATCGTAGTAGGCGCCTTTGGTCAGCGAGTTCGACATTATCTCGGTATAGCCGTTCGCCGAAAGGAAATCCGAAGCTATGTTGATCAGCCTGTTGCGATCGGGGTTGGGGGCGTATGACAGCGTCGAATTGACGTGCTCGGGGATCTCCACGTTGTTGTAGCCGTAAATGCGCAGTATCTCCTCGACAATATCGGACTCGCGCTGCACATCGACGCGGTAGGGTGGAACCGCCACGGTCAAAACGCCCTCCTTTTCTTCCACGATCTTCACCTCCAATGCAGAGAGTATGGTGCGCACCGTCGCTTCGGGGATCTCCTTGCCTATAAGGCGGTTGACACGTTCGAGCGACACATCGAACACGAACGGCTTGGCAGGAGCGGGGTTGATGTCGATGATCTCGCTCGATATTTCGCCCCCGGCAAGCTCTTTCATCAGCAGTGCGGCGCGTTTCAAGGCGTAGACCTGAATCTCGGGATCGATGCCGCGCTCGAAGCGGAACGAGGCGTCGGTGTTAAGTCCGAAACGCTTGGCCGTCTTGCGAACCCATACGGGGTTGAAATATGCGCTCTCCAAGAATACGTCGGTGGTCGTATCGCTAATGCCCGAATCCAAGCCGCCGTACACGCCGGCGATGCACATCGGGCGCTCGGCCGAGCAGATCATCAGATCGGAGCGCGTCAGCTTGCGCTCCACGCCGTCCAACGTCACGAAAGGCGTCCCCTCGGCACATGTTTTGACTATCACGCGTCCGCCCTCGATCTTGGCGGCATCGAAAGCGTGCAGCGGCTGTCCCAATTCGAACAGCACGTAGTTGGTTATGTCGACCAAGTTGTTCTTGGGGTGAATGCCTGCTGCGCGCAGCTCGTTCTGCATCCACTCGGGCGACGGCGCGATCTTGCAGTTGCGCACCGTCACGGCGGCATAGCGGGGAGCAGCCTCGGCGTTCTCCACCGTAACATCGATTGTGAGCGAGCGGTTGTCGACCTTGAAGTCGTCGACCGACGGCAGTACGAGGCGGGCGTTCTCGTCGCCCCGGCTGCGCAGGTATGCCACCAAGTCGCGCGCCACGCCGATATGCGATGCGGCATCGATGCGGTTGGGTGTAAGTCCTATCGAGATAAGATAGTCGTCCTCGATGCGAAGGTACTCCTTGGCCGTTGTTCCGACGACGGCATCCGACGGCAGCTCCATGATGCCGTCGTGGCTCGCGCCTATGCCCAACTCATCCTCGGCGCAAAGCATGCCCAGCGACTCCACGCCGCGAATCTTGCTGCGCTTGATCTTGAACTCCTCCTCGCCGCCATTGGGGTAGAGCACACTGCCGACGGTGGCGCACAGCACCTTCAGGCCTTTTCGGCAGTTGGGCGCGCCGCACACGATCTGCAACGGAGCCTCACCGCCCACGTCGACAGTGGTGATATGCAGATGATCCGAATCGGGATGATCTTCACACGTCAGCACCTCGCCTACGACAACGCCGGCCAATCCGCCGCGTATGGTCTCGATCTTGTGAAAGCCCTCGACCTCCAAACCTATGTCGGTCAGTATCTCGGCCGCACGCTCGGCCGGAATGTCGGCGGAGATATAGTGTTTAAGCCAGTTATAAGAGATATCCATATAGTTATATAATTTGATCGTTTGCTCTTCAATCGGGCAAAGTTAGCAAAAATTCCTCTAAATATGCAATTTTGCCGCCCTTTCCTCGCTCCGGCGCGCTATTTGCCGCCCGCATCGCAGCGCTCCGGCAGCGGCCGATGCAAATGCCATAGACCGCCACATAACGCGCTAACGGAAGATCAGCATATCGGCTATGAGGAATATGGCCAATATCGTGCTCGCTATACCGTTGAGCGTGCCGAAAGCGATGCCGATATTGCGCTGGCGCGACGGCGTGACGAGGATGTGCTCCATTGCTATGACGGCGGCAAAGGCTGCGCACCCGACATAGAGAGTCCAGCCGGCCGGCAGGTAGCCGGCAAACCATATCAAGGCGGCCACACTCACCGCATGCAGCCCCGCGCTTATGGTAAGCGACGTGCGCACCGAAAAACGCGAGGGTATGGAGTGGAGCGAGTGACTGCGATCGAACTCGGCGTCCTGCAACGCATATATTATGTCGAAGCCGCCGCACCACGTCGCAACCAAAAGCGTCAGAATACATGGGGCTGCGGCGAACTCGCCCGCCACAGCTATATAGGCGCCGACGGGCGCGATACCCAACGACAACCCCAGCACCAAATGCGCCAGCGAAGTGAAGCGTTTGCAATAGCTGTAAAACATCACCACGGCAAGAGCCACAGGCGACAGCGCCGCCGTCAGGAAGTTGATCGTCGAGGCGAGCACGATGAAACACACCGCATTGATACCCACGAACCATAACGCCGCACGCGGCGAGACCACACCTGCGGGTATCTCGCGCGAGGCGGTACGCGGATTTTCGGCGTCGATCTTGCGATCAGCCCAACGGTTGAAGCCCATCGCCACGTTGCGTGCCAGCACCATACACCCGATCACCTGCAACAGCAGCACGGGCAGCGACAGCGACGAGGTGTCGCACGTCGTCCATGCGTAGACGAACGACGTCAATGCGAACGGCATTGCGAATATGGTGTGCGAAAATTTTACGAGTCTTAAATAATCGTTCAACGATGCCATATATCGATAATTTTTTAAATGCAAATCATTCGACTGCCGAGATTGCCGGACTGCCGGCTATCGGGTTGCGGCCATGCGGCGGCGCGCCCACTCCATGACATTGGCAGGAGGGCGGCGATGCGCCAGCTCGTTGCGCATAAAATCCATATAGGGTGCTGCGTGGTCGAAAAATTTGTAGTAGCCCTTGCACAGATAGTTCAAGCCCGGTTCGCCCTCGCGCGTGGAGACGAAGCGGTTGCGGGGGCACTCGCCGTTGCAGGCGAAGCGGTAGCGGCAGCGGCGGCACTGTCCGGGCAGCGAGCGCAACTTGGCATCGCCGAAGGCGCTCTGCACCGAACTGCGCATAAGATCGCCGATAGGGGTTTCGTTTATGTTGCCGAGTCGGTACTCAGGGAATACGAAGTGGTCGCAGGCATAGAGGTCGCCATTGAACTCCAACGCCCCGGCGTGACCGCATATCTTCGAGAGAGTACACAGGCCGGGAGCCTCACCCACCCAGTTGGCAAGTGTGGCGTCGAACATCTGTACGAAGACACGTCCGACATCCTCGACGACCCAGCGGTCGAAGAGTCGGCACAGGAAGCGTCCCCACTGCTCGGGCGTCACGGAGAAGTCGGCCAAGGCCGCATCTCTGTCGGCTGCCGAGGCTAACCAGCGGCCGTCGGCATGCCGTTCGATACGCTCCACGACGGGCGTGAATTGCAGATAGCGGCAGCCTATCGAGCGAAAGAAGTCGTAAAATCCTATCGGGTCGTCGCCATTGGCGCGATTGACCACCGCCAGAGCATTCCACTCGACACCGTGCTTTACAAGAAGCTCCACGCCGCGCATAACCTCGTCAAACGTACCGCTGCCGTCGCGGTGCAGGCGATAGCGGTCGTGATACTGCTTCTGCCCGTCGAGCGACACACCCACAAGCCAGCCGTTATCTCTGAAAAACTCGCACCATGCATCGGTGAGCAGCGTGCCGTTGGTCTGCACAGAGTTCTCGATCTTGCGATCGGCGCCGTATTTGCGCTGCAACTCCATAACCCGGCGATAAAACGCCTCCGAGCGCAGCAGCGTCTCGCCGCCGTGCCAAGAGAATACGACATACTGCGTCGGCTGGGCGGCAATATAGTCGCGTATGAAACGCTCCAACAGCTCGTCACTCATCGTCTGCGACGGCTGGGCGGCATACATTCTGCTCTTTTCAAGATAGTAGCAATATTCGCAAGCCAGATTGCAACGCGCACCCGCCGGCTTCGACATTACGTATATTGGTCTTACATATTGCTGAAACGATATTTTCTCTTCCATTATCCACAAAAACGTCGCGCTATACGCCGCGCGATTGCAAAGATACGAATAAGCGAGGGCAATGCCAAATTTATTTGAGCATTGCCGAGCGAGAGTATCTTCGGCGAAGCCAAAGTGCGAATAAGCGAGGGCAAAAGCAAACTTGTTTGCATTTTGCCAAGCGGGAGTATCTTTTTGTGTCATTGCGAACGACGAACTTAGATACCCGGATTGTCATTCTGAGGAGCAACGCAGTTGCGACGTGAGAATCTCTTTCGCGACAGAGATTGCCACGCCTCGTTACACTCGGCTCGCAATGACAGACTGTGACGCCCCATAATGTCACTCCGAGGAGCGTGCTTGCACGCGACGTGGGAGTCTCAACGCTCGACAGTGGAAATAATCGTCCCCAACCAGATTCTCACGTCGGCCGCAAGCGGCCTCCTCAGAATGACACGTCGGTGGGAATAGCGTCCAAAGCGCCACAACATTCTTTTTCGTCAAAAGGCGTTAGTTACAAGCCTCACGTGAAAAATCCGCAGATGGGCTGTACTGGCGTACTGCCCATTTGCGGATTTGAACGAGGCGCAGGAAATGACGCCTTTTCACGAAAACATTACGACAAGCGATCGATCACGGCGCATATACGATCGAACACCTCATCCATGGTGCCATGGCCGTTGATTTGCGCGTATTTGTTCTGCGCGGAATAGTAGTCGGCGACCACAGCCGTC
>CAZEXJ010000175.1:0-6230 GCA_964516585.1 uncultured Alistipes sp.
GGTAGGTCGACTCTCCGTATTGAATGTAATATCTTTAGACAAATACATATCTCCGGGCTGTATCTCGGTAAGCATCTTACAGAAATGCGACCGTGGTGTCATTCTGAGCGTAACAATGTGAAGCGAAGAATCTCGGTTGGGGAAGATTATTTCCACTGTCGAGCGTTGAGACTCCCACGTCGCGTGCAAGCACGCCCCTCGGAGTGACAGGCTTAGCATGCAAAGCGCACTCCTCGGGATTCCCGATAACCGTTCCACGCCCCACCCGGAGCGAAGCGACAACAGCCCCTCCCGAGGGAGGGGTCTGGGGTGGGGTCAGAATTGTATAACGGCGCAAGCCGTCGCTTTGTGGTCGACGTTTGTTTTCTCCCACGTCGCGTTTTTCAAACGCTCCTCGGAGTGACATAGTGGGGCGTTGTACCCTGTCATTCTGAGGAGGCCGCTCGCGGCCGACGCGAGAATCTCGAACGGATACGCCCTTCTGAGCGTAGAGACTCCTCGATCGAAGCGTTGCTTCTCCTTCGGAGTGACAGCATAATGTCATTGCGAGCCGAGCGAAGCGAGGCGTGGCAATCTCATGTGTGAATGAGATTCTCACGTCGCGTTCTTCGAACGCTCCTCAGAATGACAGATCGAGCATACAAAGTGCGTGCTCCCTCGGAGTGACAGCATAATGTCATTGCGACCCGAGCGAAGCGAGGAATCAATCGATCGATTTGCCCAACTCGTAGGCGGTTTGCAGCGATGCGTGTCCCGCGATCTCTCCCGGGTCGTTAACTCCGCCGGCAAATACCGAGCCGGCAAGACGAGCACGTTCGAAACACTCTATCCAGCCTTCGAGTCCCGACAATGCGCGTTGCGGGACATGCGGATCGTCTTCTGCCGCACAGGTCAACATATAGATGTCGGTAAAGCGGTAGTCGGAGCCGTAAAGCGGGTTGGCTCGATCCAACAGCGTTTTCATCTGTCCGCTCATCTCGTAATAGTATATGGGCGTTGCAAAGGCGATGACATCGGCGTCGTGCATCTTCGTGACGATTGCGGGCGCATCGTCCTTTATGGGGCACTTGCCCGTCTTGACGCACGACAGGCAACCGCGGCAGAAGCGAATGTCTTTGCCCGACAGTGTAAGCAGTTCCACATTGTTCCCGGCCTCGCGTGCTCCGCGGGCGAACTCCTCGGCCAAAGCATGGGAGTTGCTGTTCGCACGCATGCTGGTCGATATTACCAATATTGTTTTCATGATCGGTTATATTGATTTAGATGTTCCTGATCAGTTTGGCCGGGACGCCGCCAACGACACTGCGCGGCGCCACATCCTTCGTCACGACTGCGCCCGCGGCGATGACAGCCCCGTCGCCGACCGTAACTCCGGGCAGTATGGCAGCATTCGATCCGATCCATACCTTGTTGCCGATATGCACGGCACGCGGTTCCATATCGCCGCGGCGATCGGGATCCATGGCGTGGTTGAGTGTGGCGATCGTCACGTTGTGTCCGATCAGTACATCGTCGCCTATGATTATACCGCCCTGATCCTGAAATTTGCAACCGGAGTTTATAAACACTCTCTTGCCCAATCGCAGATTCTTGCCGCAATCGGTGTTGAACGGCGGAAAAAGCGTGAACGAGTCATCGACCCGGCAGCCTGTCAACTCCGACATCAACGCGACGATCTCCTCTTTGCTATGATAGGTGTTGTTTATTTCGAGCGTAATGCGTATGGCCTCCTGACTCAGCCGATGCATAACCTCGTGAACGGGGGAACCCGCCGCAACGGTATGCCCCGCATTCATGTAATCGATAAATTCTTCTGTATTCATACGGCAAATTTACACTTTTACGGCGATATAAACCGCCCTTATTTACAGTTCTGCATACCAATATTATCTGTACATCGGATATTGCAGCAAAAATCCGCCCGAAGCGAGCGGGCGGATTGAAACATGCCGGCGGGCATTGCGGCCGCCGGATCGTATAACGCTTATTTGGTGTCGATCAGCGAACGTATGCTCTGAATCAGCATCGACACGGCAACCGAGTTGAAGCCGCCCTCGGGGATAATCACATCGGCGTACTTCTTCGACGGCTCGACAAACTCCTCGTGCATGGGTTTTACGGTATTGGTGTACTGCTCGATAACCGACTGCATAGTACGTCCGCGGTCGCACACATCGCGCAAAATACGGCGGGCTAAACGCAAATCGGCATCGGTATCGACATATACCTTTATGTCCATCAAATCGCGCAGCTCCTTATTCTCGAAGATCAAGATTCCGTCGACGATAATCACGCGGGAGGGCTTGACCAATACCTTCTCGGCGGTTCGGTTGTGCTCGACGAACGAGTAGACCGGATGAGCTATGGGAACATTGTTTTTCAAAGCGCGGATATGTTCGACAAGCATGTCGGTGTCGAACGCCTGCGGATGATCGTAGTTGAGTCGCGTGCGCTCCTCGTAAGTCAGTTCGGGATGAGCCTTGTAGTAGTAGTCATGACACAATGTCGCGACGTCGTCACCGACGAACGCCTCTTGCAATCGCTTGACGAGCGTACTCTTGCCTGATCCGGTGCCTCCGGCGACACCGATTACGGTTACCTCCATTATAAATGCGTTTTAGGTTTATATTTAAAAAGAGGATCTGCCCTCCGTGTGGCCGATCCTCTTTCAATCTTATGCATCGATATTGGCGTAATGCGCATTCTTCTCGATGAACTCTCTGCGCGGCGGCACATCGTCGCCCATAAGCATCGAGAATATACGATCGGCCTCGGCGGCGTTTTCGATAGTTACCTGACGCAAAATACGCGTATCGGGATTCATCGTAGTCTCCCACAGCTGGTGCGCATTCATCTCGCCAAGACCTTTGTATCGCTGTATATGCGTGCCCTTGGCGCCGAACTCGGCCGTTATCTCATCGCGTTCCTTCTCCGTCCAGCAGTAACGCTCCTGTTTGCCCTTCTTGACTAAATAGAGCGGCGGGGTAGCGATGTATACGTGGCCGTTCTCGATAAGCTCCTTCATCTTGCGGAAGAAGAAGGTCAGCATCAGAGTCGCGATGTGCGAACCGTCGACATCGGCATCGGTCATGATGATTATCTTGTCGTAGCGCAGCTTTTCGAGATTGAGCGCTTTGCTGTCCTCCTCGGTGCCGATCGTAACGCCCAAGGCCGTGAACATGTTTTTGATCTCCTCATTCTCCCACATGCGATGCTCCTGCGCCTTTTCGATATTCAGTATCTTACCGCGCAACGGCATTATGGCCTGAAAATTACGGTCGCGCCCCTGTTTGGCCGTACCGCCTGCCGAATCTCCCTCGACGAAAAATATCTCGGCGATAGACCTGTCGCGGCTCGAACAGTCGGCCAACTTGCCCGGAAGCCCGGCGCCCGAGAGCACCGTCTTACGCTGCACGGCCTCGCGCGCATTGCGCGCCGCATGACGCGCCTGTGCCGCAAGGATCACCTTCTGAACTATGGCGCGCGCATCCTTGGGGTTCTCTTCGAGATAATGTCCCAATGCGACCGACATGGCCTGATCGACTGCCGCAGCGACTTCGTCGTTGCCCAACTTGGTTTTGGTCTGACCCTCGAACTGCGGCTCGGCGACTTTCACCGAGATAACGGCCGTGAGACCTTCGCGGAAGTCGTCACCGTTGATGTCGAACTTCAATTTCGAGAGCATGCCCGAGTCATCGGCATATTTTTTCAGCGTGCGGGTCAATGCGCGGCGGAAGCCCGTAAGGTGCGTACCGCCCTCTATCGTATTGATGTTGTTGACATAAGAGTGAACATTCTCGGAATAGGAGTCGTTATATTGCATGGCAACCTCCACCGGTACACCATTCTTCTCCGTATCGAGATAGATGATCTTTTCGATGATCTTCTGTCCGCGCGTGGCATCGAGGTACTCGACGAACTCTTGCAAACCCCGCTCCGAATAGAAGTGGTCGCACTGGTTCTCCTCGCTATCCTCCGCAACGCGCCGATCGGTAAGGGTCAGGTGAATGCCCTTGTTGAGAAATGCAAGCTCGCGAAGGCGATTGGCGAGAATGTCGTATTTATACTCCGTGGTGTGAGTGAAGATAGATTCGTCGGGCTTGAAAGTGATGCTCGTACCGCGATCGTCGCAATCTCCGACGATCTCCACCTGCGAGGTCGGGGCGCCCTTGGAATATGTCTGGCGATAGATCTTGCCGCCGCGATGTATCTCTGCGACGAGCAGAGTCGACAAAGCATTGACACACGATACGCCCACACCGTGCAGACCGCCCGAGACCTTGTAACTGCCCTTGTCGAACTTGCCTCCGGCATGGAGCACGGTCATGACGACCTCCAATGCCGATTTGCCCTCTTTCTCGTGGAAATCGGTAGGGATGCCTCGTCCGTTATCCTTTACGGTTATCGAATTGTCTTCGTTTATCGTTACATATATATCGGTACAATATCCGGCCAGAGCCTCGTCGATAGAGTTGTCCACCACCTCGTAAACTAAATGATGCAGACCCTTTTCGCCTATGTCGCCGATATACATCGCCGGACGTTTGCGAACGGCCTCCAATCCCTCCAAAACCTGAATATTGGACGCCGAATATTCCTCTTCCGGCCTCAGCTCTTTTTCTTGTTCAGTACTCATTATTTTCGATGATATTTATCGTCAATATTAACGCACAAAGATATAAATTTATTTTGAGAATAGCAATACGCGGCGACGCATTTAATCGCCTCTGCAAGCCGGTAAATCGACACCTGCATCGAGTATGGCGCCGTCGCCGCAGCCAAGTGCGCGCAACAATCCGGCGCACCCTCGGGCGAGTCGCGCCGGCACATGCCGTCAGACATTATCAATCATCGGACTCTTGCAGCAGCGTAGCCATATCGACCTCACGTATGCGGCCATGCGAAAACATGATTGTACGCGACGGATATTGTTCGATAAGCGCGATATTGTGTGTCGACATGACAACGGCGCAGCCGTCGGCGGCAATGCGCTTGAACAGCTCCATGATTCCGTCGGCCGTCAGCGGGTCGAGATTGCCCGTAGGCTCGTCGGCCAACAGCAGGCGGGGACGGTTCAACAGTGCGCGTGCGATGACTAATCGCTGCTGCTCGCCGCCCGACAGTTCGAACGGCATCTTATATGATTTCTGCTCCAAACCGGTCAAATGCAGCACTTCGTCGATGCGGCGCCGTATGAGACTCTCGTCAGACCAGCCCGTGGCGCGCATCACATCGTAGAGATTGCGGAATACGTTGCGATCGGTAAGCAACTGGTAGTCCTGAAAGACGATGCCCATGCTCCGGCGCAGATAGGGTATCTCCTTGCGCTTGATTCTGCGCAGATCGAAACCTACCACTTCTCCGTGTCCCTCATACAGATCGACCTCTGCATATAAAGTTTTGAGTAAGGTGCTTTTGCCGCTGCCGACACGTCCTATAAGGTAGACGAATTCTCCGGCATCGACCGACAGATCGACACCCGACAAAACCAACTCGCCCGAAGACGATGCACCGCCCCCGCGGCGTTTGCCGTCGGTATGATATATCGAAACATTGCGCAAATCGATGACACGTACACTATCCATGTTAAAAAGATTTATATATGGCAAATGTACGATTATTTTTGCATTCGGCAAAAAATATAGTACATTTGCACGGCAGTTGGAAACACACCTTCTTGCACGACCGATCGGGGGCGACCGGTTTTGACAGCAGGTAGAATTCGATTGTAAGCATGTCGAGCATTGTGTGGGGTCTCGTAAATCGCAACACTCAAACTACAAATGGCAATAACAGCTATGCACTCGCTGCCTAATTTTCAAGGAAAATTGGCTTAATCGCGCGGTTCAAGGCAATCGTGCGACGAGTATCCCGAAAGGCGGTTCCGCTCTTTAACTGTCTTTCATACGGGGTATCATCAATTAAGAGATAGTGCGATATGCGCCTCGGTTATCGTGCGAAAACAAGGGGCTGGGATCCGGGTTTGGCTGCCGCCTGCCGTGCCCGGATAGAAGGATCAAACGGCCGGCTAAACATGTAGAAAGCTTTTGGGTTCCTTGTTTGGACGAGGGTTCGACTCCCTCCGCCTCCACATTAGAAAGGGTTCTCTTTTCGTCAAATGGGTTGTTCGCCAGCCGTTTCGAACGCCGCAACTCTCGGTGGGACTGGCTTTTCGCGGGTCGCCTGCAAAAATATGTCTACCGTCATGTCGAGTGCAGAGACTCCCACGG
>CAZEXJ010000176.1:0-3691 GCA_964516585.1 uncultured Alistipes sp.
GTAGGCTATTCCCACGGATATGTCATTCTGAGGAGGCCGCCTGCGGCCGACGTGAGAATCCCGACACAATACCGAACAGCGAAAATAATCGTCCTCAATCAGATTCTTCACTCCACTGCGTTCCGTTCAGAATGACATGACGGGGATGAGATTGCGTCGCCTCACTGCGCTCGGCTCGCAAAGACAAGGCGGCGGGGCGTTGCATCCTGCGCACATATTTTGGGCGAATAAAAGAATATATCTGCAAAAAATACGCATAAAATTTGTTTTTCCGCGCGACTGTTCGTATCTTGGGTAGTGTTAACCACATAAAGATATGTTCGCCACATTGAAAAAAATAGCGGGGTTCTATATCGACGGATTCAGAAACATGACCGTCGGGCGGACGCTGTGGATAATAATAATAATAAAGTTAGCTGTGATATTCGCCGTGCTGCGACTGTTTTTCTTTCAGCCGACGCTGCAAGGCGAGAGCGAGGCGGAGCGCGGCGAGGAGGTTTTGCAACAACTTACAACTCATAACGATACTATAAAACATGAATGATTTTCTACAAACGGTCGACTGGTCGCGGGCGCAATTCGCTCTGACGGCCATATATCACTGGCTGTTCGTTCCGCTTACGCTGGGATTGAGCTTCATGATAGCCTTCATGGAGACGAAGTATTACATCTCGCGCGACGAGTTCTGGAAGCGAACGACCAAATTCTGGATGCGCATATTCGGCATCAACTTCGCCATAGGCGTGGCCACGGGTATCATACTCGAATTCGAGTTCGGTACCAACTGGTCGAACTACTCTCACTTCGTGGGCGACATCTTCGGTGCGCCGTTAGCCATAGAGGGCATAATGGCCTTCTTCATGGAGAGCACCTTCATCGCCGTGATGTTCTTCGGCTGGAACAAGGTAAGCCGTGGTTTTCATCTTGCCTCGACATGGCTCACGGCCATAGGCGCCAATCTCTCGGCGTTATGGATATTGGTGGCCAACTCGTGGATGCAGTATCCCACCGGCTGCACGTTCAACCTCGAAACGGTGCGCAACGAGATGACCTCGTTCTGGGATGTGCTGCTATCGCCCGTGGCGATCAATAAGTTCACCCACACCGTAACCTCGTCGTTCGCTCTTGCGGCCGTGGTGGTGATAGGCATCAGTGCATGGTATCTGCTGCGCGGGCGCGAACGCAAGATGGCGACCAAGAGCATAGCTCTGGCATCGGCCTTCGGCTTGGTATTCTCTATTGTAGCGGCATTTACGGGCGACAGGTCGGGCGCTGTCGTCGCGCAATACCAGCCCATGAAGTTAGCCGCCATGGAGGGTCTCTACGACGGCGAGGAGGGTGCCCCGCTGACCGTCATCGGCGTGCTGCGACCCGAAGAGGAGCGCACCTCGAACGAAGATGCATTCTATTTCAACATAGAGATCCCGAAGATGTTGTCGGTGATGAGTTTTCGCGATTCCGAGGCATATGTGGCCGGTATCAACGACCTGATAGAGGGCAACGAGCAGCGCGGCATCATGTCGGCCGAGGAGAAGATGCGGCGCGGGCGCGTGGCCGTTGCGGAGCTTGAACGCTACCGGCAGGCCAAGACCGACGGCGACAAAGAGGTCATAGCCGAGGTGCAGCGCAAGTTCGACCCCGCGACACCCGAGGGCAAGGAGTTCCTGTCGGAATATTTCGCCTACTTCGGCTACGGATATATCGTCTCGCCCGAGGAGTTGGTGCCCAACGTGCCGCTGCTGTTCTACTCGTTCCGCGTGATGGTGGGCGTAGGCTCGCTGCTTATATTCGTATTCGCGCTTGTGCTGTGGCTCAACCGCCGCGACCGGCTGGCAGGCAAGCGGTGGCTGCTCTACTGCCTTATACTGCTTATTCCGCTCACCTATCTTGCTTCGCAGGCGGGATGGATCGTCGCCGAGGTGGGACGTCAACCGTGGGCTATACAAGACCTGATGCCCGTATCGGCGGCGGCCTCGCGCATAGGCAGCACATCGGTCATGGTGACATTCTTCCTCTTCCTCGCACTGTTCACCGCTCTGCTGGCGGCCGAGCTGAGTATAATGTTCAAACAGATAAAATTGGGTCCCGATAACGAAAAACAGTAACGACAATGGATACCTTACAACTTTTACAACACTACTGGTGGTTCATCATATCGCTTTTGGGCGCACTGCTCGTGTTCCTGTTGTTCGTACAGGGCGGACAGGGATTGCTCTACACCATGGGACGCACCGAGCGTCAACGCACGATGATAGTAAACGCCTTAGGACGCAAATGGGAGTTCACATTCACGACGTTGGTCACGTTCGGCGGCGCATTCTTCGCCTCGTTCCCGCTGTTCTACTCGACCAGCTTCGGCGGCGCGTTTTACGTCTGGACGCTGATCCTGCTCGTATTCGTCATACAGGCCGTGGCCTACGAGTATCGGCGCAAGCCGTCGAACATATTCGGCGAGCGTACTTATAACGCATTTCTGATCATCAACGGCATCTTCGGCGCGCTGCTGCTGGGCATGGCCGTGGCCACGCTCTTCACGGGCGCACACTTCACCGTCGACCGGCTCAATTTAGCCGATGCAGGCGGCAACACCACCATATCGCAGTGGACAACGCCGTGGCACGGATTGGAGGCGTTGACCGACTACCGCAACTGGGCTTTGGGTTTAGCCGTGGTATTCCTCTCGCGCATGCTGGCGCTGCATTACTTTCTCAACACGATCGACGATGACGACCTGACGGAGCGCTCGCGCCGCCGTTCGGTGTGTGCCGCAGGCGCATTCGTAGCGGCGTTCCTCCTGTTCCTCGTAAGCATACTGTGCAGCAGCGGTCTGCGCGCCGCACCCGACGGGACGATCGTCGAGGAGGAGTTCCTCTATCTGCACAACTTCATCGAGATGCCCTATCTGATCGTCACGCTGCTCGCCGGTGTCGCAGCCGTACTGTGGGGCGTATGGAAAGGCTGGCGCGGCTCGCGCAAGGCAATATGGTGGAGCGGCACGGGTACGGTGCTTGCCGTGCTGTCGCTGCTGCTTGCCGCGGGCTGGAACTCGACGGCATACTATCCGTCGATATCCGATCCCGCATCGTCGCTCACCATAGCCAACTCCTCGTCGAGCGAGTTTACACTCACGGCCATGAGTATCGTGTCGATCATGATCCCGTTCGTTCTGGCCTACATCTGGTACGCTTGGCGCTCGATCAACCGCACCCGCATCGACAAGGAGGAGATCGAAAAGAACGACCATTTATATTGATTTGATCGCAAAAAGGTCTCGCCCTGCAAAAGACGAACCCTCAACGCTTCGCAGCTTCGAGAGTTCTGGTTCCGCAAACCACACGGGCTGTCTTACAAGTTTAGGCAGCCCGTGTGTGTTTGTGTAAAAGTGGGGGAAAACCTGCGCTGCACACGATGTGGAGTCTCAACGCTCGACAGGACAGCGGGAATAATCGTTCCCAAATGAGATTCTCACGTCGCGTGCAAAGCACGCTCCTCAGAATGACATTTACACCAGTCATTCCGAGCCGAGCGCAGCGAGGCGTGGGAGAAAACAAACGTCGACCACGAAGCGACGGCTTACGCCGTTATATAATTCTGACCCTCCCCTAAATCCCCTCCTCGGAGGGGACTTCGGTCGCTTCGCTCCGGGTGGAGCATGGGACGGGAGTCGGGTATTCCGAATATTGCTTTGCAC
>CAZEXJ010000177.1:0-8649 GCA_964516585.1 uncultured Alistipes sp.
TTGTCGTGTGCAGAGATTCTCACGTCGCGTGCAAGCACGCTCCTCAGAATGACAAACAGAGCGTGCAAAGCGCACTTCTCGTGATACCCGAAACCCGTTCCACGCCCCACCCGGAGCGAAGCGACAACAGCCCCTCCCGAGGGAGGGGTGTGGGGTCAGAATTGTAAAACGGCGTAAGCCGTAGTTCTGTGGTCGATGTTTGTCTTCTCCCACGGTCGGGCTATGCCCTCCCTCGGAGTGACAGGGTGGGGGCGTTGTGCCTTGTCATTCTGAGGATCAACGCAGTTGCGACGTGGGAATCTCATCCACAAAAGAGATTCCCACGCCTCGCTACGCTCGGCTCGGAATGACAGTATGGAGGGCGTTGCTACTTGGAATGACAGTGTGGAGGGCGTGCTACTTGGAATGACAGGACGGAGGGACAGCATCCAGCGCACCACAACATTCTTTTCGTGAAAAGCGGCATTCTGCTGCCGCTCCTTGTCGCTCGGCAATGGGCAGTACGTCAGTACAGCCCATCGTCTCGCTCCGTCGTCGCGTGGTATAATACCGCTTTTGACGAAAAATGGGGTCGTGGCGCTTTGTATGTTTTCCGTAAAATTCGAGCGGGAGCAGCTTGCGCCGCTCCCGCTCTCTCACTTTAACTCAAAAAAACTCTATAAACATCTATTGTTATATCGACGCGCGAACCTCGATATTGTCTATGGCGCAGTATGCCGGCGTATTCAAACCGTATTCGCCGACGTCGCTGCCCTCGAAATTGATAATCACCTTATGAACGCTGCCTAACGCCGACAGGTCGATCTTATGCCAGCCCTCGGCGAGTCCGGGAGCCGAAGCCGTGCGGAAATCGGCGAGGTAGTATTCGACCTTTCCGGTCTCGGCGCCTGCGGCGTTCACGCCCGTAAAGGTCACGCGGAAGTAGCCTTTGTTGTCATAAGTCAACTTGCTTGCAAAGGTGTTGCCGTCTCTCATACAGAGATATCCATAAGTGGTATTGCATATGTCGAGAGAACCGATGATGGCCTCTTTCTCCGCCTCGGCGAAGTACAGCGATGCACGGGTGTCGGCGCTGTAAGCGCTGCCGTCGTTGTAGCCGTAGGCCACGGCGAATGTAGCCGAACCGCCTGCGCCGCCCTTGCCGGTCGTCGCGTCCTTGTAATAGACGCTGCACTGGTTGGTGTAGTCGCCTTTTGTCATATCGTTCCACTGCGATATGCCTATACCGCCTCCATAGAAACTCTTATAGGTGGCCGTGGTGTTGTAGGCCTTATAATCGTTGATGCCTATCACCAAGCCCGTAGCGGGATCGGTATACGAGATGAACTGGTCGCCCTCGTAAGTGACGGGGTCCTTCTCGGCGTTGTAGAGGTTGGCTCCGTAAGAGGTCTGACCTGCCAAATATTTGGCCTCGACGCTCTCGAAATCGAGCGTGGCCGTCGGATATGCCGTAAGCTCGCGCACCGAGAGCGAACGAGAGTATATCTTGCCCGCCTCGAAGGCTCGCGAGGCTTTGAAGGTGAACTGCTGATAGCCGTCGGTCGTGTAGACGGTGAAGGTGTTGGTATCGGTGGCGGTGAGATCGACCGGATTGACGAACATATAGAGCGTAACCGACTTGTTTCGCGCGATTGTGACACCCTCGTCGAAAGTGGTCGTTACGGTCGATGACGACACGCCGTCGACAACCGTACCCGAGGCATCGGTCGTTTTGCCGGCCGAAAGCACTCCCGTAGTAAGGTCGAGCGTGAAGTTGCCGGCCAAAGGCAGCTCCTCGCCCGAAGCAAGACGCACGCCTGTAATCGTTGCCTCCTCGGGCGTATAGTTGTTGACATTGATCTTCAATATCGAGAACAAGTGGCTGAAATCGAAGATGAGGTTATCCTCGATAAGCGCCTTGTCGGCGGCATCGGCCGGCAGATCGAGCACGGTCGAGGCATAGACTAAATCGTACTCGCCGAAGCGGTCGGTATTGTTGGTGCCGTTCTGCATCTGTCCGGCAGGCAGCGTAAAGGGCAGAGCCGTAGGCTTGGTTGCCGCCTTGGCTGCCTCCTGATAGGGATAATACATGTAGAAGTTGATCTGCTCGCTTGCCGTGTTCCAGCCCCAGCGACCCGTGTACTCGGGTGTCTCGCCGGCGTAGATCGACGATATGGCGAATGTAGCGGCGGCGGAACCCGCACCCGATTCTATCTCCATGCAGACATTGTTCACGGGGTTGTTGTAGAACATTTTATCGGGCAGAGCCGACATCTTCCACTCGTAATAGGCCTCGGGAGAGAACAATCCCAAACGGTCGCTCTCGCTCCACAGCACGCGGTTGTTGGCAAACTCGGTGCGTGTCTGCGTCTGCTGGCCTGAGAATGCGAGCTGCATAGGGATTATGTTCTCCTCTTGGTCGGGAATGACGGGAGAGTCGGTATCGGTATCGAAATCTTTTGCACAGCTGCCGAGCAGCATCGCAACCGACAGCATGGCGTATATGGAATATCTTTTCATTGTCTTATACATTTTTAAGCGTTAGAATGATGATCCGTTCTCCCAAGCGCCGATGCCGCTCATCAGAGCAGGCAGGTTGGCCGGTGTCAACGATACGCCTTTGCTGACCTCGGTCGACACCTCGTTGAACGTGGGATAATTATGGTCTATGGCGAATACGGGGTTGTAAACCTTGATGAAATCGACGGCCAGCAGCTTCACAGCCTTGCCCTCATCGTTGACAGCCCACGATATGTCGAACTTGTTGCCCTTTGTGGCGATGTCGCCGCCTATGACGGTGTTGTAGTCGTCGGTAAGGACGTCGCAATAACCGTGGGTCAGACCCTGTACAAGATCGGGAGCATGCCACATCGTCGTGATGTTAAGTTTGTTGCCCGTGAGGGTGTATTCGTCGGAGAGATTCTCCTTAGGCCACCATGCGAGCGGTTTGTTGACATCGTTCCACGAGATCGTACCCTCTGCGCCCTGATTGTCGGTCCAGCGTATGCACTTTTGCTCCGCATCCTTGCGATATGTCACCGAATAGCCGTGGATAGTCTCGGGATCGTCGTAGCGGCTGCCCTTCAACTCGTACCACTCGTCGTCGGCAATGCCGTTGCTGTTGGCATCGAACGATACCATGACGGCTCCCGGCTCGGTAGAGGTGGGCATGGGGTTGCCGCCTATGACGAAGTCGGTTCCGGGCAGGTTGATTACCGAGTGGTCGAACTGGAAGATGATATATCCGCCGAACATACCTAACGATACCGTGCTGCTTTTGCCGACCAAACCCTGCGCAGCGCTCTGCGAAGAGTATGATCCCGAACCGTACTGACCGGGTGCCGGATTGAACTCGATGACCTTCGATATGTATTTCGACGAGGCTTTCGACATGTTGCGTACCGGAACTATCGTAAGATTTTCATGCGTATCGGTTATGGTGTTTATCGTGCCGTAGTTGACTGCCTCGGCCGAGACGGTTACATTGAGTGTGTCGATCGTGCCGCAGTTGATGAGTTTGACGGTGTTGTAGCGGAAGTTGAACTGCTTGACATACGCACCCTCGGTAATGAAGCACAGACCGCAGTATGGACCGAAGTTGGCGTTGTATCGGCCTGAGAGAATAACCGAACCTTTGGGGCAGTTGATGTTGCCGTACGACGTGAACTCGTAGCCCTCGCCTATGTTGAGGTAGATCTCGCCCGTATAAGGCATCGATGACGAGCCTATGTTGACCTGACCCGAACCGCCCTTCATGAAGTTGAATGTCACCGTGGGAACGGCATCGGCCGTGATGCCGGCCATCGATATGCTGCAATACGAGTCCTGAGGCTCGGTGATGTTGAACAGCGCTTTGAAAGGATTGGTCGCCGAGGCATACTTGGGTATGACGTTGGTCAAAAGATCGTGCGCCTTGGTGCCGTTGGGAATGTCGTAGCTCGTGGTCACACGTTTCGAGATCGTCACGGGGATGTTGCTCTTCGTGACGGCGATAACCGAGATGTAGCCTTCGTACTCGACGTCGAGATCGATCCACGGAGCCGTGACATTGACATCGCCCTTCGACAGGTTGACCGAAACCTTCCAGCCGTAGGGTGCGGTCACCGTGGCCGAGATGATGTTTTCGGTTTTGATCTTAATAGGCTGAGTGTCGCCGTAGTAAGAGTTGTAGTCGGCATCGTCGACCCACTCTATTGCGGCATCGGTGAGTTTGGGTATCGTCAGTACAGTGCCGCTGGCAAGCGTGATTACAACGGCATCCTCGCGCTCGACGATGCTGGTGATCAACGACTCGGCCGCATCGGTCGCCGAAGCCTTTATCTTGTTGCCTGCGCTGTCGAGCAACCACTCGCCGTCGACAGTCCAGTAATATACGCCGTCGTCACCCTTCTCGGCTCCGATAACGGGCGTATGTCCCGTCTGTCCGTCTTCGCCGTTGCGACCCTCGGCAAGCACCTGATTGCCCTGAGCATCCAAAAGCCACTCGCCGTCGACAGTCCAATAGTAGAGTCCGTCGGTATCCTGTCTAACGCCGATGACGGGGGTGTGGCCATCCTCTCCTGCGGCACCGGGTTCGCCTTGGTCGCCCTTGTCGCCTTGGTCGCCTTTATCGCCCTTGTCACCTTGGTCACCCTTGTCGCCCTTCTCGCCGTCCTTGCCGTTCGAGATGGAGATGACCGAACCGTCGCTCATCGTGAGGTCGTAGCCCGTCTCAGTGGGCGTAACCTTCATGATGACCTTGCCGGCCGACAGAGCGTTGAGACACTCGCTGATAGTTTGGATCTGCGAATTGAGACTGCCTACCGAGCCTTCGATAGCCTCGACGCGACCTTTCAGGTCGTCCACCGATTGCCACAATTCGCTGTCATCGTACTGGCAGGCTGCAAATGCAACCGCACAGACAACAATAGTCAGAAATTTTTTCATCGCGTAATTTTTTATACTAAATGTTTGTTAAAAAAGTTCCTGTTCGCGACGAGAAAAGTGCCTGACCATTCGGTCTCCGATATGCAAGGCGCTGTGTTTTGCTGACGCACACCCGACACACCAAAAGTATATCCGTGAAACTCAAAAGTCTCCGACCGACCCGTTCTCCCGCAGGTACCAATCTCGTTACAATCGCTCGGCAGGTCTTCTGACTTATTCCGGTTACGACGCCTTCCCGAACTCCGCGGAGTCAGTGGCTAAGAGTGTCGTAAAATCCATAGTGGAACTTACAGCAGCGGGAACTGTACGGGATTCACACCCGTTTCCCTTTTAATCTCATGCAGACTTGCGGTCTGCGGAGAACCTAAGCAGAGGCAAAGGTATAAAATTTTACAGACAATCCAACCGATAAGCGAAAAATTTTACCGATCGGCATAAATAATTGCTTCCGCCGGCAACCGTCGGCGGAAGCACAGGCATCTTCGGCTTGCCGGAGATGCGCAACCTGTTGAAATCGTTATCAGAATACCATTCTCACACCCAACTGCATGTGCCAGCGCGAGAGGATGTCGTCGCGCGTGGGCGCAGCTCCCGTAAATTTGTAGACAGGGCGATAGCCGCCGTCGACGGCCTGCAATCCGGTTATGCTTACGGGCGACAGCGACCAGCCGCTGGTGCGGTACGATGCTCCCCAGCTGCGGTCGATGAGGTTGCCTATGTTGATTATGTCGAGGCTCACCTCGATGCGGCGCGATGTGCGGCGGTCGAAGTAGAACGATTGCGCCACATGGAGATCGAGCCGATGTTCGAACGGCAGCAGATGCGAGTTGCGTTCGGCGAAGCCGCCGCGGTGCGAACGCAGATAGCTGTCTGCCTCGATATACTCGTTGAAGGCCTGCTCGGAGGTGGCGTCTGCCCATAGCGTGCGCGACATCTCCTCGCGCGTGGGGATATACATAAGAGTATTGCCCCGATAGGTGTCGCCATTCTCGTCGACACGGCCGCGAGCGTAGGTCATCGAGTAGCGCTCGCCCGAGTGACCGTCGTAGATGAGAGTAAGCGTTGTGCCGAACAGCCCGTAACGGCGCGTATAAGAGACCATGGCGACGACCTTGTGGGGGAAGTCGTAGACCGAATACGACAGATCGGGCGAATTGGAATCGACAGCGTAGGTGCGCCCCCAGTTGCTCGAACTCTGCGCCGATATGCCGTCGTTGATGCTCTTCGACTGCGAATAGGCGTATGCGGCCATGACGCTGAGTCCGAAGGGAAAGCTGCGCTCCACACGGCCCGATACCGACCACGAGTGCCCGCGATTGGTGTTCGACAGCCGGTAGACGGCCGAGTAGTCGGATATGTCCGATGTATAGTAGGGCGCCGACGGCGAGTCGGCATCGGCCATGAACAGCCGCTGCCCCTTTTGCTCGGCCACCATATTGCGGTAGACGATGTTGTTGATGCCTTTGGTGTAGAGTCCTTCGACGAACAGTTTCCAGCCGCCGAGATTGTATTCGGCGGCGAGGTTGGCGCGGAATGCCTGCGGAAAGCGGAAATCTTCGTCGACCACATCGATTGCAGGATTGCCCGTTGTGCCATGGTGCGACGGCGTGAGGCTGAATGCCGGTGTGTTCGCCTGATTGTTGATCGTCAGTCCGAATTGCGTGGTGCCCGTATTCTGATAGCAGTTGTTGAGCCATACGAACGGTACTCTGCCGGTGAATATGCCTGCGCCGCCTCGCAGTACTATATCGCCGTGATTCCATGTGAAGCCGATGCGGGGCGACAGCAGCAGCTGTGCGCGCGGCACATCGCCCGTGCGGACTCCGTATTTCTGGGCGAAGCGGCTGTTGTTGAATTCTTCGTTGGTGCGCGGCGACGAGAGCAGCAGCGGCACGTCGAGTCGCATGCCGTAGGTGAGTGACAGCTCTCCGCGATTCCATTTATCCTGCACATACAGACTTAGTTGCGCGCTCGGCAGTTTGGCCGCCGATCCGCTGCGGTCGACGAAATAGTTGCAGGCATATTGCGAAGCGTGCGCTCCCGCGCCGTCGCCCTCGGCGAGAAAATCGTCGAGCGACGAGTAGGTGTATGTTCCGGTCGAATTGGCCAAATAGAGATTGTCGGCCGTATAGAACTCGTTGTGGGTGCCTACGGTAAGCGTATGGTCGCCCATATATATGCTGGCGTCATCCGACAGGATGAATATATTCTGTTTTAATATGTTGCGACCGGCATACTGGTTGGTGCCGACGACTGTCGTTCCATTCGACGAGGCTCCCGTGCCGGTGATTATCACCGCAGGCAGCAGACGGTCGGTCTCGCGGCCGTCGCGCAGGTAGGTGTAACCCGCCCGGAGGATATTGCTCCACGATGAGAACGACGAGTTCATCTCGGCCACTAACGAGTGCATGCGGTTGATGTTGGTGTACTCCGAGCCGGTGAAGTAGAAGTTTTGCGACGAGTTGGAGGTGTCGGTCTTGTCGGCGTGCAGCATGTTGTATCGCAGCGATATGTGATGCGTCGAGCTGATGTTCCAGTCGAGACGGGCTATCACCGCGCCCGAGACGGCCGGAGCGTCGTGCTGTGAATAGCCGCCGCTGTCCCAGCCTGTGAGAGAGGCGTATTTGTCGGCTATCTTTGCAGCCTCCTCGGCCGTTACGGCCGCGCCTGCGTCGCCGGGATGGTAGGTCGAGGGCACGACGTTGCGGTTATACTCGCCGTTGACGAAGAAGAAGAGTTTGTCGCGAACGATCGCTCCCGACAGCGATACGCCGTAGATCTGCGTGATTTGACTCGGCAGTTTTTCGCGCACGCCGACATTGCTGCCGGGTGTGGTGCCGTAGAAGTTCTGGTCATTGTAGTAGGCGTAGGCCGATCCGCGCAGCGTGTTGTCGCCGGCCTTGGTCACGGCGTTGATTCCGCCGCCGGTGAAACCTCCCTCACGCACATCGAATGGCGCGACCGACACGCGAATCTGCTCTATGGCGTCGAGCGGTATGGGGTTGGCCTGCGTAAGCGACCCGGTCATGCCCGTGGTGCCTAAACCGTAAACGTCGTCGCTCACCACGCCGTCGATCTTGAATGAGTTGTAACGCGTGCTGGCGCCTGCTATCGTGACGCCGCCCGCCTTGGGTGAACCCGTCAGAGGCGACAGCCGCGTAATATCGTATATCGAACGTGAAATGGTCGGCATCGAAGCGATCTTTTCGGCGCGGAAACTGCTGCCGCTGCCGTGTTGCAGCCCCTGCGTATCGGCCGCCGTGACGAAAACGGCGTCGATCATCAACGACTGTTTCATCTGCGCATCGATTCTCCGGTTCTCGCCGAGCAGCAGCTCTATGTCGCCCACTTCCACAGTAGTGTAGCCTACATAGCTGATCGTCACGACGTATGGACCGCCTACGCGCATACCCGTAATGGTGTATTGTCCCGAGGAATCGGTGGCCACGCCGTATCGCGTGCCAGAGCTTTGATGAACGGCTGCAACGCTTACGCCGATCAACGGATTGGACTCTTCGTCCGTAATACGACCGCTTATCGATGAGGTCGTAACCTGTGCATACAGTCCGCCCACAACAGTGAACAGCAATAGCACCTGAAGAAACAAGTGTTTCATAAATAAAATTTTAGGAGAGCTATTTATGCTCTATACAACAATCTTTCGTCCGCCGCGCTATGTCAACGAACGAGCAAAAATACGTAAATTTTTTTATTTGTGACAACCTGTTTCCAAAAAAATCTTTT
>CAZEXJ010000178.1:0-3876 GCA_964516585.1 uncultured Alistipes sp.
ACGCATCTGAAAAACAAAGTGCTTGAACTGTCGAGCAATGTTGCGGAAAACGGCATCCGCGGTTCGCAGCGTATTATCCGCGAAGGCGGTACGTTGTACGATGCCTACTACGTGGTATATGCCGGTGTCGATCCCAACACGGGTGAAGCTCTTTACTACAAGGATCCCGACAACGGCGACTTCACGAAGATCACCAACTACAATTCGGCCAAACAGAGCGATCTCGGCACGACGCTGCCCGACCTCTATGGCGGTTTCGGTACGCAGTTCTCGTTCTATGGCGTCGATATTTCGGCACAGTTCTCCTATCAGTTCGGCGGTAAAATCTACGACCGAAGCTACCTCGACTTGATGCACTCGGGCGATTGTCTGGGTACGAACTGGCACGTCGATATTCTCAAAGCATGGACGCCTGAAAATCCCAATACGGATGTGCCGCGTCTGAATGCTTCGGATGTTACCTACGAACACCGTTCGTCGCGCGAATTGACCAGCTCGAACTACTTGAGCTTGAACAACATTACGGTCGGCTATACGCTGCCGAAAAAATGGACGTCCAAAATACACATGGGTTCGATCCGCATCTATTTCTCGGCCGACAACGTAGCCGTATTCTCGAAACGCAAGGGTCTCGACCCGCGTCAGAGTTTCGGCGGTACGGGCGACATCGGCGCTTTCAACTACTCGGCATTGCGCACGCTGTCGGGCGGTGTAAATATCACGTTCTAATTGATAAAAACGACAGAATATGAAAATAATCATTAAAATAGCATCGCTTTTCGCCGTTGCAACTTTCTTCGCGGCTTGCGAAATCGATACGCTGCCCGAAGGCGGTACGGTAACGGAGACCCAGAAAGAGGAAGTCGTCGAGATGAAGCCCGAACGTATCGCGGCCGATGTGGCAAACCTCGCATCGACGATGTTCGAGCAGTTTAGTGTAGGTGGTTCGGAGTACTATGCGATCGACTTCGGTTACCCTTCGGTCTGCATCGCCAACGACTACAACGGTCCCGATATGGTTTGTGCGGACAACGATTATAACTGGTACTCCGTGGCTTGCAACTATACCGACCGCGACCCAGGTTATATCGTACCTTACGTCGAGTGGACGTTCTATTACGACTATCTGAAAGCGGCTAACGACATTCTGAAAGCCATTCCGGCCGATACGGACAATCAGACCTTGAAGTACTATCGCGGTCAGGCGCTCAGCGCACGTGCTTTCGCTCTTTTCGGCCTCGTGCAGCGTTTCCAGCTAACATACAAAGGACATGAAGACCTGCCTTCGATTCCTGTCGTATTAGACAATATGACAGCCGATGAAGCGGCCAACAATCCCCGGGCTTCGGTCGGTTCGGTTTACGAACAGATTCAGAAAGACCTCACCGAGGCAATCACGTTGTTGGAAGGCTTCCAGCGTCCCAACAAATCGACGATCGACCAGCAAGTGGCTTACGGTATCCGTGCCCGTGTCAATCTGGTGATGAACAATTGGAGCGAAGCGGCTGCCGATGCCGCCAAAGCCATGGCCGGCTACACGCCATACACACCGGATGAATTGGCTCGCCCGACCTTCCAGGACGGTACGCATCACGCCTGGATTTGGGGTTGCATCATCAACGAGAGCGATCTGATCAGTACAGGTTATCACACATGGCAGAGCTGGGTCGGTTCACTCAATAAAGGTTATGGCTCGGGGCAAGGTTGCTATGCACGTTGCAATGTCGAACTCTACAAGAAGATTCCCGTTACCGACTGCCGCAAAGGCTGGTGGGTCGATGAAAATCTCGAATCGCCGCTGATCAACGACCTCACGTGGAACGGTCAATCGCCGATCGGCCCGTTGACGATCGCCGAACAAAAACAACCGTTCTATCCCTACACGAACGTCAAGTTCGGCCCCGAAGCCGATGTCGTAGGCAGTACGGTCAATGCCGGCGACTGGCCGCTGATGCGTGTCGAAGAGATGCTGCTGATCCAGGCCGAGGCTACGGGCATGAGCGGCGATCTGGCCGGTGGCAAACAGTTGCTGGAGAGCTTCGTGAAAACGTACCGCAATCCGGCCTATACATGCACCGCTGCGTCCGCGACCGATTTCCAGAATGCCGTATGGTTCCAGCGCCGCGTCGAACTGTGGGGCGAAGGTTTCGCAGCGAACGACTTGATGCGTCTGAAGAAGCCGCTCGTACGCTTCCACGGTGCCACGAAAGATGAATCGAACTTCCCCGATGCGTTCCGCTTCAACATACCGGCTGAAGACCCGATCTTCCTGTGCCGTATTCCGCGCTCGGAGATCAATGCCAACGGCGGTATTTCGGAAGATGACAACAACAACGGCGGCGACTATCCGAAAATGGATCAGAACCCCACGCTGCAGGACGGTGTAACCGACTAACGCTGATGTACAACTTCAAAAGAAACTGAAATATGAAAAAATATCTGTTCTTGTTCTTGGCCGCTACTGCTTTCGCAGCTTGTAGCGAAGACGAAGCGACGCGGGAACCGTCGCCCGCCGAGCTCGAAAACTGCTACAACGTCTATTTCCCCTCGCAGGAGAATGCAGCGGATCTGACGTTAGACCCAAAGAATGATCCCACTTCGCTGGAATTCATAGCTATGCGTAACAACGACAAGGATGCCATCACGGTTCCGGTCGAAATCGTTGCCTCGGAAGAGGGCATCTTCACGGCCTCGGAGATCCAATTCGCCGAAGGCCAGACGGAAACGACTTTCACGGTCGATTTCCCGAATGCGGCCCTCGGCACACCCTACGAATGTGTCATCCGCGTAACCGATCCGCAATACGTATCGCCTTATTTCGGCAAACCGGCCTTCATGAAATTCTCGATCATGCGTGCCAAGTGGATCACGGTCGATGCTGAAAAGACGATCATTTACGACGGCGAACCTTATCAAGGCTACGAATGGTATACTGATGATATTGTAACCACAATCTTCAATGTACCGGTAGGAACAACTTATCCGGTTAAAGTCGAAGTACGTGAGGATACGATCGACGAAGACTATCCCAATGGCGAGCATGGTCTAGCCGGTCTCTATCGTATGGTCGAGCCTTACGGCGCTGGGTATCCCTATAACGATCCGGGCGATTATGAGGATGGCGTGAATATCGAAATCGATGCCACCAATCCGCAGAAAGTATTCATCCGTCAGCAGAAAATGGGTATGGACTGGGGTTATGGCGATTTCTACATCTCCAGTATAGCCTATCTGTATCTTCAGGACCCGAGCAAAGGCGCTCCCGACGAATATTACGGTAAAATCGAGAATGGGGCGATCGTTTTCCCTACCGATGCTTTGTTGGTTGCAATGGCTGACTACCAAAACGGAGGTCTATATAAAGCAAATGGAAACGGTGCTTTCCGGTTGGAAATCTGCCAGGATCAAGTTGTCGACTATTCGCTGAAGCTGGAGGCCAGTGAACCCGAAAACGGCAACATCGACATTGCAGCCGAATTCGGCACCGACGTCGCCAAAGTGAAATATGCGTTCTTCGAAGGTTCGCTGAACGGAGCGCAGGCCAACAATTATTCGAGCGATATCGATGCCGGCAAGATCGAATCGGCCAAAGAACTTACCGAAACGGGCGTTCTGACCGCACAATTCGAAAATACGGGCGTTTACACGATGATCGCCAACATCTACAACCAAGAAAATGCGTTGCAGGGCTATGAAATGATTTCGTTCGGCTATGTCGCAGCAGGCGACGAACAACCCGTCGTAATCTCGTGCGGCATCAACATCACCGACAAATATAAGCCTCAGGGCTTTACGTCGGAGGATTCCGCCGAAATCTATATCTACGGCGAGAATATCGTTTCGGGTTCCTATGCGCTCATCGTAGCAGACGAACTG
>CAZEXJ010000179.1:0-7052 GCA_964516585.1 uncultured Alistipes sp.
ATTATTTCATACAGTGATTTTAAGTTTGATAAAAACAAGAAAATTATTAGAAATGAGGAAGATGATTTGAGGGTTATACGTTTGAAATTGAAAGAATGTCTGAAATAAGAACCGACAAAAATAGGTTCACCCTCAAAACCCTGTGGAGACGGGAATAAAGAGATTGCCACGCCTCGCTGCGCTCGGCTCGCAATGACAAGTCGTAGCGCCTCGCCATGTCACTCCGAGGAGCGCGAAGCGCGACGTGGGAGTCTCTGTGTTGTCTGTCACTCCGAGGGAGAAGCGCAGCTTCGACCGTGGGAGTCTCAACACTCGACATGGCTGTGGGAGTAATCTTCCCCAAATGAGATTCTCACGTCGGCCGCATGCGGCCTCCTCAGAATGACACAGAAAAAATGATATTTTCACGTCGCGTTTTTCAAACGCTCCTCAGAATGACATACCGGATGAACAAAGCACATTCCTCGCAGGGACAGGCAGAGTGTTCAAAGCACGTCACTCGGAGTGATGTATCAAGCTGCAAGCGCACTCCTTGGAAACAGCACATCGGCGCAGGCTTGTAACGCCTGCGCCGATGTACTATGCTGTGTCGAGCCGCTATCGTTATCGCTGCATGAACTCTATGCGCTGCGGCATGACGGCCTGTATGCCGTTGTCGGTGGCGATGAAGGGGTTCTCCTCGATGAATCGCCGCAGTGTCGCGAACTGCGATTGCGAGAGTCGGCCGATGCCGCCCGATACGGCGACCTGCGAGGTGAACAAGTCGATCAGCATTTCCAAATCCGACGGCGGGGTGACGAACTCGTATATGGTGAAGTTGTCGGCTATGCCGGCCTTGTCGGCCGCGACGGCTATGGCATCCGACAGTCCTCCGTTGGCGTCGGCAAGGCCTATTTCAACGGCGTCGCTGCCGCTGTACACTCTGCCGCCGGCGATCTCCAACACTTTGTCGAGCGGGAGGTTGCGCCCCTCGGCCACGAGGCGAGTGAAGGTGTCGTATACCTTGTCGACGCTCTTGGTTATGGCGGCGCGCTGCGTGGCGTTCAGTTCGTGCAGCATACTCATGTCGGCGGCGGTGTTGGTCGCCACGCCGTCGAAGGTTATGCCCAGTTTCGACGACAGGGCGCTGCCTATGTTGAACATTATGCCGTAGACGCCTATCGAACCCGTGATGGTGAGCCGGTCGGCAAGGATGACGTCGGCCGGAGCCGATATGTAGTATCCTCCGCTGGCGGCGTATGCACCCATCGACACCACGACGGGTTTGCTGTCGCGCAGCAGCTCCATTTCGCGCCATACAACATCGGAGGCCAGAGCCGAGCCGCCGGGTGAGTTGACGCGCAGCACGACGGCCTTGGTCTGCTCGTCGAGACGTGCCGTGCGCAGTTTGTCGGCCAGCGTCGTGCCGAAGATGTAGTCGTCGGCCTCCATGTCGCCGTCGACGATCTGTCCGTCGGCATAGATGACGGCCACTTTGTTGCTATTCGAGGCTCCGCCTGCGGCGAGTGTCGATATATATATGCCGAGCGGTATTTTGTTGTGCAGCCCGTTTGCTCCGGCCTTAACCCCGTAGCAGTCGTAGACCACCTCCATTTCGTCCTCGTAGATCGCCTCGTCGATTAATCCGAGCCGCACGGCGTCGGCGGGCATCATGGCCGAGAGTTTGTCGGCGGCGGCATTCAGCTCGTCGGCGGTGAGTTCGCGCGAACGTGCCACGTCGTCGACTATCGTTTGCCATACCGATTCGGCCAGAGCCTTGTTCTGCGCGCGGTTCTCGTCGGACATGCGTGTCATGATGTACGGCTCGACGGCGCTCTTGTAGCGGCAGGCCGTCGGGCGGAACACCTCTGCGCGAATGTTCAGTCTATCCAACAGTCCGCGGAAGAAGGGCACGTTGATCGCTATGCCGCGCCACTCCAACTCTCCCTGAGGCTCGATGTAAACGGCATCGGCCACCGAGGCTATATAGTATTCGCCCTGCGTGTAGGAGTCGTTGTAGGCCACGACGAACTTGCCCGAGAGCTTGAATCTCTCGATCGCACTGCGCAGCTCTTCGAGCGTGGCGGCCGATACGGCGCCCGTTCCCACGGGGTTGATGCAGATACCGGCTATGTTGTCGTCGACAGCGGCATACTCTATGGCTCCTAATGCTTCGAGCAGCGTAATGGGAGGATTGGACAGGCTCATCGTACTCGGGTCGAATTCTCCTATCAGCGATATGCGCGGCGAATCTACGATGTCCTCGGCAAGGTCGATCATCAGAATCGAGTTGCTATCGACTTTGAGGGGTTTCAGACTGAGGGAGGAGAGTATGGATGTCCCTATGCAGAACCACACTACGGCCGATATGACCATGCCTATGATGACAGCCGTCATCGCAGGCCAAAAAATCTTCGAAAATTTCATATTGTTCGTATCCATATATTATATTGGCTTAATCATCTGCCCGTCAATGCGCTTCGAGCCAGTTGCCGCCCTCTCCGCTGTCGGATACGAGCGGTACGCGCAGTGTGGCGGCACCCTCCATCGACTCGCGCACGATGCGCCGCACGTCGTCGAGTTCGCTGCGCAGCGTATCTACGACCACTTCGTCGTGTACCTGAAGTATCATTTTCGAGCGTATGCCCTCCTCGCGGAAGCGGCGGCGTATCTCCACCATGGCTATCTTCATGATGTCGGCTGCCGATCCCTGAATCGGGGCGTTTATGGCGTTGCGCTCGGCAAGTCCGCGTGCCACGGCGTTGCGCGAGGCTATGTCGTTGAGCATGCGGCGGCGGCCGAAAATAGTGGCGACATAGCCGCGCTGCTTGGCCTCTTCGACGACATGTTCCATATATCTCTTAACGTCGGGATACGATTCAAAGTATCCGTCTATAATTGTTTTTGCCTCTTTGCGCGGTATGTCGAGGCGCTGGCTAAGCCCGAACGACGATATGCCGTAGATGATGCCGAAGTTGGCCGTCTTGGCCTTGCGCCGCTCCTCGGGCGTCACATCTTTTATCTCCTTGTGAAAGAGTCGTGCTGCGGTTGCGGCGTGAATATCCTCGCCGCCGATGAATGCATCGATCAACGCCTTGTCGCCGCTCAGGTGCGCCATCAGCCGCAACTCTATCTGCGAGTAGTCGGCCGAGAGCAGCACATGATCGTCGTCGGAGGCGATGAAGGCTGCGCGTATGGGTTTGCCCAACGCGTCGCGTATGGGTATGTTTTGCAGGTTGGGATTGGTCGACGAGAGGCGTCCTGTGGCCGTTACGGCCTGATTGAACGAGGTGTGTATGCGTCCCGTGCGGCGGTTGACCAATTGCGGCAGAGCCTCGACGTAGGTCGACAGCAGTTTCTTCACGCCGCGATACTCCAACACCTTGCTCACTATTTCGTGCTCGTGCGCGAAGCCCTGCAAATACTCCTCCTCGGTGGAGAACTGTTTGGTGCGCGTCATCTTGGGCTTGTCGGTGATGCGCATCTTGGCGAAGAGCACCTCGCCCAACTGGCGTGCGGAGTTGATGTTGAGTGCCGGTTCGCCGGCCATGGCGCGTATCTCGCCCTCCAAGCGCGACAGCATGGCCGTCAACTCGACGGCGTAGTCGGCCAATGCGCGCGAGTCGATCCTTACGCCGGCCATCTCTATGTCGGTCAGCACGTCGATCATCGGCTCCTCTATGTCGTGGTAGAGCGTGGTCAAGCCCAATCGCTCCAATTCGGGATAGAGCGCATGTTTGAGTTGCAGCGTTACGTCGGCGTCCTCGGCGGCATATTCGGCCACGCGCTCGACGCCCACCATATCCATTGTCAGCTGCCTGACCCCCTTGCCGATGAGTGTCTCGATCGATATGGGCAGATAGTTGAGGTAGCGCTCCGACAGGTAATCCATGTTGTGGCGCGATTCGGGGTCGAGCAGGTAGTGCATTATCATCGTGTCGAACTTGCGCCCGCGAACCTCTATGCCCATGCCGCGGAGCATCATCATGTCGAACTTGATGTTCTGCCCTATCTTGTCTATCGACTCCGACTCGAACAGCGGCCGCATGATGTCGGCATATTGCGCCGCATCGGCCTGCCCGACGGGTATGTACCACGCCTCGTGCGGCCGCACGGCGAACGACACCCCTATGATGCGGTCGCAGAATATGTCGAGACCTGTCGTTTCGGTATCGAAGCACACCTCGCGGCTGCTCATCAGCTCTCCGACGAGCGTGCGCAGCTCGTCGGCCGTGCGGACTATGCGGTAGTCGTGCGGTGTAGTGTCGGCCGTAGCCGGAGCAGCGGGCGTAGCAGGCATTGCGCAAGCGGCGGGAGCAGCGGGAGCAGCGGGAGTTGCAGCCTCGGCGCTCTGTCCGGCCGGCAGGTCATGTTGCGGCGCAGCGGCGGCCTCAGCGGCGGCCGTTTCGGTCGCGGTGTCCTGCGGTGTGCTCCCGGCGGTCATCGCCGAGAACAGATCGCCCTGTCCCTGCATGGCAGCCTTGCGCTTGGCGGCCGACTTGGCGCGTGCCACTTCGGCCAACTGTATCTGCTCGGCCTGTCGCGGAGCGTCGGTCGGCTCCTCTATGGGGGCGACGTTTTGCAGATCGTGCAGGAACGACGAGAAGTTCAACTCGGCATAAAGGGCGCGCAGAGCCGTATAGTCGGGGCTGCACATGGCGAGTTCGTCGGCACGGAACTCTATCGGCACGTCGAGCACGATGGTTGTCAGCGCCTTGGCGCGTCGGAGCGTCTCGACCGAGTCGGCTATGCTGCGTCCGGTTTTGCCGCCTATCTTGTCGGCATTGCGGATTATGTTCTCCACATCGCCCCACTGCGACACGAGTTTGCAGGCTCCTTTTTCGCCTATGCCCGCAACGCCGGGGATATTGTCCGACGCGTCGCCCCACAATGCCAGCACGTCGCGCACCAATGCCGGGTCGTCGAAGCCGTAGTGCTCGCGTATCTTGGCGCAGTCGACGATCTCGATGTTTTCGCCCTTCTGTTTGTATATCGAGCAATGCTCTCTGACCAATTGCCCGTAGTCCTTGTCGGGCGTGACCATGTAGACCTCGTAACCGGCTTCGACACCCTTGTGGGCGAGCGTGCCGATCACATCGTCGGCCTCGTAGCCCTCAACCTCCAATATTGGTATGCACATGGCCGAGAGCAGCCGTTTGACATAGGGCACCGAGATGATGATATCCTCGGGCGTGGCCGGACGGTTGGCCTTGTATTCGGGGTATATGTCGCGGCGGAACGAGCCGCCGGGAGGGTCGAACGCCACGCCTATCAGATCGGGATGTTCGCGGCGCAGTATGTCGCGCAGAAACTTGGTAAAGCCGAACACGACCGATGTGTTCAACCCGTCGCGATTGCGCATCGGGCGCCCCATGAAGGCGTAGTAATATTTGAATATCAACGCGTAGGCATCGATCAGAAACAGTTTTTCCATAATGTTCTCTATCGCCGGATCGCGGCGCGGTTTGATGTGGGTTGGACAAAGGCGTTATCGGCCTGCATCGCTGTTGTACGAAGGCCGGCGTGCGGATGTGGCGAGTGTGTCAGAAGTTGTCTTCGGCATACCATTCGGCATACGACGAAGCCGTTTCGTGCAGGCGCAGCGAGTGAAGCTCCACGCTGTCGGGCAGGGCGCCCAGAAGCCGTTCGGCGAAGTCGGCGAGCATGTTTTCGCACGTGGGCTGGTAGTCGACTAACACGATCTTCGAGAACCTCTCTTTGAGCGTGGCGTAGAGCTGTTCGCTCTGCAATGTGTCGCGCATGACGAACGCGTGGTCCATCTTGTCGACGATCTGTTCGCCGACGATGCGTTTGAGCATGCCGAAGTCCATGACCATGCCATGTTTGGGCGACGAATCGTCGGGGCATGGCTCTCCCTTGACAGTGACCAACAGTTTGTAGGAGTGGCCGTGTATCTCGCGGCACGGGCCGTCGTAACCCTCCAACATGTGGGCGGCTTCGAACGAGAACTCCTTTGTGAGTCTTATGACCGACATAATCGAATGTGTTGCTTGTTAGACATCGCGGTGACATATATCGGACAATCGCAAACAAGCCGTACTGCCGAGTACGCCCCGTTTGCGAGTGCCGATTGCGTGCGGCCGTTCGGCCGCCGCGGGGTTATTCGTTGAGACAGTCGACGAAGACCTGTCTCTGGAAAGTCTCGCTGAGCGAGATGTAGGTCTGCGTGTCTGACACGCCCGGTATGCGCAGCACGTGGTCGAATATCGTGCGCATCAGATGTTCGTTGTCCAAACAGTAGAGCTTCACCATGATGTTGTAGGTGCCGGTGATGTAGTGGCACTCGACGATCTCGGGGATCTTCTTCAACTCCACCACCGTCTGCGATTGCAGCGTGGGATCCTGTATGCGGATCGAGATGAATGCGCAGACGTCGAATCCCAACGTCTTGGGGTCGACTATGAGCCGGCTGCCGAGGATTATGCCCGACTGCTCCAACTTCTTGATGCGTTGATGTATGGCCGCTCCCGACACGCCGCACTCGCGGGCTATCTCCAAAAACGGCATACGTGCATTCTTTATGAGAAACTTCAATATCTTGCGATCTATGCGATCGATCGTGTTTCCTCTGCCTGTGTACATGTGTTTCGCGTTTTTATTATTTTATTTAAGCACACCAAGTTCCTTGCCCGCTTTGACAAAGGCCTCGACGCAGCGGTCGAGCTGCTCGGTGGTGTGTCCGGCCGATACCTGCACGCGTATGCGCGCCTGACCCTTCGGAACCACCGGATAGTAGAATCCCGTAACGAACACTCCCAACTCCTGCAACTTCGCCGCGAAGTCCTGCGAGAGTTTGGCATCGTACAGCATCACGGCGCAAATGGCCGACTGCGTGGGTTTGATGTCGAAACCTGCGGCGATCATCTTCGTGCGGAAGTGCTCGACGTTGGCCACCAAACGATCGTGCAGCTCGTTGCTCTCTTCGAGCATGCGGAACATTTCGATTCCCGCGCCTACGACAGCGGGCGGCAGTGAATTTGAGAAGAGATAGGGGCGCGAACGCTGACGCAGCATGTCGATTATCTCCTTGCGGCCGGTGGTGAAACCGCCGA
>CAZEXJ010000180.1:0-12609 GCA_964516585.1 uncultured Alistipes sp.
AATGTTCTGATCAGGTGCAATAAGGGGTTGGTAGATTATTTTTGTGGACTAATTTTTCCCCCGTCATTGTCGAGTGCAGAGACTCCCACGTCGCGTGCAAAGCACGCTCCTCGAAGTGACAAGGAGGGGTGTTGCACACTGTCATTCTGAGGAGGCCGCAGGCCGACGAAGAATCTGGTTGGGGACGACTATTTCCACTGTCATTGCCGAGTGCAGAGACTCCCACGTCGCGTGCAAAGCACGCTCCTCGGAGTGACAAGGAGGGGCGTTGTAAACTGTCATTGCGAGCCGAGTGTAACGAGGCGTGGCAATCTCTTCATCCCCGTCTCCGCCGGGTTTCGAGGGTGAACCAAAAATTTTTCCCGCCCCGGCAGGCGGAAACGCCCCTATCCGATCTTCATGTCGCCGGGTTTGACCCAGCCCGCGCGTTTCATGGCGAAGTGTATGGCGAGCGATATCAAGGCCGGAGCCACGAAGTAAAGTCCTGTGATCTGGGTGATGAGCAGACCCGTCGGCACGGTCTCACTCATGGTGGCGTAGGCGGCCAAGGGACCCACCAGTCCGGCCGTGCCCATGCCGGCGCCCAAAGCGTTGTTGGTCATGTGGAGCCACACGGTCGATACGGGGCCGAGTATGGCCGAGGCGAGTGTGGGTGCAAGCCATATCACGGGTTTGCGGGCTATGTTGCCTATCTGCAACATCGATGTACCCAAGCCCTGCGAGAGCAGCCCGCCGATGCCGTTGTCCGAGAAACTGATGACAGCGAAGCCTATCATCTGGGCGCAGCATCCCGCCGTGGCGGCTCCGGCCGCCAGTCCGTCGATGCCGAGCATGACGCATATCGCCACCGAACTTATGGGCAGCGTCAGCGCGCAACCCACCAAAACGGCGACGGCGACACCCATAAGGAACGGGCTTAACGTCGTGGCATTGTTGATCAACTCGCCCAACTGCAACATCAGATCGTTGATCGGCGAACAGCAGTATTTGGCGACGAGTCCGCCCGCGACGATTGTCGCCATGGGCGTTGCGATGATGTCGACGGGCGTGCGTTTCGATACGAGCGAGCCGATCTCCGCACCCGCTATCACCGAGAGATACGACCCTACCGGGCCGCCGAAGGTGTAGCCTAACGCCCCGACTATGGCCGACGATATGTTGACCAACAGCGGACACTGCAACCCGTAGGCTATCGCCAAGCCGATACATGCGCCGACAAGCGGCGACGAAGCCGACAGGGAGTCGGCTATGAACGAGAGGAAATCCAATGCCTCGATCTTGGCCAGCTGCCCTATGATAAGACCGAGAATCAGCGAGCAGAACAGACCCAGAGCCATGTGACTCAGGGCGTCCACAACATACTTTTTAAAGAGTCTCTTCACCATTGTTTCAATCAAATTTCGGCGCAAAAATATCATATTTCCCAAATTTGTGTTCGCAAAACGATATATTTTTTCTAATTTTAGAGAACTTTTGTTTGCTCCTTATACAAAGGAATTTGGAAAGATCGCCTATTTCTGAGGTAACGATTTGACAATTATGCTAATTGTTGCGTTTTGCCTTGAATTGCTCTCAAGCAACACATTTGCAGAACAAGGATAATATCCGGTACTCACATAGTTTATATCTAAAACATTCCATTGTAAAATTTTTATTGGGTATACCGTATAAAAAATGGACAAAATTCGCTATCTTTGCCAAATAATGTCAAGACAAAAAAAGGTAATATGCTGTTTACAGATAAAATAAAAGAGTTGCGCATTCAAAATCAAATGCCTCAAAGACAGATTGCGACAGCTCTTGATATAGACACTGCAACATATTGTAAGATAGAAAAAGGTGAACGCAGAGCCAAGAAAGAGCAAGTTGCGATATTGTCAGAGATGTTTCACGTAGAAATGAGAGACCTTCTTACATTGTGGCTTGCCGATAAAGTAACTGATATGGTCTCTGACGAGTACGTTGTTGCATCAGAAGCACTTTTAATGGCTGCGGAAAATTTAAGAAGAATAGGTTGATATGGCGAAAGTGAAATTATACCCAAAGTTAGAGGTGCCCGAAATGCTATTGGCAGATCGATGTTCTGCATATGGATTGAGGACATATGTCAGCCTATTCAGCAGTGCCGGTGTTGGATGCTATGGCTTTAAGGAAGAGGGGTTCTATTGTGTAGCTACTGTTGAGTTGTTAGAACGACGATTGAAAATACAGAAATTCAATCAGAAGTGTGTTTATAACAGCGGATATATCTGTGGTGATATGACTGCGCAAGAAACAAAAGATAAGGTTTTTGCGGAGTTGGCAATGTGGGAAAGGGGTTTTAATATAACCGATTTGGATGTGTTGATTGCGACACCTCCTTGTCAAGGCATGTCTGTGGCTAACCATAAGAAGAAAGATGAACTGAAACGTAATTCATTGGTTGTAGAGTCTGTAAAGATGACTCAACAGATTAAGCCCAAATTCTTTATATTTGAGAATGTAAGAGCGTTCCTTACATCTGTATGTACCGACGTTGATGGTCAAGACAAGTCTATTAGAGAAGCCATTGAGGCAAACTTGTCTGGTACATATAATATTCTATATCAAGTTGTAAACTTCAAAGATTATGGCAATCCATCAAGCCGAACCAGAACATTGGTTATCGGTGTTCGTAAAGATTTGAAAGAGGTTACGCCATACGATATATTTCCCGATAAGCAGCCAGAAAGAACATTAAGACAGATTATTGGTCATTTACCGCCGTTAAAGAAGATGGGTGAAATTTCAGAAAATGATATTTATCATAATTTCCGGAAATACCCTCCTCGTATGGAGCCTTGGATTGCAGATATTAAAGAAGGGCAATCGGCATTTGACAATACAGATATTACGAAGATCCCTCATCACGTAAAGAATGGTGTTGTTGTGTATAATGCCCGTAAGAATGGAGATAAATATACTCGCCAGTATTGGGATAAGGTAGCTCCATGCATTCACACCCGGAATGACATTATGGCAAGTCAAAACACGGTTCATCCTATTGATAACAGAGTGTTCAGTATTAGAGAGGTTATGCTAATGATGTCTGTCCCGTCTTCTTTTAATTGGAGCGATATCCCTTTTGATGAGTTGAATAAGATGTCATTGAAAGAGAAAGAGGCGTTCTTGAAAAAAGAGGAGATGAATATCCGTCAGAATTTAGGTGAGGCTGTCCCCACTATTATATTTAAACAAATCGCAGCTAAGGTTCGTAAAGTTTTATGTAATCCGACTTTGTCTGAACAGAATATAAAGGTTTTGATAAGCAAGAAGAAGTTGGCGACGCATTCCTGTTTAGTGGACTACATTAGGAATAATAGTCACTATGGGTTTGCGGAATTGTCTAAAATTGCTGAGTTGGCAAATGCTCAAAGAGAAGACAATGCGGCATACTATACAAGACAGGATATATGCTACGCCATAGTCAAGAGCCTGCCTGATGCCAAGAACTATACAGGGTTAAATATTTTGGAACCGTCAATAGGTGTGGGTAATTTTCTACCTGCTCTTATATTGAAATACGCGAATGTGCAATCAGTTAATATTGATGTGGTGGATATTGATGCGAACAGCTTAGAAATATTGAGAGAGCTGGTTGCAAAGATTAATGTGCCTAATAACATTCATATAAACTATATCAATGCCGACTTTTTGCTACATAACTTCGACAAAAAATATGACATTGTTGTCGGAAACCCTCCATACAAGAAACTAACAAAAGAGAAACTGTTGTTGGCTAAATACAAGATTGGTGCATCCAACAAGGATACCAATAATATATTCTCATTCTTCATCGAAAAAGCAATGAGAATTGGCAATGTAGTATCACTGATTGTCCCCAAGAGCTTAATAAATGCCCCTGAGTTTGATGTAACTCGAACATTGATGAAAGAGAAAAGAATATCTCGCATAATTGATTTTGGCGAAAAAGGGTTCAAAGGGGTAAAGATTGAAACCGTCTGCTTTATCCTTGATACCCAAAAGAAGCCTCACAATACATTCGTAGAGTCCTATATTACTGATGAAGTGAAGTGCCATCAGCAAGCATACCTGACAGACGAAAGATTCCCATATTGGATAATTTATCGTAACAAGGCTTTTGATGAGGTAGTAGATAAAATGGAATTTAATGTATTCAAGGCTTATAGGGATAGGGTTATAACCAAATCCATTACAAAGAATAATGGTAGAATCAGAGTGCTTAAATCTCGAAATATCGGCAACAATGAAATTGTCAATATTCCAAATTATGATTGTTATATTGATAATATAGAGGGATTAGATGTTGCAAAATATTTAAATCAAGCAAACTGTGTTTTACTCCCTAATTTAACATACAACCCTCGTGCCTGCTTCTTGCCCAAAGGATGCATTGCTGACGGTTCTGTTGCAATTCTTACGTTGGCAAAGGATGAAGACATCGTAACAAATGAAGATTTGGCATTCTACGCAACTGATAGCTTCACAAGATTTTATGCTATTGCCCGTAATTTAGGGACACGATCGCTTAACATTGATAATAACTCTGTTTTCTTTTTTGGGAAACTCAAACAACAAATGGTATGAGAAATATAATCAATGAATATCTTAGCCAATTTGATTTGGATATACGCAAATCTCACGATGCAAGATTTGTGGATCAAAAGTGCACTCCCGATATTGTATGCTTTATGGCAGATTGTGTTATGAATTTAATTGCAACTAAGCCCGTTTTTGCAATAAACGATGTGTGGAATACTCAGTATTTTATTCAAAATACAAGAGTTATTTTTAACAAACCGTGGGCAAACGATAAGAAAGCATACAACGAATACAACAAGGTGTTGTCTCAACCGTTGAAACTTTTGGCATATGCTCATATCCTTAATGTTGAAATGGTTGATGGGGTATTGACATTCTCTGTTGCCAATGAGGACTTGTTGGATTATATCTCACGCAAGGATATAAATGCATACAATTTCTTGTACTGTTACTTTATGAAAGTTATGTCGGATAGTGGTTTTATGAGATACTTTGAAAAATATGCAAAGGACAGTGTTGCTAATCCTGTTGCAGCAAGGGATGAAATATATGATAGATATTATCGCTTAATCAACGGCAATACCCCATCGCATTCACGACTGGATATTAGGCGTATGTTTCATAAAGCGTTTAATGTGTATGCAGTCGAACATCATTTGCACGGTAGCAATGGGAAGATTATCTATTATTCTGATTTGATGTATAACAAGAAAAATTGGCGAGATATGGACAAGGATAAAACCGTAACTCGTCAAGAGGCAATGACTCCTGATAAGATAGAAAAGCAAGAGGCTATTAACTCTTATTATGTACAGAAAGCCATTGCTTTGATAAGAAAGATACATACAGTAAGTGAGGTAAATGATAGTTGGGGGAACGGTGAAGCGACACAGGTTCATCACATATTCCCAAAATCACAATTCCCTCAGATAGCACACTATGTTGAGAATTTGATTTTGCTAACGGCGACGCAACATAATACAAAGGCTCATCCCAACAATAAGACTCAGCAAGTCAATAAGGATTATCAGTTGATTTGCCTATTGGCTAAAGCTGATACCATAGAGAATTCTTTATTGCGGTTTGGAGATAAGTATTATAGAAAAGAATCGTTTATATATGTGATAAACACAGGATTGACAACAGATCTCAGTACAAGATTGTCATTCAACGACATAAAAACAAAATTGGTACAGATATACAATGCAGCATGATTATCCTTTTTAGATTTAGATATAGTGAATAGTTGTTTATAAAATATAAGCTGACTGCTAATATGGAATATACACATGCAAAAGTATATGGTTTGTGTGATTAACTGATTCAAAACCTATGAATATGTATCGTTTTTTCCTATCGGTCGCCGTGCTGGTCATGCCGCTGTTCGTGCAGGCGCAGAGCGGGGCGCAGACCGCCGAACGGGATTCGTTGAGGATTCTGTGGGTGGGCAACAGCTTCACATATTACAACGATCTGCCCGCCATGGTGCAGCAGATAGCCCAGACGCAAAAGATAAAACTCTCGTATGCGAAGCTCACCAAGGGCGGAGAGAGGTGGTCGGGACACCTTAAAAACCGCCGTCTGAAAGACACCTTGGCCAGCGGAGGCTGGGACTACGTCGTGTTGCAGGAGCAAAGCACGATACCCGCCTTGCAGACCGAAAAGGTGGCTCGCGAGGTCTACCCCGCGGCGCGGGAGCTTGACAGCCTCATACATGCGGCATCGCCCGATGCGCACGTAGTGTTCTACATGACGTGGGGGCACAAATACGGCAATCGCAAACACATCGACGACTACCCGCCTGCAAACACCTACGAGGGCATGCAGCAACGTTTGATAACCTCTTATCTCGAAATGACATACGCCAACGACGCTTGGTGCGCGCCCGTGGGCATGGCTTGGCGGAGGGTGCGTTGCGAGCGACCCGCGCTGCAACTCTACAAACAGGACTGCTTCCACCCCTCGGCCATTGGCAGCTATTTGGCGGCCAACGTCTTTTTCGCCACGCTGTTCGGACGGCGCTATCAGAGTGACTACACTGCCGGACTCGATGCCGCGACGGCCGAGTATCTTCAACAGGTGGCACAGCAGACCGTATTCGACAATCGGGAGCTGCTCAATCTGCCGCAGTCGCGATAGCTGTCGCAGCAGAGGCGGCATACATACTAACTAAAATACGCGGCAACGGCGTTGATAATGGAGGGATGGACATAGAACAATTCAGAGAGTTTTGCTTGTCGCTGCCCGGCAGCAGCGAGAAGATGCCGTTTCAGGCATTTCGGGCGGCGCAGTCCGTTCTGGCATTTTATGTCGGGGGCAGGATCTTCTGTTTCTTCGACATCGACCGCTTCGACGCATGCACGATAAAATGCGATCCGGAGCAGATCGACGAGCTCAAAGCCCGATACATGGCCGTAGATGCACCCTACAATATGAGTCATAAACACTGGATAAGCGTCCGTTTCAACGACGACATGCCGGACGGGGAGATCGAGGCGCTTGTCAGGCGGTCGCATGATCTGGTGGCGGCCAAAGCGCGATAACAATGGCGACCCGCAGATCGGGTCGCCATTGTTGGTTAAGGCTGTATAATGCACTATCGCTGCCGCCAAAATCGGCCGGTGATGTCCTCCATGTCGCCCTCGGGGGTAATGCGATACATGCGCTGGTTGGTCGTCGGCGACGACAGTCCGCCCAACGACTCGACGTATGCGCCGAGCTTGATGTAGTCGAACGAGCGCGGATCGACACCCTCGGGCAGCTCGCTGCGACCCGAGTACCACGCCGTGAGCATGCCGGGGTGCAGCCGTCGCACGACGCCTGACAGAGCCGCTATCTCCGTCGGCCGGGCATCGCCGCCCATGAAGCAGAAGCATGTCACGCCGCTGCCGTAACGCCTCAGAAGCGCGGCGACAGCCTCCTCGTCGAGAGGCTCGCCCACGCTCTGCATCAGATGCGGACTGTGGCAGCCCGGACAGCGGTTGGGGCACTCCGAGATGTTGACCGCAAGGGTGGTTTGGTCGGGCACCTCGGCGAAGACGATGTCGAAGTTGTAGAACTTTACCATATGGCGGCGCTATTCGGCCTTTGCATAGAATCGGCGCGCAGCCTCCTGCTGGCGTGCCGCCGAGAAGTTCGACACGCGTTTCATGTAGCCTATGACTCGCGTAAGATAGTCGAGATGCGTCGAATGGCACGCGGGACACTCTTTGAGGTAGCGTTTGTCGATATGGCCGCAATCGTTGCACACTGTGTTGGGTATGTTGAATGTGAAGTAGTTGCAGCCCTCTGCGGCAGCCACGCGCAGCAGGTGGCGGTACTGCTCCTTCGAGAGGTGCTCTTCGAGATTCATGTGCAGAGCCGATCCGCCCGTCAGATGCTCGATATATTTGCGGCCGTGCAGGCGGAACTTGTCGAGTATGTTGAGCGACTCGTCCTCGACCACATAGAAATAGGAGTTGTAGCAGTCGCGCGGCACGACGTAGCCGTCCTCGCGATCCCACTTGGCATGTTTCACGCCCACGTTTTCGGCCGGTATCATCTCGCAGTTGAACATCAGCTCTTTCGAGCGGTACTTCCTGTTGTAACGCTCTATCAGACCGAGCACATTGCCGACGAACTCCGCATACTGGTCGTTGTCGTCGATCTTTATGCCGAGGAACTCGGCCGCCTCGACCAAACCGTTGACGCCTATGGTGAGATACTGGCGCGAGAGGTTGATGTAACCCGCATCGAACAGCGGCAGCATGCCCTTTGATTTCAGTTTTTTAAGGTTTTCGTTGTAGCCGATCTGCACCTTGTGCACCAGATCGACTATATCCTCCAAATAGGTCATGTAGTGCATGCCGTTCTTGACGGCATACTGCACGCAGCGGTTGAGGTTGATCGTAAGCACGCTCTTTGAGCCTGTCGAGACGCCGCCGGCGCCTAACGTATAACTGAAACCGTTGTCCTGTATCTCGTTGCGCAGGCGGCAGCACGACGACAGCGAGTCGGCGTTGTCGCTTATGTAGGTGAAGAACGAGTGTCCCTCGGCATACATCTCGGCCGTGAAGTCGCCCCACTCCTTGTCCATCACGTCGCCGTCTTTGGTCAGCAGCGCCATTGTCTCTACGGGGAACGTAAGCACGGTTTTCAACCGCTCGGCATTGAACCACTTCATGAAGCGCTTTTGCAGCCACGACAGCGACTCCCAGTGCGGGCGCGAGCCGTCGGGGAACATGAACTCGCCGAACAGCGACTCGAAGTAGTAGCGGTCATAGTAGGCCACGTTCCAGAACACGGCTTGGAAGTTGCGCGCGCCGGTGGGTTGATTGATCGAGTATACGATCTGCTCGAAACAGTCGGTTATCATCTTGTCGATGGTGCGGCGCTTGGCCGACAGATCGACCACCTCGTCGGCACGCTTGTAGTAGTCCTCGCCGTACTCCTGCTCGATGAAGTAGTTCATATACATAAGGAACTCGGGCGTGGCGCAGGCTCCCGACAACATGCTCGACACGATGAACACCATGTTGACGAAGCCGCCGCAGAACGATTTCAGGTTGCCCGGCCGCTTCGAGTTGCCTCCCACCGACAGCGTGCCGCCCAACAGCCACGGATACATCGTTATCGAGGCGCAGTAGTTGGCCATCGAAGTCTCGTCGTTCTTGTATATGAAGTGGTTTTTCAAAAGATATATATATTTGTCGGACAGCTCTTTGCCATACATCTCTTTCAAGCGGTCGGTCAGCAGGCGGCGATTCAGGCGTATGAAGTTCTGCTTGGGCAGCTCGCCTATCAGCGTGGCTATGTTCTTGTTCTCGACATTGGCGTTGGCATCGTACTTCGAGCCTGAGGCGGGATTCGACGCATCGCAGTAGTTGATCAGAAATTCGAGTTTGTCGCGGTCGTCCCGATCCTCTGTATGTTTCTGGCGATAAAGCATATAGCTCTTTGCCACGGCAAAGTAGCGTTCGGCCATGAGAGCCACCTCCACTTGGTTCTGTATCTCCTCGACGCTCATGCCGTCGGATATGTGTACGCGGCTCAGTATCTGAGTCAGGTCGTCGTCGGTGGCATAGCCGCCCACCGACAGAAAAGCTTTGCTCACAGCGCGTTTGATCTTGTCTACGGAAAAGTGTTCGCGTTTTCCGTCGCGCTTGACGATGTAGATGTCCGAAATTCCCATGTCTCTCTATAAATTTATGTTTTGTCAATAGTTACGATCCGTGGCCGGCGGTGTGTTTCTCCCCTCTCCCGACATATCGGGAAACAAACCGGGTCTTTCGATTTTGGTCGTGTAAAATAACCGAACGCCTCTCCTTGTCCCGAAGATGGACGCTCCGCCGACAAGGCAGGTCTTCTGACTCGCTCCCGTTGCACGCCTTCCCGTCCGAGACAGTGGCAAAAGAGTGTACAACGTTCAATGGAGCTTACAGCTACGGGCATAGTCCCTGATTTTCACAGGTGTTCCCTTTTAATCCCACTGCCGGCAGCCGCCGGCCGGGAGCCTTGTCCGGTAACAAAGGTATGTATAATCGTTCGAATTTCAAACTTCGCAGCCCTATTTTATCGACAAAATATAGACAATCGCGCCCCGGTGCATCCGAGGCGGTGCAAAGTTGCAATAATTGCCAAAAATTGTATATCTTTATGCTCTATTCGATCCGCACGCATTATGACTGTCTTCGATCTTGCATTGACCATGACGCCCGGCTTGGGCGTGAAGGGCACGGTACACCTGTTGGAGCGCTTCGGCTCGGCCGATGCGATATTCGCCGCCACGCACGACGAACTCACGTCGCGAGCCGCTCTGCGCGACGATGTTGCGCGGCGCATCGTGCGCCGCGAGGGCATGCGGGCGGCCGAGCGCGAGGCGGAGTATTGCCGCCGTCACGACATACGCATCGTGGCCTCGACCGACGAGGAGTATCCGCCGCTGCTGCGCCTTGCGCCCGACCGCCCGCACATACTCTATCTCCGCGGCAGCGCCGATGCCCTGCGGCTCCGCACGCTGTCGATGGTCGGCACCCGCGAAATGTCGCCCTCGGGGCAATACCTCTGCGACCGACTCGTTCGACAGCTTGCCGAACGCCTGCCCGACCTCTGCATCGTCAGCGGACTCGCCTATGGCGTCGATGCCGCATGTCACCGCGCCGCATTGGCATACGGCGCCCGCACGGTCGCCGTCGTCGCCAATGCCCTGCCCGGCGTAAGCCCCGCACCCCACCGCCGGTTAGCCGACGAGATCGTCGCAAAGGGCGGCGCGATAGTCAGCGAACTGCACTCGCAGACACACCAAAACGGCGCGTTCTTTCTTGCGCGCAACCGCATAATAGCCGCTATGAGTCAGGGACTTGTTGTCGTCGAGTCGCCCGCGGCAGGCGGCTCGCTCGCTACGGCTGCCATGGCCGACAGCTACGACCGCACCGTCATGGCCATACCGGGGCGCGTCACCGACAATGCCTCCCGCGGCACCAACAATCTGATACGCAACAACAAAGCTCGGCTCGTCATGACCGCCGACGACATCTTGGACGACTTGATGTGGCAATGCCCGCCGGGCGTAAGTCCCGAGACGGCCGCCGCCGCCGGCACCGATGTCGTGCTGTCGGCCGCCGAAGCCACGCTTCTGGCGTGCTTCACCGGCGGCGAGATCGACCGCGAGCGGTTAGCCGAAGCCTCGGGACTACAGCCCGGCGAGCTGGCGCAGCTGCTTATGGAACTCGAACTTAAAGGTGCCGTTCGGTCACTCCCCGGCCGCCGCTACGAAAAAATCGAACTCTAACCCCGCCCGCACCGCTGTGTCATTCTGAGGAGCGTTGAAAAACGCGACGTGAGAATCTCTTTTACACAGATATTGCCACTGGTATTTAGACAGCAACTCTCGGCAGGAGTACTCCCGCCGAGAGTTGCAATGTCAGAAAGGATATTTTAGCGAAGCTGCATACCGCAAATCACGGCACGACCGCTACTTTCATCTTTTACTGCCGACAGCGACTCGCTCGTCGACAGAGTAATCGTCGAAGTTGCAGTTAGACCTGTCAGGTTAATCGAATGATAATCCGTATCGTCCGAGAAAGTAATGGTGAAAGGCGTATTTTCCGACGCACCTGTATTGCCAGTCAAATTGAACGATCCTTTGACCACACCGTCGACAGCGACATAAAGCGTAGCGCTCTTGCCTGTCCATGCCACGGCATAGAACGAGAAAGTTGCATCGCCCGAAACACCGACTGCCTCCGAAGTGAATACGCCAGCCTTTTTGCTCGCACCGAGTTTCAAGCCGTTGAAGCCGTTAACCGTACAGGTATATGCAGCATTCTCAGAGTTATCCGATGCCGGCAGGAAGCAGGTCATCGATTCAAAGATACCCTTGGTATCGCCACCGCTCTGCGACTGTCCGTTCTGTTTAACCGCAACCGTAGCCGACAGAGCGCCGGCCTTGACGGTGATATTGCCGTTGATTGCTGCATCGGTCGTGTTGGCTTTAGCCGTTACGGTGACAACGTTGCCGGCAACGGCCACAGTGAACTGTGCGTTGTCCGACTCAGCCGTAATGGCATCGGTCGAGTTCTTCAACGTAACATTGATCGTCTCCTCTCCGCCTGCGGCCGGGAACGACAACTCGGCAGGATCGACAGAGATAGTGGGCGTGGGCGCAGGAGCCTCTCCAGTTTCGCGACGATAGATAACTATGTCTTTTTGTCCTGAGCCGTAACAACTGAATATCTTAGATTGTTCGTTATGTCTAATAGTATTACGCAAGATATCTCCTTTAGCAGCCTTACAGATTGCAATGCCAGTAGAAGCTATAGATACAGACCAAGATGCACTATCATTTATTGAAGTTCCAGTTTCTAGATAATTATTTTTCTCTGTTCCACCTGCCGCATAAATATATTGACCTTGGGGATTTCCATTTACGGTTTTAAATGCATATGTATTGGCCACACTACCAGCGACAACCTCGAATATCTGAATTGCATCAGAGAATGTAACCGTATTTTTATCGTCGCTCTTGGTTATTTGCGCTTCATTGCGATTATGTTCGTTCTGTGTAGTAGACATAGCAACGTTTGCTTC
>CAZEXJ010000181.1:0-13678 GCA_964516585.1 uncultured Alistipes sp.
ATCAACAATGACGATGCGCTGTACGAGCGTTTGGTGGCCGATATGGGTGCGACAGGTACGAAATTCCAGAAGTGGTGGGACGATATGGCCGCCAAATATCAATGGGAGAGTGCCAAAAATGGCAATTGGGAGATAGATTTCGACAGTTGCAACATATATTTAGTAGAATAATCAGCCATGCGACATATACTTATGATCGGCTCCACGGAGTTGATACTTATAGTTGTGGTAGTATTGCTGCTGTTCGGCGGCAAGAAGATTCCAGAACTGATGCGCGGTTTAGGACGCGGCGTGCGCAACTTCAAAGAGGGCATGAACGAACCGAACGAACCGATGCAGGAGAACGGAGCAAACAATGATGCAAACGAAAAAAACTCCGACGAGCGACATTGATCAGCTACGACAAGAAACGGCAAAGGATACGACCGAGTCATTAGAAGATACATTGCCCGAAGACGGAGCGATGACCATGAGCGATCATCTCGACGAGTTGCGGCGACGCCTTATGCGCATCGTCGCACTTGTCGCCGTATTCAGCGTTGCGGCATTCATCGGAAAAGATTGGTTGTTCGATATGGTTTTCGCTCCGAGTAGCGACGATTTCGTCCTGTACCGATGGATCAACTCTATCGTTGCATATTTCGGAGTTGAATCGATGCGTCTCGGCAGTTTCGAAGTACAACTCATCAACACAGAGTTGTCGTCACAGTTCATGACACACATTACTATGTCTTTTTACTTCGGATGCGTCATGGCCTCGCCATACATTGTTTACCAAATATTCCGCTTCATATCGCCCGCCCTGTATGAACACGAGCGACGTTACTCGACTCGCATTACAGTAGCCATATACGCGCTGTTCATCGCAGGACTGCTTATGAACTACTACATAATATTTCCCATATCGTTTCGATTTCTCGGGACATATCAGGTCAGCGAAGAGGTGGTGAACACGATTGCATTGTCATCATATATATCTTCGTTCACACTCCTTTCTCTTATGCTGGGACTTACATTCGAAGTTCCCGTACTGGCATTCGTGTTGGGCAAGATCGGGATAATAGATGCTGCAATGTTGCGTCGCTATCGCAAAGCGGCATTTGTCGTCATCATGATAATATCGGCTATCATTACTCCACCCGATCTGTTTACGCTCGTATTGATGTCGATACCGCTCTACGCACTATATGAGTTCAGCATCGTAATACTCGGGCACATCGAATCATCGGATCGACACTGAATCAAGCGGAATCATACAGCAGGATATCGCCGGCGCAACGTGAAAGTTGCGCCGGGGATTTGCATATATGCGACATAAATGTTAACTTTGCGCCATAAGATCAGGTTAGTTAAGTCATTATGTCAGCACACACCGCACGTCGGGGCTTGATAGCCCTGTCGCCTATCGTCGTTCTGCTCGCGGTCTATCTCTCGGGATCGATCATTGCGGGCGACTTCTACCGCATACCCATTGCCGTGGCCTTCGTCGTGGCTTCGGTCTACGCAATAGCCATTGCCGGCGGGCAGACGCTCAACGAGCGCATAGCCATTTTCTCGGCCGGGGCTGCCAATCCGCGCATAATGTACATGGTGTGGATATTCGTTTTAGCCGGAGCTTTCGCCGCTTCGGCGCGCGCCATGGGTGCCGTCGACGCCACGGTAAACCTTACGCTAAGCCTTATTCCGGCCGATTTTCTGCCGGCAGGCATATTCGTCGCCACATGTTTCATATCGATGTCGATCGGCACATCGGTCGGCACTATCGTCGCGCTCACACCCGTGGTGACGGGGCTTGCCGCACAAACGGGTTGCGACACGGCATGGCTCGTGGCGATAGTCGTGGGCGGCGCATTCTTCGGCGACAACCTGTCGTTCATATCCGACACCACGATAGCGACCACGCAGACGCAGGGCTGCTCGATGCGCGACAAGTTCCGCTCCAACTTCAAGTTGGTACTGCCGGCGGCCGTCGTGACGTTAGCCATATATCTGTTCAGCGGGGAGAACATCGGCCAGATAGCGGCCGAGAGCAGTGTCGAGTGGTTGAAAGTGGCGCCCTACATGGTAGTCATCGTCACGGCGCTATGCGGCATAAACGTTTTAGCGGTTTTATTAACCGGTATAGTTGCCACGGGCATCATCGGCATGGCCGGCGGAGCGTTCGACATTGTAGGGCTGTTCGCCGCCATGGGCGAGGGCATACAGTCGATGTGCGAACTGATAATCATAACGATGCTTGCCGGCGGCCTGCTCGAAATAGTTCGCCGCTGCGGTGGCATCGACTTTCTCGTGGGAGTGATGACGCGGCGCGTGGGCAACCGCCGCGGAGCCGAGGCCTCGATTGCGGCACTAACCGCACTGTCGAACCTGTGCACGGCCAACAACACCATAGCCATATTGACCGTCGGCGACATATCGCGCGACATATCGCAACGCTTCGACATCATGCCGCGCCGCACGGCGAGCCTGATGGACACCGTATCGTGTTTCGTGCAGGGCATAATACCCTACGGTGCGCAACTGCTTATGGCATCGGGACTTGCCGCCATATCGCCGCTGTCGATAATCCCCCACCTCTACTACCCCGTCTGCATCGGCATCTCGGTCGTGCTGTCGATCATGCTGCGTCGTCCGCGCGCTTGACACACATCAAAAAAAGGGTTCACCTGCAAAAAGCGGTGGAGACGGGATAAGAGATTGCCACGCCTCGTTACACTCGGCTCGCAATGACACAGTACAACGCCCCACAATGTCACTCCGAGGGACATACTTTGAGCACTCTGTATGTCACTCCGAGGAGCGTGCTTTGTATGCTCGATCGGTCACTCCGAGGAGCGTTTGAAAAACGCGACGTGGGAGTCTCTCGGCACACGACATGGCAATGGGAACAGTTGCCCACAAAAGAGATTCTCACGTCGGCCGCGAGCGGCCTCCTCAGAATGACACGACCGGAATTTTCCCTCTCCCTGCCGGGTTTTGCGGGTGAACAAAAAAAGTGTGTCGCACAGTCGGTGCGACACACTGATATAATTACGGCGCCGGGCACGCAGCCGTCTGCGCATACCGTGCCAAAGCAACTGACCGTATAGGGCTACGATCTGTCGGCCGCGAGTTGTTCCAACCGCTCGACGAATACCGAGAAATCGGCATGCGAATCGGCGAACTCGTCGTATGAGTGCTCCGTATCGCCGTTTTCGGGCACATCCGACACCATTTTAACAGCCGTCACAGGTATTTTGCCGAACATGTCGGCCGTCTGGCACACGGCTGTAATCTCCATGTCGAACAGAGCGCGCTCGCAGCCGAAACGGCGTTTGACCTCGCCTATGATTGCGGCATCGACGAACGAGTCGCCCGTAAATACGACATCGTCGTCGTCGCCCTGCAACGCATAGACACCTGTCATCTCGGGTATAAATCCGTCGGGAATGATGCAGTCGTGGTAGCGGGCTGCCGAGGGCATGACAACTTCGCCCTGTCGGCGGCCTGCGGCCGAGGCGGCATAACCCACGACGGCTATCATGTCGAACGGCTCCTTGGCTGCCGACAGGGCGCGAGCCGTCGAAGCTGCGGCGCACGCCTTGCCTATGCCGCAGCGAACCACCGTATATTCATTGACCGTCGAGACCGCATCGTTCAGCGCCGCAAGCATATTGCGATTCTCGCGGTCGGTGGGGGCAAGCAGGAGTATGCGCATCACAACGAGGTTTTATATATTCGGCCTATACCGGCCTTTTCCGCCTCCTCGGGCGAATACAGACAGCGCATATACTCGGCCATGGCGCGGTTGGTCGACTCTATGGCATAGAGTCCCGGATTGCCGCACTGCACCTCGTTGAGTCCGACTATGTCGTCGGCCGAATGCAGCGGGAATACATCGGCATAGACCTTTGCCAATGCCGCACGTATCTGTCCTTCGTCGACATCGTTCATCGTCGAGAGGTAGAAACCCGTTTTGCAGCCCATCGGGCAGAACGACACTATGCGGCTGCCGATTACCGGGTCGAGACGAAGATAATAGGCCATAAGATGCTCTATGGTATGCACCTCGCCCGAGCCGAGCGGGGCATGCGCCATGGGAGCGCGGAACCTGAGGTCCCACGAATAGACGGCCAAGTCGTTGTTTATGGGATATATCGAGCGCAGATAGAGTCCTGCACCGAGTGTACGATGATCGACATCGAACGACGAAACTACCGATTTTTTCATTTGCTCAATAATTTTATACGGCAAAATTACTCAAATCCCGAGAAACAGCAAACAAATCGGCGGATTATCTCCGCGCGGCGATTCGGCGGGCAGCACGCCGCAATTTGCACAATAACGTAAAATTGCGTAAATTCGCGAGATTTATAAAACCTTTGACATGAATACTCCCGATTCGCCCGCACGCATTGTCTTTCTCGACTATCTGCGCGTAGCGGCATGTTTTATGGTGATTCTCGTACATGCGATCGAACCGTTCTATTTGGGCGGCCAAGGCACACGCATAGCCTCGGTTAGCGACGCCATGTGGGTAACGCTGCTCGATTCGGCTCTTCGCGCCGCCGTACCGCTCTTCGTCATGGCATCGAGTTATCTGCTGTTTCCCGTCAAGGGCGGCACATCAGACTTTTTCCGCCGCCGCTTCAAACGCGTAGTCATACCGTTCATCTTCTGGGCGATAATGTATGCCGTGATACCCATGTGGGGATCGGGCGGCGAGGTCGATGCAGCCGGCAATCTGCAACACCTTGCCCTCAACTTCACCGACAACGCCGGCCACCTGTGGTTTATCTACATGCTGCTTGGCATCTACATCCTCATGCCGATCATCTCGCCATGGGTCGAGCGTCTGTCCAAGCGCGGCGAACGCATATTCCTTGCGGCGTGGGCATTGACCACCCTTGTGCCGTTTCTGCATCAGGCGGCGATAGCCGTGTTCGGCCGTGCGGAGATATGGGGCGAGGCGAACTGGAACGAGTTCGGCACGCTCTACTACATAAGCGGGTTTATCGGTTACGTCGTACTCGGGCACTATATCCGCTGCTATGTCGACTGGTCGTGGCGGCGCACATTAGCCGTGGCGCTGCCGCTTTTCGCCGCAGGCTATGCCATAACGGCGGCATGGTTCTGGCGCTGCATACCGTCGCAGTATCCCGTCGATGCGTCGATCGATCTCGCCGTCGAGATGGAGATGAGCTGGCGATTCTGCTCTACGGGCGTCGCCATGACTGCCGTGGCGTTGTTTCTGCTGTTCAAGAAGATATCGCGCCCCACGAGGATATATCCGCTCGTTGAGCGCATATCAAAGCTAAGCTACGGTCTCTATCTGATGCACATATTCGTGCTGACGGCCGCCTGCGACATCGTCTCGGCGTGGTCGCTGCCCACACCCGTGACGATGCTGCTTACGGCAGCCGCCACATTCATCGTCTGCGCAGTCGCCGCACACATCATATCGTTGATACCCAAGAGCAAATACATCATAGGATAATGAAATTCCGCACCGCCATAGAGATCGAGCCGCTGCCGCGGCGCATCGATTACCGCAGCCGTATTTTGTCTATCGGCTCGTGTTTCGCCGAAAACATTTCGAAACGGTTGGAACAGGCGAAGTTCCACGCCGAATTATCGCCCGCAGGCATAGTCTTTAATCCGGCATCTATCGCCGCCTCCATAGAGATGTTCGCCTCGCAGCGCCGCATATCGCCCGACGAATTGCTGCCGAGCGGCGACGTATGGGTTCACCACGACTTCCACTCGTCGCTCTCGTCGACCGATCGCGAGCAGGCGGCCGAAGTCTTGCAGAGCGCCGTCGACCGCGGAAGCGAGGTCTTGCGGCAGGCCGACTGGGTGATCATAACGCTCGGCACGGCATGGGTCTACCGGCTGCGCTCCAACGCAAAGATAGTGGCCAACTGCCACAAACGTCCGGCGGCCGACTTCTCGCGCGAGATGCTCGACTGCGACATGGCAGCCGAGATCCTCGACCGCATGGTCGAGCAGCCGCTGCGCGGCAAAAACATAATCCTCACGGTCAGCCCCGTCAGACATACAGGCGACGGACTGCAACAGAACTCACTGAGCAAGGCCACGCTGCGCATAGCGGCGCAACGATGCGTCGACCGACACGACAGAGTATACTACTTCCCCTCGTTCGAGATCCTCAACGACGATCTGCGCGACTATCGTTTCTATGCCGACGACATGGTGCACCCATCGTCGGCGGCCGTCGACTACATCTGGGAGCGATTCTGCGAAACAGTCATTTCGCCCGAGGCACGCAACGCCATGCCGCGCATACAGAGCGTAACAGCGGCTGCGGCGCACCGGCCGATGAATCCGTCGAGCGCCATATACAAAGATTTCTGCCGCCGGCAGTTGCAGACGATCGAGACGATGCCCGAGATAGATTTCGACAAGGAAAAGGCATATTTTCGGTCGATGTTGGAAATAAATTCGTAATTTTGTCGGTTATTCATATAAATCGTATTCGACAATGAGATTGAAGAGCATAATCGTCGCCACGCTCGCACTGTGCCACCTGACGGTCATCGGTGCCGAACCGCCGCGTCTGACGATCAACATAATCGTGGGAGCAATGCGCGCAAGCGACCTCGAACGCTATGCCGACAACTTCACCGAAGGCGGGTTCCGCCGGCTTATGCGCGACGGAGCCAACTATCGCAACGCCGCCTACGACTACCAGCTCACCACCACGCCCGTGTCGTTGGCCACGATAACCACCGGTGCGCAACCCTCCGTGCATGGCATCATAGGCGACGGCTGGTACGACTATACCGACAACTCGTTCGTGGGTCTGATCGACGACGACAAGGAACAGAGCCTCAAATTCAGCACGGGTTCGGGCAGCTACTCGCCGCGCCGGCTCATCGCACCGACACTGTGCGACGCTCTGACTACGGCCAACGAACGCAGCAAAGCGGTCTCCATAGCCGCAGATCCCTTGGCTGCGATAATCATGGCCGGCAAATCGGGCGAGGCATACTGGGCAGAGACGGAGCAGACACACTGGACTACATCGAGCTACTACATGCGCAATCTGCCGCAATGGATAGCGCAATACAACACGCATGACACCAATCAATTCTACGAGCTGTCGCGCTGGACGACGCTCTACGGCTACGACAAATACGTCAATTCGGAGGTGTCGGTCATCGAGGGAGTGGGCAGCACTGCTGCCAAGCGCGTGAAACTGATCGAGGACACCGATATGAAACGCGCATCGACGCCCATAGGGCGCATGCGTTACACCCCTGCGGGCAATACGATGATACTCGAATTCGCCGCGAGCATGATAACGATAGGCAAGCTGGGCGCCGACTCAGAACCCGACATACTCAACATATACCTCGATCCGGCGCGCTACATCGCCGAGGCCTACGGTCCCGAATCGGTCGAGTACGAGGACATGCTGTACCGCCTCGACAAAGAGTTGGAGGAGTTTTTGACATTCGTCACGGCACAGTTCGAATCGCCCTCGCAACTGCTCGTAACGCTCACCTCCGACCACGGCACCAGCCCGTCGTACAACCCCTCGGACAAACCCTTCAAAGAGCGATTCAACCACCGGCAAATGGAGGTCATCGTCAATGCGTTTTTAGGTGCGCGCTACGGCAGCGACAACTATATAACCGGCTACCGCAACAGTTCGATATACCTCGACCACAACCTGTTGTATCGCAAGAATATCGATCTGAACACCATACAGGAGCAAATAGCGGTATTCCTGTTGCAGTTTCGCGGAGTGTCGTATGCCATATCGGCTCGCGCCATGCGCAACACATCGTTCGGCGAGGGCTGCGGACGCACGATGCAGCAGAGTTTCTATCCGGCGCGTTCGGGCGACGTCGTGATAACCCTCATGCCCGAATGGATCGACGAAAGAGACGACTGCCGCTCGCTGTCGGGTTCGGCCTACAACTACGACCGCCGGGTGCCGCTCGTAATCTTCGGCGGCGGAGTCGAAGCGGGCAATGTCGATCGCGAAACAGACATCACCGACCTTGCACCCACCACGGCGCATCTGCTGGGCATCGATGCTCCGGCAGCGGCGAGCGGGCGCATACTCGATGAAGCAAGACATTGATTTACAACGATAAAACATAAACATAAGGTATGAAAGATTCTGTTCAAGAGTTGATAATAGAGGAGTTCTCCGTTTTCGACGAGTGGTTGGACAAATACGACTATCTTATCGAACTGAGCAACTCGCTGCCGGCAATCGACGCCTCTCACCGCAACGAAAAATATGTCATAGATGGGTGCCAGTCGCGCGTGTGGGTCGATGCGGAGCTGCGCGACGGCAAGGTCTACTACTCGGCCGACAGCGACGCGATAATAACCAAAGGCATCATCGCCCTGCTCGTAAGGGTGCTTAACGGCCGCACGCCGCAGGAGATAGTCGATCTCGATCTCTATTTCGTCGAGTCAATAGGTCTCGGCGAAAACCTGTCGCCCACGCGCAGCAACGGACTGCGCGCCATGATCAAACAGATGAAACTTTACGCAATAGCATTCGCCGCCGAGACGAAGAAGTGAAAACGCAACGACAATGACACCGGAAGAGATACTCGACGTTGAGAAGAACATCGTTCTGACACTTAAAAACATATACGATCCCGAAATCCCGGTCAACATCTACGATCTGGGACTGATCTACGAGATAGACTTCGACCCCTCGGGCGAGGCCAACATAAAGATGACGCTTACGGCGCCCAACTGCCCCATGGCCGACATGTTATTGGAGGACATCAACCGCGAAGTGGGCAAGGTGAAGGGCGTGGAGAAGGTCAACATCACACTGACGTTCGATCCCGTGTGGGACAAGAGCATGATGAGCGAAGAGGCTCTCATCGAACTCAACCTGTTGTAGAGAGATGTCGACGAGCATCGAAGATATCCGCCGCCAAACAGCACGCCGGCTTATGTCCGACACCGCGTGCAGAGCTTGCGGCGAGTATATCGCCTCGCTTGACGCGCTGCGTCGCTCCGAGCTGTACAACACTTTGGCGTTCGAGCGATTGGAGCGCAAGAACCGCGATATAATGTCGATCTACGCCTCGGCCGGGGACAACTGGAATCAGACGTTCTACATCATGCTGCTCCGAACTATCGGCGGCATGGACAACCGCCAACCGTTCGAGGAGCTGGCTCGCCGCGCCACATACGCCATGGCTCTGCGGGAGAGGGACTCGCTGCTCAAAATCGAGGCATTGCTGTTAGGTGCATCGGGGCTGCTCGAACTCTATCGCGACGACGACTACACGATCGCGCTCAAACGCGAATTCTACCACCTGCGCAACAAATACGACATATCGCCGCTCGATGCCTCGACGTGGCGGCTTACGAAGATATATCCCCACAACCATCCCACTTTGCGATTGGCGCAGATAGCCGCATTCATCTACGACAACGAATTGGTGATGAACCGCATCATCGACTGCCGCACGCCGCAGCAGGTATACGCCCTGTTCCGCTCGGAGGCTTCGAATTACTGGACTACGCATTTCACACCCTCGGCCTCGACGCGTCAAATCACCAAACGCATAGGCCGAACCAAGAGCGACCTGTTGGGCATCAACCTTGTGGCGCAGATGCAGTTCGCCTACGGCAGCTACACATCGTCCGAGTCGCTGCGCGACCGCGCCATAACGCTGTTGGAGCGCATAGCCCCCGAAGACAACCGCTATACGCGCACATGGAACGCCTACGGCGATCTGGCTGCCAACGCATTCGACAGTCAATCGCTGCTGCAACTCTCGCGCGAATATTGCACCGAGCGGCGATGCACACAATGCCCCGTCGGCACACGATTGATAAAAAAGGCCGAGGAAGATTGTGTAATAGCGGAAAAATGAGTATTTTTGCACAATTGTATTAACGATAATAATTTTTCACTATGGATATAGTTACCGGTATAATCAAACTCTTCTTCGGTTCGAAAACCGAAAAAGACCGCAAGGAGATCATGCCCTACGTCGAAAAGATCAAAGCGATCTATCCGACTATCAAAGAGTTGAGCAACGATGCGCTGCGTGAGCGCAGCGCCGGTCTGCGACGTCAGATTGCGGAATTCATCGCCGATGACGAGCGGCATATCGTCGAGCAGAAGGCTCTGTTGGAGCTGGCCTCGACCTCGCTCGAACAGAAAGAGCGCATATCGAAAGATGTAGATGCAGCGACCAAACGCATCGACGAGAAGATCGAGCAGAAGTTGGAGGAGATACTGCCCGAGGCTTTCGCCATAATGAAAGATACGGCACGGCGCTTCACCGAGAATGAGACCATAGAGGTCACGGCAACCGATTTCGACCGCGACTTGGCCGCAACGAAGGATTTCGTTACGATCGAGGGCGACAAGGCCATATACTGCAACCGCTGGCAGGCGGGCGGCAACGAAATACACTGGGACATGATACACTACGACGTGCAGCTGTTCGGCGGCGTTGTTCTGCACAAGGGCAAGATCGCCGAGATGGCCACCGGCGAGGGCAAAACCCTCGTGGCCACGCTCCCCGTATTCCTCAACGCCTTGGCCGGCAAGGGCGTGCATGTGGTAACCGTGAACGACTATCTGGCACGACGCGACTCGGAGTGGATGGGTCCCATGTATCAGTTCCACGGCCTGTCGGTGGCATGTATCGACAACACGCAGCCCAACTCCGACGCACGCCGCAAGGCCTATCTTGCCGACATCACTTTCGGTACCAACAACGAGTTCGGTTTCGACTATCTGCGCGACAACATGGCATCGTCGCCCAAAGATCTCGTGCAGCGCAAACATCACTACGCAATAGTCGACGAGGTCGACTCGGTATTGATCGACGACGCACGTACCCCGCTCATCATATCGGGACCGGTTCCCAAGGGCGACGACCAGATGTTCAACGAGTATCGTCCGGCGATCGAAAACCTCTACAACCTGCAACGCAACATGGTCACCTCGCTTGTGGCCGATGCACGCCGCCTGTTCGCCGAGGGCAAGACCGACGAGGCAGGCATACTCATGTTGCGCGCAGGCAAGGGACTGCCCAAGTACAAGGCGTTGATCAAATTCCTGTCGGAGCCGGGAGTCAAGGTACAATACCAGAAGACCGAAAACATCTATTTGCAGGACAACGAAAAGCGCATGCCCGAGATAACCGACGAGCTGTTCTTCGTCATCGACGAGAAGCTCAACTCGGTAATACTCACCGATAAGGGCAACGAGGTGCTGTCGCGTTACTTCAAGGAGGACGGGTTCTTCGTTCTGCCCAACATCGGCGAGCGCGTGGCCGAGATCGAACACAGCGATCTGTCGGCCGAGGAGAAGGCGCAGCAGCACGATGCCGTGATCAACGATTACTCGATCAAATCGGAGCGCGTACACACGGTGATACAGCTGTTGAAGGCCTACTCGATGTTCGAGCGCGACACGGAGTATGTCGTAATGGACAACAAGGTGAAGATTGTCGACGAGCAGACGGGTCGTATTCTCGACGGCCGCCGCTACTCCGACGGTTTGCATCAGGCAATCGAGGCCAAGGAGGGCGTAAAGGTCGAGGCGGCCACGCAAACCTTCGCCACCATTACGTTGCAGAACTACTTCCGCATGTACCACAAGCTGGCAGGTATGACCGGTACGGCCGAGACCGAGGCATCGGAGTTTTGGAGCATATACAAACTCGACGTGGTGGTTATCCCCACCAACAAAAAAGTAATACGCGACGACCGTCAGGACTTGGTCTACAAGACGGCGCGCGAGAAGTACAACGCCGTAATAGGCGAGATCGAGAAGCTTGTCGGGCAGGGACGCCCCGTGCTTGTGGGTACCACCTCGGTGGAGATCTCGGAGCTTCTCAGCCGCATGCTCAAACTGCGCGGCATCAAGCACAATGTGCTCAACGCCAAGCAGCACCAGTTGGAGGCGCAGATCGTCGCCGAGGCAGGCCGTTCGGGTCAGGTAACCATAGCCACCAATATGGCGGGTCGCGGTACCGATATCAAGCTCACGCCCGAGGTAAAGGATGCCGGAGGTCTGGCCATAATCGGTACGGAGCGTCACGAGAGCCGCCGCGTCGACCGTCAGCTGCGCGGTCGTGCAGGACGTCAGGGCGACCCGGGTTCTTCGCAATTCTTCGTGTCGTTAGAGGACAACCTCATGCGTCTGTTCGGCTCGGCACGCATCGCCTCGCTTATGGACCGCATGGGACTGAAAGAGGGCGAAGTGATACAGGCCGGCATGATGACCAAGGCCATAGAGCGCGCCCAGAAGAAGGTCGAGGAGAACAACTTCGGCATACGCAAGCGCCTGTTGGAGTACGACGACGTGATGAACTCGCAGCGCGAAGTGATCTACACTCGCCGCCGCCATGCCCTCTACGGCGAGCGCATCGACATCGACCTCAATAATGTGCGCTACGACTTCGCCGAGAAGTTCGTCGAGAACCACGAGGGTTGCGCCTACGACGATTTCAAGGTCGAACTCATACGCGAAGTGGCGCTGCAACCGTCGTTCGATCAGGCAACTTACGATGCAGCCAAACCCAAAGAACTTGTGGAGATGATCGTTGCCGACCTCTGTGCGTTATACGAGCGCAAGGCCAAGATGATTGCCGACACGGTGCGTCCCACCATGGAGCGCATCTACGAGGATCGCAAGGACAATATGAATCTGCGCATCGCATTCCCGATGACCGACGGCCGTTTGGTTTATCAGATACCCGTTGAGTTGCAGAAGTGCAAGGATAGCGAGTGCGCCGAGATATACCGGGTATTCGCCAAGGTGGCCATGTTCACCACTATCGACGACGCTTGGCGCGAGCATCTGCGCGACATGGACGATCTGCGACAGAGCGTGCAAAATGCCACCTACGAGCAGAAAGACCCGCTCCTTATATATAAATTGGAGTCGTTCCAGCTCTTCTCGAAGATGTTGGAGGGCATCAACCGCGACGTGCTCGCGCTGCTCAACAAATCGTCGTTGGCCGTTCGTGAGAACAACCCCGAAGCCATGCAACAGCAGCATCAGCAGCAACGTCCCAAGGTCGATGTCAACAAGTTGCAGGCATCGCGCATGGCCGCTGCGGCTCAGGCCGGACAGGGCGACAAGGGCAAGACCGCACCGATCAAGGTCGACAAACATATCGGTCGAAACGACCCCTGCCCGTGCGGCAGCGGCAAGAAATACAAGCAGTGCCACGGCAAAGGTTTGTAATTGGCTGTAACGATCCGAAACAATGGGCTATCAGGAGCAGAAGCAGCGGCAGTTCGATCTGCGATATTTGCAAATGGCGCGCGTGTGGGCGGAGAACTCATACTGCGTGCGCCGCAAGGTGGGTGCATTGTTAGTCAAGGACAAGATGATCATCTCGGACGGCTATAACGGAACTCCGTCCGGATTCGAGAACATCTGCGAAGACGACATGGGCAAGACCAAGCCCTATGTACTCCATGCCGAGGCCAATGCCATAACCAAAGTCGCCAAGAGCGCCAACAACTGCGACGGCTCGACACTCTACGTCACGGCATCGCCCTGCATCGAGTGCGCCAAACTAATCATTCAGGCCGGCATCAAACGTGTCGTCTACTGCGACTCCTACCGCTCGGAAGAGGGGTTGGAACTGTTGCAGCGCGTCGGCATCGAGTGCGTACAGCTCTCGCTCGACGAATAATACGCCGGCATCAAGCCCGA
>CAZEXJ010000182.1:0-5489 GCA_964516585.1 uncultured Alistipes sp.
CGGTGCCGACATGAAATTGGCGCGGATAGGCTGTACTTGACGTACTGCCTATTCGCGCCAATGATTGAGGTGCCGCTAATGACGCCTTTTCACGAAAAATTAGCGAAGGAATAAAAGCTCCCGATATTTAGGCAACGGCCACAACTGATCGTCGACAATCTCTTCAAGCTTGTCGATGTGAGTGCGAATATCGTCGAGATAGAGGGCGACGGTATCGTGGTAGGCAATGGCCTTGGCTCGTTCGCCGGAGATACGATTGGCAACCTTGCGGGCTTCGATCATCTCACTGCAAAGGGTCTGTATGGCTGCGGTATGTGACTGTATGCGCTTGATAAGATCGATATCGGAGGCGGCCGAGATACCCAGCTCCTTCATTTTGTAGGCCTTATCGAGGAGCATGCCCTCGTACTTCGATGCAATAGGCAGGATATGATTCATGGCCAAGTCGCCGAGCACGCGGGCTTCGATCTGTATTTTTTTGGTATAGGTCTCCCATTTGACCTCGGTGCGCGCCTCGACCTCGACACGGTCGTAAACTCCCATCGACTCGAACATTTTTATGGTGCTTTCGTCGAGATAGCGGTCGAAGATAAGCGGCGTTGAGGTCTCGCAGTCGAGTCCCCGACGGGCAGCCTCGGCCTTCCACTCCTCGGAATAGCCGTTGCCGTCGAAGTGTATGGGACGGCTCTGCTTTATCATGCGCTTCAACACTTCGTATATGGCGCGCTCCTTGCGTTTGCCCGACTCGATAAGTGCATCGACCTCGCGTTTGAACTCGGTAAGCTGCTCGGCGACAATAGTGTTGAGAACTATCATGGCCTCGGCGCAGTTGTCCGACGAGCCGACGGCGCGGAACTCGAAGCGGTTGCCGGTAAAGGCGAAGGGCGAGGTGCGGTTGCGATCGGTGTTGTCCAAAAAGATGCTCGGTATATGCTGCACGCCGCTCATCTTGAATACGCTCTTGGCATCGAAACGTATGGTGTCGTCGCTCTTGCTGCGCTCCAACTTATCTAACACGGTGGATATCTGCGAGCCGAGAAACGTGGAGATGATCGCGGGAGGAGCCTCGTTGGCGCCCAGACGATGGGCATTGGTGGCGCTCATTATGGCAGCTTTCAACAGTCCGTTGTGACGATGAACAGCCGATATGACGTTGACCAAGAAAGTGATGAATTGCAGATTCTCGGTCGGAGTGTGTCCCGGGCCTATGAGGTTGACGCCGGTGTCGGTGCCGATCGACCAGTTGCAGTGCTTGCCCGAGCCGTTAATGCCCTTGAAGGGCTTCTCGTGCAACAGCACGCGGAAGTTGTGACGGCGGGCGACCTTGTCCATTACGGTCATCAGCAGCTGGTTGTGATCGTTGGCGAGGTTGGTCTGCTCGTAGACGGGCGCCAGCTCGAACTGATTGGGCGCCACCTCGTTGTGACGCGTCTTCAACGGAATGCCGAGCATCAGGCACTCGTACTCCAAGTCGCGCATGAACGACATGACACGTTCGGGTATGGCTCCGAAATAGTGGTCTTCCAACTGCTGGTTCTTGGCCGACTCGTGTCCCATAAGGGTGCGGCCGGTGAGCATCAGGTCGGGTCGTACAGCCCAAAGGCTCTCATCGACGAGGAAATACTCCTGCTCCCAGCCTAAATAAGAGATTACACGCTCGACCGACTTGTCGAAATAGTGGCACACCTCGGTGGCGGCATGATCGATTGCCGATATGGAGCGCAGCAGAGGCACCTTGTAGTCGAGAGCCTCGCCCGTATAGGATATGAATATCGTGGGAATACACAGCGTCGTGCCGACGATGAAGGCCGGCGAGGCGGGATCCCATGCCGAGTAGCCGCGCGCCTCGAACGTATTGCGTATGCCGCCATTGGGAAACGACGATGCGTCCGGTTCCTGCTGCACGAGCAGCTTGCCCGAGAACTCCTCCAACACTCCGCCGTCGGGACCCGGCTCCGCAAACGAGTCGTGTTTCTCGGCCGTTCCGCCGGTCAGCGGCTGGAACCAGTGCGTATAGTGATCGGCACCGTGGTCGAGCGCCCACCGGCGCATGCCGACGGCTATGCTGTCGGCTATGTCGAGCGTCAGCGGAGTGCCGTTCTCCATGGTGTCGATCAACGCGTCGTAGGTCTGCCGGTTGAGGTATTTACGCATCGCACCGCGGCCGAACACATTTGCGCCGAAATAATCAGAGGGCAGTTTGCCCGGAGCTTTCACGTCGACGGCCTTATGGTTTATGGCGGCGTCGACCATTTTGAAACGCAACAATGACATAATTCTATTCGTTTACAAAAACTATCTGTTTTATCAAAAAATCCAACAGTGCAAAGGTAAAGACAAAATTCTACGATTATCCGAAAACAGTCCTGTTTTTTCAACACTTTATCAAAAATCAGCGCAATTTTTCCGCAAACCGGCGTTCAAAACGAGGCATTTTATAAAAAGCACATGAAAAATTTGGACAAACAGCAGAAAAACCGATTTGTCCAAGCAACGAATTATAAGGGGAAAATAAGTATAATTTTAAACTAAACAGCAACAGACATGCCCGCCAAAAGCAGACACACTGTTAATTTTATAACAATTTTACTTTGTTTTTGATGATTATTTCGTAACTTTGTATGTTTATTTTATAAGGTGTGTATAGAATAACGGAACTTTAACTGAAAACTTTCACTCAAATAATTTAATTAAACTCTAAAACAGTTATGGCAAATACCAAAGAAAAGTTGTTTACGGAGTTCCCGCCGGTCAGCACCGAGCAATGGGAGGCCGCGATAACAACTGACCTTAAAGGCGCAGACTACGAGCGCAAATTGGTATGGAAAACGGGCGAGGGCTTCAACGTCCGTCCCTACTATCGTGCCGAGAATCTCGAAGGCGTAGACTTCATAGGCTCTCAGGCCGGCAAGTTTCCCTTTGTCAGAGGCACGCACAACCACAACAAGTGGCTCGTGCATCAGACCATTGCGGTCAAGTGCCCCGAGGAGGCCAACAAAACCGCGCTCAAACTTCTCAACTCGGGAGTCGACTCGCTCGGCTTCTGCGTAGGCGAGGCCGAGGTAACGGAGCAGTACCTCGAAACGCTGCTTTCGGAGATCTGCCTGCCGGCGATCGAGCTTACGTTCTGCGGCGAGAAGATCGCCCGTATAGTGGAGCCTGTTCTGGCATACGCCGAGAAGAAGGGCGTCAAGAAAGACGAACTGCGCGTCAACTTCTGCATCGATCCCATTATCCGCGATCTGTCGGTCAAGGGCGACTTCTGCTGCCACACCGGCGAGAAGTGCTTCGCACGCATCGCCCTTTTGACAAAGGCCACGGCCGAGTATAAGCACGTGCGCATAGTCAACGTATCGGGTGCGACGTTCAGCAATGCAGGTTCGACAATCGTCGAGGAGCTTGCATTCACGCTGTCGGCTGCTCACGAGTATATAGTGCACATGATGGAGCACGGACTGACTATCGATCAGGCGGCACGCAAGATCCGCTTCTCGTTCGCCGTGACGTCGAACTACTTCCTCGAAATGGCCAAGTTCCGCGCCGCACGCATGTTGTGGGCTAACATCGTCAAGGCATACGCTCCCGAGAAGGAGTGCTCTTGCAAGATGTTCGCACACGCCACCACCTCGACATGGAACCAGACCGTCTACGATCCCTATGTAAATATGTTGCGCGGCACCACCGAGGCCATGTCGGCCGCCATAGCCGGCGTACACTCGTTAGAGGTTACGCCGTTCGACTACGCATTCGAGGCTCCTAACGAGTTCTCGATGCGCATAGCCCGCAACGCCGAACTGCTGCTCAAACATGAGGCGCACTTCGACCACGTGGTAGACCCCGCCGGCGGTTCTTACTACATCGAGAACCTTACGAAGAACATCGCCGAGCAGGCTTGGGCGCTGTTCCGCGAGATCGAGGACAAGGGCGGTTACATCGAGGCTTTCCGCGCCGGTGTGATCGTCGAGAAGGTGAAGGCTTCGGCCGCAAACAAAGACAAGAACATCTCGTCGCGCCGTCTTATACTGTTGGGCGCCAACCAGTATCCCAACTTCACGGAGGTCGCCGACAAGGTCGTAACCGAGCAGACGGTAACGCGCGCCTCGAACGAGGGCAACGTATTGGTACCCTACCGCGGTGCAATGGCATTCGAGAAGATGCGTCTTGCAGTCGATCGCAGCGGCAAGACCCCCAAGGCCTTCATGCTCACCTGCGGTTCGCTGTCGATGGCACGCGCCCGCGCACAGTTCTCTTGCAACTTCTTCGCTTGCGCAGGTATCCGCGTAATCGACAATACGTTCTTCAAGTCGATCGAAGAGGGCGTCGAGGCAGCCATTGCCTCGAAAGCCGAGATCGTCGTAGTATGCTCGTCGGACGACGACTATGCAGAGGTAGCTCCCAAGATCAAGGAGCTGTTGGCCGACCGTGCCATTCTGGTTGTTGCAGGCGCACCCGCATGCACGCCCGAGTTGGAGGCACAGGGCATCACCAACTTCATCAACGTCAAGAGCAACGTATTGGAGACTTTGAAAGATTATTTGAAAAAACTGGGTATTTAACGATAGCAAGCAATGAGAGCAAAATTTTCAGAATTAGCATATAACGGTGCAGAGGGCAAAGCCTGCTGCGCCGATAACAGCGCCTCGCAGGAGGATTGGCTGACTGCCGAGAGAATACCCGTCAAGGTCGACTACACGGCAGAGGATCTGGAAGGCATGGAGCACCTCAACTACGCAGCAGGTATAGCTCCGTTCCTGCGCGGTCCCTACTCTACGATGTACGTCATGCGTCCGTGGACTATACGTCAGTACGCAGGCTTCTCTACGGCCGAGGAGTCGAACGCATTCTACCGCCGCAACCTCGCCGCAGGACAGAAGGGTCTGTCGGTGGCATTCGACTTGGCTACGCACCGCGGCTACGACGCCGATCACCCGCGCGTGGTGGGCGATGTCGGCAAGGCCGGCGTGTCGATCTGCTCGGTCGAGGACATGAAAGTGCTGTTCAACGGCATTCCGCTCGACAAGATGTCGGTGTCGATGACCATGAACGGCGCCGTGCTGCCCATATTGGCCTTCTACATCGTGGCAGGTTTGGAGCAGGGCTGCACGCTCGACCAGTTGGCCGGTACGATCCAGAACGATATCCTCAAAGAGTTCATGGTGCGCAACACCTATATTTATCCGCCCGAGTTCTCTATGAAGATCATCGCCGACATCTTCGAGTACACGTCGCAGAACATGCCCAAGTTCAACTCTATCTCTATCTCGGGCTACCACATGCAGGAGGCGGGTGCCACGGCCGACATCGAGTTAGCCTACACGCTTGCCGACGGTTTGGAGTATCTGCGCGCAGGTATCAACGCCGGCATGTCGATCGACGCTTTCGCTCCGCGTCTGTCGTTCTTCTGGGCTATCGGCATGAACCACTTCATGGAGATCGCCAAGATGCGCGCCGCACGTCTGCTGTGGGCTAAGATCGTCAAGCAGTTCGAT
>CAZEXJ010000183.1:0-4275 GCA_964516585.1 uncultured Alistipes sp.
CCGGAAATGCGCGGTTTGAAGGTGCCCGTAGGTGTGTACGACATTTCGGCGACCTCGAATACGACCGAATCGGGTGTCCCCGACAAGGTGCAGGCGCGCCCCTCCTATGCAGGAAAGGTTTCCGGTGTGAACGTCTACAAGGACAAGGTGGCATCGGTCGATCCGATCACGTGCAAACTCCAGAATATCAAGATTACGGTTACGGTCGCCGCCGATCTTTACGAGAAGTTTGAGACGTCACCCGAAGCGAAGGTCTTTTACAAGGATAAGCTGGATATCGGGTGGACCGTGCCGTCCGGTTGGGATTGGACGAAGACGCAGGATGAACAGGTGCCCGTCTATTTCCCGGCGCTGGCTGATGAGGGGAATACCTTGCATTTCACCTTCACCGGCAAAGTCGGAGGGAAAACGATTACGTTGAATCGAGAGATTTCGAACGTCATGAAGGGCCAATGGCGTCGTATCCATGTGATTCCGAAGTACGATACGACCGGCGATCTGACGTTCGAAGTTACGGTCAGCGCGTTCGTGCAGGACGATACCATCACCGTCGGCGACGACGGCAATGCGACGTACGTCATGGCCTGGACGGAGCAGCCCTATGTCGATCCGGACGATCCGTCGATGGCCGGGCCGTCGATTAAGTGGGCCGACGGATCCGATCTGCCGGAGATTATTCCGACGGATGGCCCGGCGCCGCAGCAAGTAACGATCGCTGCTCCCAACCTCATCGAACGGGTCGCTCTGACCGTCTCGACGACGAATGCCGAGTTCTCGCACGATGCGGCGGAGTTGACCAAGACAGACCTTTGTACGGTTACGTCGAGTCGATACCTTAAGGATTATGGGATTCCTTTCGGCGATGCGTTGAAAGACAAGTCGTCCGTGTCGTTCAGTTTAGACAAGATTCTGGAGCAGATTTGCGATTATGACGGTGAGTATACGTTCGCTTTCACCGTAACCGACAAATCGGGCTTAACCTGCGGGCAGACGCTCAAATTCGTCATCGGCGGCAGCGGCAGTACCGAAGGCCCGTCGGTCGTATGGGCGACCGGCACGCTGTATGACACCGAAGGGTTCAATTTCAATCCCGACGGCAGCTTTGAGGAGAAGCCGGGGGCGCAATATGTCGAGTTGTACGAGGGTATGCAAATAGCCATCAGTTTGACTGCCGATCCGCATTTCGAATCCATCAAGGTGAAAATTACTTCGGAAATACTCAATGCGGACGAACTCGGATCGTTAGGTGTGCCTGCCGAATTCGATTTGTGTAATTTGCAGCCTTTCGATAATGGTGCTCAACAGTGGACTGCCTCCGAGGTAGGGAACACTTTCAAAGGATTGGGATTCGTTACGAAAGTCGATGACGAGTTGAAAGCTGAAAAAGAGGAAACGTTCAGTATTTCTGAATTTGTGCCGATGTTGATGGGTTTCCAAGGCGGCAAATTCCAGTTCGCTCTGACGGTTGTGGACGCCGAGGGACGTTCGACGACGAAATATCTCCGGTTGTATAGTCCTGAACAATAGTAAATTATAGGAATCGATGAAAAAATTATGGATATATTTCGTTGCGATATGCGCTGCCATGTTGACCGTTGCCTGCGAGAAGACGGATGCGGACGGCTATGCGGCCGGTGAAGGAGGTGTCGTGATGAATCTTGCGAATACACGGACTGTGGATATGTCCGGTCAGACGTTGGCCGATTGCACAACCTTTATTTATCAGAAAGGTGCGGATGCCGAAACTTCGGAACCGACGTTGATCCGCAAATATGCACCCGGAAATTGTCCGGCGACGATTAAGTTGCTGGCGGGCTCGTATTCCGTGAAAGTGCAGTGGGGCGAATGTCCCGCCGCGGCGGATTTCGAAAAATGCTTCTACGAAGGTTCTGCCGACTTCACGATTACGGCGGGCCGAACGGAGCAGGTTACGGTATCGTGCCAACCGCAAAGTACGGCCGTCGAAGTCGTTTACGATGCAAGTATTGCTGAAACGCTTTCTGACTATTCGGTCGAGGTTGCTTTGCCCGATGACCATGACGCTGAAACGACGGATGCGTTGACTTTTTCGGAGAGCGGCACGGGTTACTTCACGATACCCGAAGACGTTAAGACCCTCGATTGGTCGTTCAACGCCACGCATTCGAAAAAGGGTGAGATACGCAAGTCGGGTAAAATCGCCGATGTAAAAGCGGGTAAAAAATATACGTTGACATTCAAGTATTCGCCCGATCTGCCCGGATATATTTCGATCGGTATCGAAATCGAAGAAACAACCGATAATCGCAACGATGTTTGCGTTTTCAGCCAGGATCCAGAGGTTCAACTTCATGAGCAACAGGATTTTACGAGCGAAACGCTCCCTGAAGAGATAACTGTAGCGATGAAAGCGACAGCCGAGGATGCAACGGTCAAGGCGGCGAACATCTATCTGGACGGTAACAATCCGGCTTTGACGGCGTTGACTGCTTCGGCGCGTGCGGGTAAAGAGCCTGTCTGGAGTTGGACAGAAACTGGCGGTGCCTCGGCTCCAACGATAGCGACGGCCACTCTCTCCGAGGACAAGAAAGAATTGACCATTCATTTCTTGAGCCAGAAAGTTCTGTCGTCGAACGGCACCCATGAAATCGCGGCCGGCAAGACGGATTACCGATTCGAGGTTGTGGACAGCAACGACAGCAAGACCGATAAGACGATGACCTTCCGTATCGAAGGACTTTGTCCTGTCCGCGAAGCCGACTACGATTTGTGGACGAATGACATCACTTTGCATATTATTTCGTTCAAAGGGGAACCGACGACCTGCAAGATACAGCAGGAGGGCAGCACAAGCGAGTGGGCCCCCACAAAGGTTGAGAAGACCGCAGAAAACGAATTTGCGGTGTCGTTCGCACCGGAATGGGAGGAATCCGACAATACAAAGGCTGGCGTTAAGGTTTATCAACCCAAGGAGGGACAGGGCATCTTTGCGAATCACAGTTACACCGCTTCGGCTGTAATCGGAGAAAAAACATACGATGCGACCTTCACGCCGACGGTCGACCAACCGATTCCCAACGGCGATATGTCCGACACTTCGTGCTCGTGCTTCACGACGGAGAACAAAGAGACCGTATTTTGGGGTAGCGGCAATAATAGTTTCACGAAAGAACTTTGTGTTGCAGGAACCAAGAGCGGACGCTCTTGCGCTTATCTGAAATCGACCATGGCAGGTATAGGCCCTATTATGATGTTGGCTTCTGGTAATCTCTTTACCGGTACATTCGTTAAACCTACGACGACCGGTACGGTTAGTTTCGGTCAGAATTACGATTGGAAAGCGCGTCCGACTGCCTTGCATCTGAAATATCATGCGACGGTAGGTGCGGTGAATCAACAGAAACACAAGAAGTCGGATAATACGCATCCGGCGAATATCGGCGATCAGGACAAGGCGATCGTCTATGTTGCCATTGTTGATTGGAACAAGCAACATGGAGTTGACTCGGGAACGAGTGCGCCTAAAGGCATGTGGTCGCCCGATGAGAAGGTCAATCCGGGTGAAGGCCCGATCATCGGTTACGGTATCTTCGAAATCGACAAGAGTACGGAGGGGTCGGAGCTCGTCGATTATGAAATTCCGATCTACTATTACGACAGAGTAACCAAACCGTCGGGCAAATATAAACTCGTGATTTCGTGCGCAACGAACATCTACGGCGACTACATGTGCGGCTGCGATTCGAATGAACTCTGGGTTACCGATTTTGAATGGGTTTATTGAGCCGGATAAGGAGAAACCGTATGAATGATTCCTTGAAACGAATGACCTGTTTGCTTGTGTTGTGCTTGTGCACAACACAAGCCTTGTTTGGACAGAATTCTGCCGATGCGCTCGTTTTGCTGGATCGGTCTGCGGATACAGTGCTGTCTCTCGGCTCACCCGAATCGACGATCGATCGGCCCGAAAGCCCCGATGATTCGATGCTTTCCGACGAAGAACACCGCAAGCAGCGCGGCCTGACCGACATCCATACCGTATTCGTCCCCAAAGGACAATGGATTTTCGGCGGTACGGCCTCCTATTCGACCCACACCAACGAATCCTATCAGTTCTTGATCGTCGAGGGGATCGGTTCAGAGGGCTACAATTTTCGCGTCAGTCCGATGATCGCTTATGCGTTGAGCAACAACATGGCGCTCGGCGGCCGTTTTATCTATGCGCGTACGCTGCTTAAATTAGACAACGCCAATCTGAAATTCGGCGATGAAGAGACCGGCACGGATATACGCATC
>CAZEXJ010000184.1:0-3082 GCA_964516585.1 uncultured Alistipes sp.
AGAAAGCAATACATACAGCGGTGCTCCTCGCCGTGCTGGCTACGGCAGCCGCCTGCCGGCAGGACGAGGAACTCGAAGGAACTGAGGACCGGCCTATGCCCGGATTCGTAAGAATCGAGTTCCGCGCCGAAAGCCCCGAGCCCGACGTGCAGAGCATCGGCACTCGTGCCGTCGACCCCGACGGCGGCGGCATTCGCGATATGACCCTCTTCTGCTTCGACAACTACGGCTTCTTCATTTCGACCGTCCCCGCCTTACTCTACCCCACGGGTGACCTAAAGGGTAAGTTCACCGCCAATGTGCCCGAGCACACCCGGCGTATCCACTTCGTGGCCAACCAAAACATGACCGACTTCAGCGATGCCATGTTTTTCAACAAATCCGAAGCACAAACCCTCTCACTTATGGAGGGTTCGGCCGGTCAGATGATCTACTGGGCTCGCTTCGCCTGCCCGGTATACAATCCCACCACTACGCCGACCCCCCTCACGGATGAACTCACGAAATTCCTTGAGGAGAATAACGGTTCGATCGTGATGCTGCGCAACCACGCGAAAATCACGGTGGTAGATCCGGACAAGAACGAGTACATGAAGATCACCGGTATGGCCGTCTACAACGGCTACGTCTTCGGCACGGTCGCCCCATACAGCCCCGAAGTCGGCTACAACTTCTCGCTGGAGCAGTGGCAGGCCGCCAACTTCGTGACCCTTCCGGCCCGCGACGCGAAGCAAACCGACGTCAGGGCCGTAACCAGCAGCACCCACCAGTACATCTTCGAGCACGACAACCAGCTGGACGACCCGATCTGCATCATCCTCCGCGGACACGAACTGCCCGAAACGGAGGGGGAAACCCCCCAAGACCTCTACTACCGCGTGGTGCTCTACAATAACACAACGGCCGAATTCATCCCCGTGCGCCGCAACCACGACTACCAGATCAACATCGTAGGCAAACTCGACTACGGCCAGCCCACCTTCGAGGAGGCACTCACCGCACCCGCCACGAACAATGTCTGGATCTCGATCTCCGACAACGTGAAAGAGGTCGAAGACGCCAATTACAAACTCAGCGTCAAAGAAACCTTCATCGTCAGGACCGACGACGACCTCGCTTCATACAGGACCATGTTCGTCGAGTACACCCTCGAGGCCCAGGACAAGACCAAAACACTCACGGATGCAGAAGTTCCCTCCGCCACATGGCTCGACAACACCATTGCCGGGAAGGAGATCACCAACGGCTACACAATCGAAGGAAACAAATGCAACGGCAGCTTCGCCTTCTCACCCATCGCCATGGGCAATAGCGAGCGGTTGGAGGGTACGCTCCTCATCAAGTACGGCAATCTCCAGCGCAAGGTCAAGTTTATCCGTATCAAGAGGCAGAAGTTCGCCCCCTCGTGGGTCTCCTCGGGTATCTACGGCGGTATTGAGGCGATCGAAGAGAATTCGAGCGCCCACGTCTCCCTGATGTTCACCATCCCCGAGAGCTGTCCCGCCGAGCTTTTCCCCATGCAGGTCTACATCACTGCACAGGAGCTGGACATCCGCAACGAGTCGGGTATGGCTCTCCCCGTGGTCCGCTATGGCGATACAGAGTGGTATCCAAGCGATGATGACCTGAAGAAAATAGATAATTACGACGGCCCGAAAAATGCAGACTACAAGTTCGTCTACACGGCTCATGCGCCCGGCCCGCAGCGTATCTACTTCGAGAACATCTTGTCGCATAAAGCCGAAGATAGAGACACTATCCACATCGAAGCTCCCTATTTCAAGACCATGCGCCGATCCTACTCCTACGCTAGCCATCAGTATGCCATAAAGGTAAAAAATGCAGGAAAATTCAACGCTTCGAAGACAGGTCAGTCGGAGGAGGGCGACGCAAAGGACGAATTCATCTACTTCTACCGCGTCCCGCAGAGAAAGGGTGCGGGCGTCGAACTCGAAATAGAATTGAGAGAAAAAACGGGTGACGGAACAGAGGAAAAACCGGGCAACCTGGTCACGCCCACAGAGAAAGACGAGTTCTTTTTTTACACACAGAATCTGGACAACTACAAACTAATGAAGGGATCAACGCCGGGCTTCGGCGAATACGATCCCAGTAAAATTACGCCCGAATGCTACTTTTCGCCCTACACCGATGCGGTTACCCAATGGGGGATAGCTAACAATCCGGATGGCGGCCGTATGCTGATGTTCAAGCCCGAAAATTTGGATCCAGGAGAAGACGAGGCATTCGGCATACACCTCTACACCAACCGCGCAAAGAGTGCCGGACTGGTTCGTATCAGCTCCAACCGCAGTGACCAACCAGCGGTAATGTCAGAGGACGCCGTCGGTGGCACCGACAAAAAATACGACGGCAATACCTACCGCGGCTTCCTGCTGGAGTTGGCCAACTTCAATCCGTTCCGCTTCGGAGCTCGCGTAAAGTACGACAACAGCGTTTCTTGGATGGGCGAGGAACCCAACCGTTCAGATGAACTCGAGTTCAAACGCTTTGAGCACGTCGACATTCCCGAGTCGGTGACAGAACTTAACTGGGACTACGAGCCCAACAAGCGAGTGGAGATCGCCTTCGACGTGACGAGTTTCAAGGCGCTGGCCAACGATGCGTTTGAAAAACAAACGGGGAGCTATACCTCCGTCAGTCCTTTCGGCGCTGGCGAGTCTTTAGGCGTCGGCCAAGACCAGCCCTTCGAAATCTACATCGACGCCCCGATGCTGAAGATCGACGTGGATCGTTTGGCGGATTACAAACTGAACGGAGACAAGCTCAAGGCCGATCCCAACATCCCCGGCCGCTTCATCTACACCGTGGATGGCAACCGCGAGGCCGAGCGCGCGTACGGCATGGCCGCTGCCTTGAATCCCGATGATACCCCCCCGGTCGTCAACAAGGATGGCACCACGACCACAGTCAACCAGGAAGGCGAGCGCAAGATTCTGCCCTTTATCGTCAAGGATATCACGAGCGCAGGCGACATCGTCCTCTCCTCCAACAAGGAAAAAGTCGTCTTCTACGACAAGACGTTCCGCGTGACCAACAACGCGATCACGGGAAATATCGT
>CAZEXJ010000185.1:0-17195 GCA_964516585.1 uncultured Alistipes sp.
GCTTAGAAGGCTGTTGCTCTATCCAGCTGAGCTACGAGACCGACACACGTGCGCACCATGCGGTACGCAACGCGTCTGCAAAAGTAATATAATTTCGCCGAAACTCCAAACCTATCCGGAAATAAACAGATTAATTGTAGCCGGCAGGCAAATATCGCATCGTCAAAGCCAGTTGAGCGCACCTCCGAGCCATGCAAAACTCGGGTCTGATGCAGATGTCGCCGGGCATGTGTCCGGCGGCAGGATCGGCAATCGTCATAGTGCGGTTATTTACCGCACAGCGGCGATACGGGCAGGCGCACGACGGTTTTCAATTTGCCGGGCGCACACCGGCGAGGATCGCTCAAATAGATCTCGTGGTGAAGCCGCTCGTGTGCGACATCTATTGCAAAGCCGCGACTCTCGGCGAATGTCTCCATGCGGCAAATCGTCGCCGGCTCGTCGTCGTAGGAGCCGGTGTGCATGCACTGCACGCACAGACCCTCGTCGTAGGCGATAAACTCCACCTTGGAGAGGTCGCGTTTTTTCCTCTTAGCAGCCTCGGAGACAGCCCAATCGGAATCCTTGCAAGCAACGAAATCGGGCACGCGTATGAGAGTTATCCAGCAGAATCGCTCCTTATGCGCACAATCGATCGCGGCGGCACCCGGCTGCCACCACAATCCTTCGAGCGGCGGCACAACATACTGGAAGAACCCCTCGATACGGTAGTCGCCCTTATAACTCATTTTCAACGTATAGGCCACGCTGTACAACATCTCGACAGCCTGTCGGTACTCGCCGTCGGGATCATTGGGATCGCCCTGCCCCCTCACTCCGATGAAGTTCATCGGCGGGACATCGACAATCGCCGGTTCTGCCGCAGGCATATACAAATCTTTGTTCTCCTTTTTAAAATCGAAAGCCATAAACATCAATTAAATATCATCATCGGCATTCATGCCGTGCATGACAGCCGCCACGGCGTCGCCGGCCGTATCGAAGTCGTAGCCGAGCGACAGGGCATGGCGCATAAGCTTCGAGCGCAGATCGTATGGCGACGAGTATTTCACGGTGCGCATCTTGCGCGTAAGACGCTCCGTGAGGCGGTCGAGCATCTGCCCGCCGTCGAGCGACGACAAGGCCGCATCGATCGTCGGGCGATCGATACCCTTGCGTTGCAGAGCCTGTCGGATTTTATATGCGCCCCAGCCGCTGAGGTTGATTTTTTCACGCACAAATGCCTCGGCATAACGCACATCGTCGATGAAACGGGCGGCAACGAGTCGTCGCAACACACCCTCGCGCTGCGACTCGTCGACACCCCACTGCCGCATAAGGCGCAAGGCGTCGCCCGACGACCGTTCGGCGCGTGCGCACAGGCGCATAAGCGAAGCAAGAGCCTCGTCGGCCGTCTTCGTCCGGCGTTCGCGCACAGGGCGCGTCATCTCTCTGTCGAAACTTTCGTTGCGCATACCATTCGCTGTTTACCCCGGAAATCGGTGAAACAGCCGATCTCCGAATAGTTCATATCGGACAACATGCGGCACACGGCATCGGCCGCATGTTCATATATCTCGAAATACAATCGGCCGCCCTCGATGAGCAGACGCCGCCCCTCGCGCGCAATGGAGCGATAGAACACCAACGGATCGCTGTCGTCGACAAACAATGCCTCGCAAGGCTCGTGGCGGGTGACGTTGGCTCGCATCGAGCCGCAGTCGCTACGCGGGATATAGGGCGGATTGGAGATTATCGCGTCGAATCCGGCATCGAACAGCGACGCGAAATCACCCAGAGCATCGCCCTCGACAAGCTGCACGCCCGGAGCATGCCGGCGGCAGTTCTCCGCTGCCACCGCCAGCGCCTCGCGCGAGATGTCCATGGCATGCACATCGGCCGCCGGAAGCATCGATGCCAACGCCACGGCTATGCAGCCGCTGCCTGTCCCGACATCGAGCAGGCGGGCATCGGCGCGCACCTCGCGGCGCACCATATCGACTAACTCCTCGGTCTCGGGGCGCGGGATCAAAACACCTTCGCGCACCTTTATGTCGAGTCCGCAAAACTCGGCACTGCCTATGATATACTGAACGGGGCGCCACGCCGACAGGTCAGCTTCGATCGAGTCTATTTCATCGATCGCCAACTCGCGCATTGGCTCGGTGAGCAGTTCGCCGCGCGTGATACCGCCCTTGGCGCAAACGATCATCTCGGCGATCTGCCGCGCCTCCATTTCGCCGTAGAGCGGAGAAGCGACGGCGGTCAATCGGTGCAGTATGTCGCGGCGGGTGGTCATCGTCGGTTCAATGCCAAATACATATCGGCCAGAGCTATCGCTGCCGCAGCCTCGACGACGACCATAGCGCGGCGCGCGATGCAGGCATCGTGACGACCGCCTATAACCAATGACGCCATGCGGCCTTTCGAGAAGTCGTAGGTGATTTGCTCGCGCGAGATGCTCGCCGCAGGCTTCACCGCCACGCGAAACACAATATCGTTGCCATTGGTTATGCCGCCGTTGATGCCTCCCTCGTTGTTGGTAGCCGTGCGGCCGGCGGCATCGACTATGGCGTCGTTGCGCTCCGAACCGCGCTTGCGCGTACCGTCGAAGCCGTCGCCGAACTCTATGCCCTTGACTCCCGGAATGGAGAATACGAGGTGGCTTATAAGGCTCTCGGCCGAATCGAAAAAGGGTTCGCCGAGCGAGGCGCGCATGCCCGATATACGGCACTCGACCACCCCGCCGACAGAGTCGCCCGCTGCGGCCGCTGCGGCTATCTCAGCGTCGAACAATGCCGGATCGCTCTGCCGGCCGATGCTCGCCAACCGAGTGGAGAAGCGTGCCCACGGCACTATCTTCTTGGCCACCACGCCGGCCGCGACAATAGCCACTGTCATGCGGCCAGAAGCCTGTCCGCCGCCGCTTATGTCGCAGTCGCCGCCATATTTCCGGCGCTGCGTCAGGTCGGCATGCGACGGACGCGGCACGTCGACGAAACGGCAATAGTCGCCTCGGCGTATATTCTCGTTGCGAAAAACTATCTCTATGGCTTCACCTGTGCTCCGGCCGTCGACAAGTCCCGTTATAATCGGAAAATCGGATTCCGTGCGCGAGGTGGTGCCGACCTCTCCCGGACGGCGGCGTTCGAGATCGGCAGCAAACATCGCCTCGTCGAGCACGATGCCTGCCGGCACGCCCTCGATGACGACGGCTATTTCCGCCGCATGGGAGCCGCCGCGAAGCGTGATGCACAGTTGTCTGCCGAACGTGTTCATCGCCTATTATCTACCTGTTTTCAGAGAATCGAGGTCGTCGAAGAACGACGGATAGCTCTTCATGACGCACTCGGCATGACGTATGGCCACCGGTTCGTCGAGCCGCAATGCCGTCACGGCGAGCGACATGGCTATGCGATGATCGTCGTGGCTGTCGACATCGGCTGCCACGGGACGGCCGCCCGCAATGCGCATGACATCGGACTCCTCGTCCAACTCTATGTCGATGCCCAACTTGGCATACTCCTCTCGCAGCACCTCGCCGCGGTCGCTCTCCTTGTGCGACAGCCGCGATATGCCGCGTATAACGCTCACGCCCTCGGCCGCTGCGGCAAGAGCCGTCAATGCGGGGAAGAGATCGGGGGAGTTGGTCGCATCGAACTCGAAGGCGTGCAAATCGCGATGTGCGACGGTGATGCGGTCGTATTCGATGATTATCGAGGCGCCGGCACGTTCCAACGCTCGGCATACGGCCATATCGGCCTGCTTCGAGAGCATCGATATGTTGCGCACGGTCACCTCGCCGGCAATGGCGCCGGCAACCAAGATCATGGCCGCCGCGCTCCAATCGCTCTCGATAGTATAGTCGGCCGGGAGGAACCGCTGTCCGCCCTCTATATAGAATTCGGTATAGTCGTCGCTCTGGTGCATTATTTCAACGCCGAATCGTTCGAGCGTAGCAACGGTCATCTCTATGTAAGGCGTCGACACCGCCCCTTCGACCACAATGGCGGTATCGCCCTCGGCATAAGGCAATGCTATGAGCAGCCCCGTGACGAACTGCGACGACATCGACCCGTCGACAACCACCCGTCCGCCGCGAATCGGACCGCACACCTCTATCGGGAGCCGTCCTCCGCCGTCGCGCACCTCCACTCCGAGCGCACGCAGCGGCGCGATCATCATCGACATCGGCCGGTGCAGCAGCGTGCCGCACCCCTCGATAGTCATGGGCGACGAATGCAGCGCGGCCACAGGCGTAAACAACCGTGCCGCCAACCCCGACTCACCCACGCACAGCCTGTCGGAGCGCGGACGCAAACCGCCGTCGACAGTTATCGTATTGTCATCTATGATGCTTACTTCGGCGCCCAACGTCTCGATGCACGATATCGCCGCACGCGTATCCTGACACAACTCTATGCCGCGCAACGTCGTCCGGCCATTGGCCAGAAGTGCGGCGGCCAAAGCGCGTTGGGCGTAGCTCTTGGAACATGGCGGAACTACCTCGCCTTTCAATCGATTCCCTAACGGGACGGAACTATCCATATAAGATTAACCTTTGGTTTGACTCTGCGATGCCTCTGCGGCATGCTCCTGCACGTCGTCGTGCTCGGCAGCAGCCTTCTGACGGGCTATCTGGGGCGATGTGCGCAACTCGAAGTTCTTGCCTAAGTAGACTTTGCGCACCATCTCGTCGTTGGCCAGATCCTCGGCCGTACCTGTTTTCAGTATCCTGCCCTCGTAGAGCAGATAAGTGCGGTCGGTAATGGCCAGCGTCTCGTCGACGTTGTGATCGGTGATGATGACACCTATGTTTTTATGTTTCAACGTACCGACGATGCTCTGTATGTCCTCGACGGCAATGGGGTCGACACCGGCGAACGGCTCGTCGAGCAGGATGAATGCCGGATTGATAGCCACGGCGCGGGCTATCTCCGTACGACGGCGCTCGCCGCCCGAGAGCTGGTTGCCGAAACTCTTGCGCACCTTCTGCAAGCGGAACTCCTCGATCAGCGACTCGCACCGTTCGCGCTGGTACTGTTTCGAATATTTGGTCATCTCCAACACCGCCTTGATATTGTCCTCGACCGACAGACGGCGGAATACCGACGCCTCCTGCGCAAGATAACCCACGCCCATCTGGGCGCGGCGATAGACCGGTTCTTTGGTTATGTCGGTCACCCGGCCTTTGTCGTCTTCGAGAAATATGCGGCCTTCGTTGGGTTTGATAAGCCCCACGATCATATAGAACGTCGTGGTTTTACCAGCTCCGTTGGGGCCGAGCAAACCGACGATCTCTCCCTGATTCACATCGATCGAGACATGATTTACGACCGTGCGTGACTTATATGATTTGACCAATTCGCTTGTGAAAAGTCGCATAGAATCGCTATATTTTTTACAAAGTTATTATTTTTTTTACAAAAATAGTTTTATCTTTGGGTAAAATTTTGTCATCGAGAACTAACTATGAAAGTCCAAGCGTGTGATTTGTTACACGATAAGTTGAAAGAGTATTTCGGATTTTCTTCATTCAAAGGGAATCAGGAGGCCGTCATACGCAACGTGCTGGCCGGAAAAGATACATTCGTACTGATGCCCACCGGCGGCGGCAAATCGCTTTGCTACCAGTTGCCGGCTCTGATCATGGACGGCGTAGCGATAGTCATTTCGCCGCTCATAGCCCTAATGAAAAATCAGGTCGATGCCATGCGCACCTTCTCCACCGAATCGGGCATAGCGCACTTCCTCAATTCGTCACTCAACAAGTCGGCCATAGCGCAGGTACGACAGGACGTGTTGGAGGGGCGCACCAAACTGCTGTATTTCGCACCCGAGTCGCTTACCAAGGAGGACAACATAGCATTTCTGAGAAAGATAAAGATATCGTTTTACGCCATCGACGAGGCGCACTGCATCTCTGAGTGGGGGCACGACTTCCGACCGGAGTATCGTCGTATCCGCCCGATCATCAACGACATCGGCACTGCGCCGTTAATTGCCTTGACAGCTACGGCCACGCCCAAGGTGCAGATGGACATACAGAAGAATTTAGGCATGACCGACGCCACGGTCTTCCGTTCGTCGTTCAACCGCCCCAATCTCTACTACGAGATACGTCCCAAGCACAACGTCGATCGCGACATCATAAAATTCATCAAGCAGCACGACGGCAAGAGCGGCATCATCTATTGTCTGAGCCGCAAAAAGGTCGAGGAGTTGACCGAGCTGCTCATTGCCAACGGCATCAAGGCATTGGCCTACCATGCCGGCATGGATGCGCAGACGCGCGCCGACAATCAGGACGCATTTCTTATGGAGCGCGTCGACGTGATAGTGGCCACCATAGCTTTCGGCATGGGCATCGACAAACCCGACGTGCGTTATGTCATACACTACGACATACCCAAGTCGCTGGAAGGATACTATCAGGAGACCGGGCGTGCAGGCCGCGACGGCGGCGAGGGGCACTGTCTGACGTTCTACAACTACAAAGACATACAGAAGTTGGAGAAATTCATGCAGGGCAAGCCCGTGGCCGAACAGGAGATCGGCAAACTGCTGCTGTTGGAAACTGTGTCTTACGCCGAGAGTTCCATGTGCCGCCGCAAAACGCTGCTGCACTACTTCGGCGAGGAGTACACCGAGGATAACTGCGGCAGCTGCGACAACTGCTGCCACCCCAAGCCGAAGATCGAGGCTCGCGAACAGATGCAGACCGTGCTGTCAGCCCTGCGCGACATAGGCGACAAGTTCAAGATAGACTATTTGGTATCGGTGCTTACCGGCAAGATGACGGCCATGATAAAGAGTTACGGCCACAACAAGAGCGAGTGGTTCGGTGCGGGAGCCGACAAGGATGTCCGCCTGTGGAACGCCGTGATACGTCAGGGTCTGATAATGGGGCTTATCGACAAGAACATCGAGAACTACGGACTTATATCGATCAATGCGCGCGGCGAGGAGTTCCTCGCCCACCCCAAGTCGGTGACCGTTACCCTCGACCACGACTACGACGAGGAGGAGCAGGAGGCCGAGCAGGTGGGCAGCCGCGGCGGCGGAGCAGCCGACGAGGAGTTGTTCGCCATGCTCAAGGACCTGCGCCGCAAGGTGGCCAAGGAGCACGACCTGCCGCCATACGTCATATTTCAGGATCCGTCGTTGGAGGATATGTCGATGCAATACCCCATAACGCTCGAAGAGTTGCAGGGCATATCGGGCGTGGGTGCGGGCAAGGCGCAGAAGTTCGGCGCGGAGTTCGTCAAGCTCATCAAGGCATACGTCGAGGATAAGGAGATCGAGCGTCCGCAGGACATCGTCGTCAAAGCCGTGGCAAACAAGTCGAACAACAAGATATTCATCATACAGTCGATCGACCGCAAGATGGATTTCGAAGACATAGCCCGGGCGCGCAATCTCGACATGAACGAGTTGTTGACCGAGATCGAAGCCATAGTCAAGGCAGGTACGCGGCTCGACATACAATACTACCTCGACACGGTGATGGACGAGGACAAGGTGAACGACATATACCTTTATTTTAAAGAGGACGCCGAGAGCGACTCGCTCGACGATGCCGTCGAGGAGTTGGGCGCCGACTATACCGACGAGGAGATACGTTTAGTGCGCATAAAATTCATGTGCGAGGTGGCGAACTGATTATAATACTGCATTTTGACAGAGGTAAGAGCAAAAAAATCGCTCGGCCAGCACTTTCTGACCGATCTCAACATAGCGCACAAGATATGCGACTCTCTTTCGGGAGGTTCGGCCGATAAGCCCGACACGGTGCTGGAGGTCGGCTGCGGCATGGGGGTATTGACGCAGTTCCTGTTGCAGCGCAGCGACATAGTCACCTACGGAGCCGAGATCGACAAGGAGTCGGTCGACTATCTGCACCGTCACTACCCCGCTTTCGCACCGCGCCTTATGGAGGGCGATTTCCTTGCGATGGACATACGCGGCGCATTAGGCGACAGGGTGAAAATCATCGGCAACTTTCCATACAACATATCGTCGCAGATATTCTTCAAGGTTTTGGAAAACCGCGACATCGTACCCGAGTGCGTGGGTATGATCCAGCGCGAAGTGGCGGTGCGGTTAGCCGAACCTCCCGGCTCGAAGGAGTACGGCATACTCAGCGTATTGTTGCAGGCTTGGTACGACATAGAGTATCTGTTTACAGTCGGCGAGAAGGTGTTTTCGCCTCCTCCGAAGGTGAAAAGCGCCGTCGTGCGGCTGCGGCGCAACGATGTCAGGCAGCTCGATTGCGACGAAGCGTTGTTCATACGCGTGGTGAAGGCCTCGTTCGGACAACGGCGCAAGATGCTGCGCAATTCGCTGCGCGCAGCGTTCGGCGATTTCGGCGGCAGCGAGCACCGCTTCTTTACGATGCGCGCCGAGCAGCTGTCGGTGGCCGATTTCGTCGAGCTTACGCAATGGGTGGCGCAAACGCGAAACAGATAAAACCGCATTCTCCGGCAGCGGCGCCGGATGATAAAACGATCCCCGTATCGATGCTGTTCGTTACGGGGATTGTCGTTGCCGGTCGAAACGGCACGCATGCCGAAACGATGCGCACCGCTACTTGATCTCGATGCAGCGCGTGGTGGGAGTCGAGGCGACAGCGCTCTTTTTCGGGATCTCGATTCTCAATACGCCGTTCTCCATTCTGGCCGAGATCTTGTCGCGCTCGATCGATTCGGGCAGCGTGAAACTCTGACGGAAAGAGCTGTAAAAGAACTCCCGGCGCAGATAATGCCCCTTTTTGGCAGGCTTGTCAGCGGTCGTCGCAGTCGTCGCTTCGCTGCGCGCCGCCTCGCGATCTTCGGTGTGACGGTGCTCATGCCCGCCTGTTTTAGCGGCTTCCGCATCATGCGGCGCTTTGTTGTCATAAGTGTTTTCGGCTTCTGACGGCATCGCTTCGCTGCGCTTTTCGAGGTTGATCACCAACTCGTTGTCGGCATTGACATCGATATGGAAATCCTCTTTGGTCATACCCGGAGCCGCCACCTCGACAGTGTAGTCGTGCTCGTTCTCTATGACGTTGACCGCAGGCGTCGACATGCGTTTGTACTGCGACAACGCCAACCACTCGTCGCCGAAAAAGTCGTTGAACAGACTCGGCAACCAATTCCGATTCTTAATTGCTGGCATCATAATCCCAATTCTTACAATTTACTATATCGTTAAACATTCTCCGACGGTTCGACCCGACGGCACCCAAGCAACGGCAAATCGCATACCAAGCCGGCGCCTTGCGGCAAATGCCAAGCTCCGGTGCCGGGCTGTTTTGCGCAAACGGAGTGATTTTCGGTGATATTTGACGTCGAATAGTTTGGCTATTCGAAATATTATTGCTAACTTTGCAGGCTTTAAACCCCGAACGGGTTATGCGTATATATTAACCAATAAAAATTTTTAGCACAATGGCTGTTAAAATTCGTTTGGCTCGTCATGGTAAGAAAGGTTTCGCTTTCTATCATATCGTTGCCGCAGATAGCAGAGCGCCACGTGATGGTAAATTCATCGAGAAGTTGGGCACCTACAACCCCAACACGAATCCTGCTACGATCGATTTGAAGTTCGACAGAGCTTTGGATTGGTTACTCAAAGGCGCACAACCTACGGATACTTGTCGAGCAATTCTCTCGTACAAGGGCGTATTGTATAAGAAACACCTTCTGGGCGGTGTAGCCAAGGGTGCATTCTCAGAGGCCGAAGCCGAGGCCAAGTTCAACAAGTGGGCTGAGCAGAAAGAGAATAAGATCTCTGCCAAGACCAGCAAACTTTCGAACGATGCCGCTGCTGCAAAGAAAGCGCAGTTGGCTGCCGAGGCCAAGGTCAAGGAGGATCGTGCCGCCGCTATCGCCGAGAAGAAGGCAGCCGAGGCTGCCGCAGCTGCTGCCGCCGAGGCAGAGGCCGCAGAAGCACCGGCAGAGGAGGCTACGGAGGCTGCTGCCGAGTAGTTTTCTCAAAGGATCATGTTGACGGTAGGACGCATAAACAAACTCTTCGGAGTGGAGGGAGGAGTGAGCATAACGCTCTACCCCGCGTTCCCCGACAACTTCCGCACGACGGAACCGCTGTTTGTCGATATCGACGGACTTGCGGTTCCGCTTTTTTGTGCATCGTTCGAACGCCGCGGCCAGACGGGCGCAATACTGCGTTTCGACGATATAGACTCGCCGCGCCGCGCCGAGGAGATGCTCGGCCGCGAGCTTATGATCGCCTCGCCCGAGGACGAGCAGGTTGACGACGAATTTTACATGGAGGATCTCATAGGGTTCTCTGTGGACACAGACGGCGCCAGAGGCGAACTGACCGACTACATCGACAGCGAGGCCAATCCGCTGTTCGAGGTGACGATCGGCGATCGTTCATATCTTATCCCGGCCGTCGAGGAGTTCATCGCACACATCGACTTCGATGCCCGCACGATACGCTTCGTGCTGCCCGAGGGGCTGCTCGATCTGTAACGGCCGGCTGCTCCGGTGTGCAACCGCCGCCGGCAGGCCGCCTCGAATCATCGCTTCGCCCCCACCCACGTGGTACGGTGCCACAGCTGCTCCAACACTCCGCGCTTGTGACGCGACAGCCACCAGCGGCAGAACGCCCACTGCAACAATACCACGGCCACACCTATCAGCAGGCTCGTCGTATGTCCCGAATAGCGATAGAGTCCGAATCCCCAGCCGTAGAACAGCATGCCTCCTATGACCGACTGTCCTATATAGTTGGTAAGCGACATCTTTCCGTAGGGGGCGATAGCCATCAAAGCGCGCCGCGCACGTGTCCGGTAGAACAACAGCACCACTCCCGAGACTATCAACAGCATCATGGCGAAGTTGCGCCACATCGATAACATTATTCCAACCGAGTGCGCCGCACACGCATTGTCGATCTGCCCGGGCAGCCTCTCGCCGAGCGGATAGAGCAGAGCAAAGGCGGCAGCGGCAGCGACCAATATACGCCGCCATTTGCGCACATTGCCGCCCTCGTCGTAGAACAGACGCAGACGGCCGATCAACATACCCGTAACGAACAGGAACAGCGTCTGCGTCATGCGGCCGTGCTCTATCGCCCACAGGAAGTTGCACGGCAGGCCGTGTTCGATGCCCACGGCGGCCACGTCGAATACCGAGCCGTCGATCTGTGCAGGCATCATGGCGGCGAAATGCGCTCCCGACCCGAGCGACAGCGGCTGCATCGAGTCGTCGGCAAGCCCCAATACGATATATACAAGCTCCACCGGTTGCAGCATCAGCACCGCGGCGATCCACCCCAGCACACGATTGCTCAGCCTGACAAGCGGCAGCACGACCAAGCCGCATACGGCATAGAGGAAGAGTATGTCGCCGTTGTAGAAGCAGAGGTCGAGCAGGCCGAACAGCATCAGCAGCACCATGCGCCATGCAAACCTCGGACGGAAATCGATGCCTCGCTGCGCCTGATTGTCGTGTTGGATATAGAGGCTCAGGCCGAACAGCAGGGCGAATATGGCATACATCTTTCCGGCAAACAGAAAGAACAGCGTATCCCACACCGCACGGTCGACGGCCGAGGGTTCGGGAAACATATAGAAATTCATGTGTTCGACAAAATGTATCAACACGATGCCGCCGATGGCTATGCCGCGCAAGACATCGGCCACGTCGATACGGCTGTTAGGCAGAGCCGACGGTGAGTAGTTATACATACGGTTACGTATTATTCGAGGTTTCCTGCTGCAAATTTATGGAAAATTTCCCGCAGGAGCAATATTTTGCTAACTTTGCAGAAAATTCAATCGACATGCGTATAGTAGTAGGTTTATCGGGTGGCGTCGACTCCTCGGTGGCGGCATATCTTCTCAAACAGCAGGGACACGATGTCGTCGGTCTTTTCATGCGCAACTGGCACGACACGACCGGAACGCTCGAAGGCGACTGTCCGTGGTACGACGATCAGGTATTCGCCGAACTCGTGGCCAAACGCCTCGACATACCGTTCCATTATGTCGATCTGTCGAAAGAGTATCGCCGGCGCGTAGTCGACTACATGTTTGCGGAGTATGAACGCGGACGCACGCCCAATCCCGAGGTGTTGTGCAACCGCGAGATAAAGTTCGACGTCTTTCTCAAAGAGGCGGTTAAGCTCGGAGCCGAGGCGGTAGCCACAGGACACTACTGCCGCCGCGGGGAGAGCATCGTCGACGGCCGCAAGGTATATTCGCTGTTAGCGGGCACCGACCCCAACAAGGATCAAAGCTACTTTCTGTGCCAGCTCTCGCAGCAGCAGTTGGGTTATGCCATGTTTCCCGTAGGCGGCATGCTTAAACCCGAAGTGCGGCGCATAGCCGAGGAACAGCATCTTGCCACGGCCAAACGCAAGGACTCGCAGGGGATATGTTTTGTGGGCAAGGTCGATCTGCCCGTATTCCTGCAACAGAAACTCGCCGCCCGCGAGGGCAACGTGCACGAGATACTGCCGTCGTGCCCGCGTTTGGCGCGCGACATAGCCCCCGACGACTACCGCTCACTGAGCGAGCCATACGCCTTCACCGTCCGCGACGGCAAGAAGATAGGCACGCACAACGGCGCTCACTTCTACACTATCGGACAGCGCAAAGGACTCGGCATCGGCGCCCGCAAGGAGTCGTTGTTCGTGGTGGCCACCGACATAGCACAGAACGTGATATACGTCGGCGAGGGCGACTCGCATCCGGCGCTCTACCGCCGCGCACTGAGAATACGCCCGGAGGAGGTGCACTGGATCGATCCTGCCGAGGCTATGCCGACGGGCGGCAGACGGCGCTATGCCGTGCGCATACGCTACCGCCAACCGTTGCAGCAGGCCGAACTGATTGCCGATGACGACGGGATGTATATCCTGTTCGACGAGCCGCAGCGCGGCATCGCAGCCGGGCAGTTCGCAGCGTGGTACGACGGCGACCGTCTCGCCGGCAGCGGCGTCATCGACAGATAATCCCCTGCTGCCATGCACAAGACGCTACATACGGCAATCCTGATATATGCCCTCATGTGTGCCGTCGGTGCTGCCGCCCGACAGCCTGCCGGCATCGCATACTACGATGTCGACAAACTGTACGACACACTGCCGTCGCACTTCTACGACGACCGCAGCTACACGCCGCAAGGGACGTTCAAATGGGACGGCGACCGCTATCGCCGAAAGATCGGGGGCATAGCCGCCGTCATCGACTCCATGTCGCTGCCCGTCGTGGCGTTATACGGTGTGGAGAACGAGCAGGTGGTGCGCGACATAGCCGACCGCTGCCGCGAAGACTATTCATACGTACATCGCACGCTCTCGACGCGTAACGGTTTGGATTTTGCATTGCTCTACTGGGGCGACAGATTGTTCATCGACAATGTGCAAAGCGGATTCGACTACATGGCCATAGAGGCTGCTATCGACGGTCATCCCATAATGTTGATACTGTGCCGATACTCGTCGGAGGCCGAACGCATAGCCTCGCAAGCGGCACGCGACGGCAAACGAACGGTAATCGTCATGGGGCGCACCGACGATTTCGAAACAAAAGAGGGGTTGTTTCGCGATGCTACCGCCGCGGCCGAAAGTGCGGGTATGGGCAATGCCCTGCTGTCGAGAGGCTGGACGATGCTCGACCGCATACTGACCGGCACAGAGACCGACGCCGAGGCTTCGGTGTATGCACAAGAGTGGATGCTCGATCTGCGCGGCCGTCCCGCAGCGACGTTTCGCGGCAAAAGATACACGGGCGGAGCGTCGGGACGGCTTCCGATATACATCTATATCGGGTAAAACTTTGGTATTTTGCAAAAAAACATTATCTTTGTAATTCGAAAAATGCAAACATTTTGACAGAATATAATCATTTATCTTTCAAATAACTAAAAAACTAAACAATTATGGCAGATGTAAAACGCGTCTACACTTTCGGTAACAAAGAGGCCGAGGGTAACGGCAAAATGCGAGAGCTGCTCGGAGGCAAGGGAGCCAACCTTGCCGAAATGAATCTGATAGGCATACCCGTGCCTCCGGGATTCACCATTACCACCGAGGTATGTACTGAGTACTATGCTCACGGCCGTGAGAAAGTGATCGAGATGCTGCGCCCCGATGTGGAGGCAGCAATGAAAAATATCGAGAACCTTACGGGTCGCAAGTTCGGCGACAAGGTTCTGCCGCTGTTGGTTTCGGTTCGTTCGGGTGCACGCGCATCGATGCCCGGCATGATGGATACCATACTCAACCTCGGTATGAACGACGAGGCTGTGGAGGCCGTCGCCCAACTCTCGGGCAACCCCCGTTTCGCTTGGGATTCGTATCGCCGTTTCGTACAGATGTACGGCGACGTGGTATTGGGCATGAAACCCGTATCGAAAGAGGATCACGATCCGTTCGAGGTGTTGATCGACGCCCAGAAGCAGAAGCGCGGCGTGAAGATGGATACCGATCTGTCGACCGAAGATATGAAAGAGTTGGTTGCCAACTTCAAGAAGGCTATCAGAGAGCAGACCGGACAGGACTTCCCGACCAATCCTTGGGATCAGCTCTGGGGAGCTATCTGCGCCGTATTCGGTTCGTGGATGAACGAGCGTGCCATACTCTACCGCAAACTCAACAACATTCCTCAGGAGTGGGGTACGGCAGTGTCGGTACAGGCCATGGTATTCGGCAACATGGGCAATAACTCGGCTACCGGCGTAGCCTTCTCGCGCGACGCCGCCACAGGCGAAAACATCTTCAACGGCGAGTACCTCATCAACGCTCAGGGCGAGGACGTGGTTGCCGGTATACGCACTCCGCAGCAGATCACTATCGAGGGATCGCGCCGCTGGGCAAAGGCTCAAAACATATCGGAAGAGGTTCGCAAGGAGAAATACCCCTCGTTGGAGGAGGTTATGCCCAATGTATATGCCGAACTCAACGAGATACAGCACCACTTGGAGCAGTATTTCACCGATATGCAGGACATAGAGTTCACTATTCAGGACGGCAAGCTGTGGATGTTGCAGTGCCGCAACGGCAAGCGTACCGGCGCCGCCATGGTCAAGATAGCAATGGACATGCTGCGCGACGGACTTATCGACGAGAAGACAGCTGTTCTGCGCTGCGAGCCGGCCAAGCTCGACGAGCTGCTCCACCCCGTCTTCGACAAGGAGGCCATAAAGCACGCCAAGGTCATCGTTAAGGGTCTGCCCGCATCGCCGGGCGCCGCTACGGGTCCGGTGGTATTCTTCGCCGACGATGCCGAGAAACATCTCGCAGCAACCGGTCAGAAAGCCGTTTTGGTGCGTATCGAGACCTCTCCCGAGGATTTGAAGGGTATGCTCGATGCAGCTGGCATCCTCACGGCTCGCGGAGGTATGACCTCGCACGCCGCAGTGGTTGCCCGCGGTATGGGCAAGTGCTGCGTATCGGGTGCCGGCGAGCTTGATATCGACTACAAGGCACGCACGATCAAGGTCGGCGGCTACACCATAAAGGAGGGCGACTGGATCTCGCTCAACGGTTCGACCGGCGAGGTTTATCTGGGTCAGGTAGCCACCAAAGAGGCCAACCTCGACGGAGACTTCGGCAAGCTGATGGATCTGACATCGAAGTATGCCACTCTTAAAGTGCGAGCCAATGCCGATACGCCCCGCGACGCCAAGCAGGCATTCGCATTCGGCGCACAGGGTATCGGTCTCTGCCGCACCGAGCACATGTTCTTCGAGGGCGACCGTATCAAGGCTATACGCGAGATGATTCTGGCCGACGACGAGGACGGCCGTCGCGTGGCTTTGGCAAAGCTGCTCCCCATGCAGCGAGGCGACTTCGAGGGTCTGTTCAAGGTGATGCAGGGTTATCCCGTCATCGTTCGTCTCTTGGATCCCCCCTTGCACGAGTTCGTGCCCCACACCGAGAAGGAGCAGCGCGAAATGGCTGCCGAGATGAATATTCCCTTCGAGAAGATCGTTGCCAAGGTCGAGGCGCTGCACGAGCAGAACCCGATGCTCGGTCACCGCGGCTGCCGTTTGGGCAATACCTATCCTGAGATCACCGAGATGCAGACCCGCGCCATAATCGAGGCCGCCATGAACGTCAAGGCTTCGGGCACGCCGGTCAAGGTGGAGATCATGGTGCCGTTAGTCGGCAACCACAAGGAGCTGCGCTATCAGAAGAACATCATCGACAAGACCGCAAACGGAGTATTCTCAGAGCGCAACGATCGTATCGAGTACTTGGTAGGTACGATGATCGAGGTTCCGCGTGCAGCTGTCACGGCAAACCAGATCGCCGAGGTAGCCGAATTCTTCTCGTTCGGAACGAACGACTTGACGCAGATGACACTCGGCTTCTCGCGCGACGATATCGGCAAGTTCCTGCCCATATACCTCGAAAAGAACATCTTGAAGAACGATCCGTTCAAGATCCTCGATCGCAACGGTGTCGGTCAGTTGATTCGCGAGGCCGTGTTCAAGGGACGTTCTACTCGCCCCGATCTGAAATGCGGTATCTGCGGCGAGCACGGCGGCGAGCCATCGTCGGTAGAGTTCTGCCACTTCGCGGGTCTGAACTATGTCAGCTGCTCACCCTATCGCGTGCCTATCGCACGCTTGGCGGCGGCTCACGCAGCTCTGAGTGAGGACAAATAATCCTGCAAGGAGATATTTCAAACAGTCCGGGCGACAGTTCGGACTGTTTTTTTATTGCCGTCCGCAGCGGATTGTACATAGTTTTAATAACTTTGTCGATATATAAACGGCCGGATATATGAAACGATATATTACGATATTCATCATCTTTGTATGCGCGGTCTGCATATGCGACAGCGCCACCGCCCAAGACAGGAGGCGTTTCAGTCTCGGTATGCGCATGGCAGGATACACACGCGCCAAGGCCTTCGCTGTCGGCATATACGGCAACTACGGAATCACGAGCTGGCTCGACATCGAGCCGGGAGTAAACATCATGTGCAAGGATCGCAGCTCGGTCGACATCTATTGCGACCTGCATGTCATACTCGAACTGACGACAAAGAGTTACATCTACCCTATCGTCGGCATCGGCATCAACCAGATCGGTTCGAAGAGCATGAACAGCGAGGGGTGGTCATTCGCCGGAGCGCTCGGCGGCGGCTTCAACTATCGGTTCAACCACCGCTGGACGGCATCCGTACAGTGCAAATGGTTAGCACAGACAGCTGTCAATCACCGCAATCCGGTGGCAATATCGGTGGG
>CAZEXJ010000186.1:0-1892 GCA_964516585.1 uncultured Alistipes sp.
AATTTATCTGTTTTTGTTTCGGCCGGTGAATCCGCCGTGCGAGACGGATTCACCGGTTCGTTTGAAAATTAGTTGGCGTATCCGGGGTGCTGGCTCAGGTTGGGGTTGTCCACACGCGGGTGACTGGCCGTCATATCGGCGAGCGGCAGCAGCTCCACCTTGTTCTTCTGATAGGCGAAGTAGATACCGTCCGAGTTGTCGTCGGTGTGAATCCATACCGGGTATTTGTTCTCGTTCTCGGCGCTTCCCGTCGGGCTGTTGGTGATGTTAGTGCCTGCGTGGATCTTATCCGTCGTGAATCCGATATTCTTGCGGTTCGCCGTATTGAAATCGGATACATAGCCCCTGAACATGTCGATGGCATACCAGACGTCGCCCTCGTTAACCGTAATGCCGTGCGCTTCGAGCACAGGCTTCAACTGTGCCTGGTAAGCATCCTGGACGACCTTTACCCGTGCGGCGTAGTCGGTTTCGTTTTCATCTTTTCCTTTTGTCGGGAGCGCTTCGGCTTTCTTCGATACGATGGCCACTTCGGCCGGATCGGTGATGTCGATGTGCTCGATCGTCAACGGCGCGGTGGCATCGGCCCACTTCTTGTTGTCCATCGTGAGTTTGTAGAGGCGGTATTTGGCTACGTCGCTGTATTTTCCCGTCTTGTCCGAGAGATCCATCATCTCCTGTTGCGTGGTGCGTACCACTTTGTCTAACCGGTTCATGCGGATTAAGTCGGTGCGAAGCCACAATTCACCAGCGAACTCCCATTGGCGTTCCTGGACGAGGGCGTCGATGAATCCCTCGAGGTCGGTCGGTATGGGCATGTCGCTGATACCGGCACGGTCACGAACCCGCTGAAGTGCGGCAATCGCCTCACCCGTAGGAGCTCCGTTCAGGTAGGCCTGTGCTTCGGCATAGCCTAACAGTACGTCGGCGAAACGCAGCAGCGGAATATCGAGGTTCAGCTTTTTTGCCGCTTCTTTCGACTGCACGCGCCACTGCTGGCGGTATTTGCCGAGCATGATGCACGAATAGGTCGTACCGGTCAGTGCCATTGGGGCATTGACGCCCATATCCTCGGTCATCGAATAGCAACTCCACGGGGCGCAGGTGACGTCGAGGCGCTCATCTTTCGCATCGAACGACAAGTAGTAAGTAGGCAAAACGTTTTGCATCGCTTTTTCCGTACCGTAGCAGCCGCCACGGGTGCCCGGATGGGCGTAGCGGTTGAAGCCGGAGTTGGTGTTGTCGCCGTAGCAGGCTTGCTGCCAGAGGAATTCGAGATTCGACGTGGCAAATTTGCGGCTGTCGTAGCTGTACCACAGATTCTGGAAACCTGTCATGGTGGCCGTTCCCTTTACGAGGTCGTTGCCGGGCATCTGCATCACCTTTTCGCAGGCGTCGCTGGCGATCTGATAGAGTTCCTTCACACGGTCGGCATCGTCGCGGCGCTTGAGCTCCATCGTGGCGGGGTCGAGCGTCTCCAAATCCCAGCGGAGCGAGTAGCCGGCTGCGTAGAGTGCGATACGGCTCAACAAGGCGTAAGCACCGTCGCGGGTCAGACGCTGAACAGAACCGCCGTAAGCACCGTCGGCTTTGGTCGGCAGGAAGTCGATCCACTGCTGCATATCGGCGATGATGTGGTCGTAGATCTCATCGCGCGGTGCACGATGGGGATAGAGCGTCGACTCGGCTGTGGGGTCGAGCGACTCCATAGGCTCCCAAACGGCCGGCATATCGCCGTAAACGCGGATCAGATTGTAATAGGCAAATGCGCGAATGCAGTAGAGCTCCGCCAGCAATGCATTGCGCTTCTCGGTTTCGGGCAATGTGAGCAGGTTCTTGATGCCGAGGTTCGAGGCTTCGATCGTGCCGTAGGCCTCTTTGTAACCCTTCGT
>CAZEXJ010000187.1:0-5429 GCA_964516585.1 uncultured Alistipes sp.
GGCTGTGTCGCCATACTTGCATTGGCATATTTGTTCTTCTCTGCGGCGAGCTGGTTCAACCGGCATTGATCGGCGATTTGCAGGTCGCTACTCTGCAAACGCGAGCAATACCACATTGCCCGCGTTTTGCAATATGGCATCGACGCGGCGCATGGCGCGCTCGGAGAGAACGGGGCAGCCCCAGCTGCCGACCGTGGGCAGCGGCCATAGGGGGTATGATGTCGTGTGCGGCCAGCCGTGCAGGACGATGCAGCGGCTGCGCAGATTGCTGTTCGAGGTGTCGAGTCCGTCGAGTCGGTAGGCTGTGCCGTAACGGCCTGTGTAACGCTCTGCTACGAGCGCGTGCCCGAGCGAGGAGAGGTGGCTGCCGTCGATGTTCGAGAAGCGGGCGTATGCCGATCGCCGGTGCGGCCGATCGCTGCCGCTGCCGTGGCTTACGGGATAGCAGCACAGCGGCCGGCCGGCATCGAAATCCCATACGACGAATCGCCGCCGGCCGGAATGTCGGGCATAGTCTATCATTATGGCAATATGGCGGTTATAGCCGTGGTCTATGCAGTATTGCAGCAGCTCTGCGGCGCGCTTGCGCCAACGCTTGTCAGGCCTCATCGCGCAGTTGTTCCAATAGTCGGGGCATGCCCTCGGCCGCACGCGCCTTGATGTGAGTCAGCGGATTGCGGATAAGTTGCGTGGAGGGTTGTCCGGGGTCGACCAAATATATAGGTATGTCGCGACGGACGTAGTGTACGAGCGAAGCGGCGGGGTAGACGGCTAACGACGTGCCGACGACGATGAGTATGTCGGCCTTGGCGGCAATCTGCGTGGCGCGGTCGAACATTGGTACCGACTCGCCGAAAAATACTATATGGGGGCGCAACAGCGAGCCGTCCTCGGCGCGTGCATCGAGCCTCTGCTCCCAGCCCTCGATAGGGTAGATCAGATCGGGATCGATCGACGAACGCAATTTCATCAACTCGCCGTGCAGATGCAATACGTGCGACGACCCGGCGCGCTCGTGCATGTTGTCGACGTTCTGCGTTATGACCTCCACGTCGTAATATCGTTCCAGCTCGGCTATGGCATAGTGCCCGGCATTGGGCTGCCTGTCGAACAATTCGCGGCGGCGCATGTTGTAGAACTCTATGACTGTGGCGCGATTGTGCACGAGAGCCTCCGGTGTGCAAACATCCTCTATGCGGTAGTTCGCCCACAATCCGTCGGAGTCGCGGAATGTCGCTATGCCGCTGTCGGCGCTTACGCCTGCACCTGTGAATACCACTATCTTTTTCATGGGCAATCTTTTTTTGAAATTTCTCTTCGGTCTACAAATATACTCAATTAATTTTTTGACGGCAAATATTCGGCCGGTCTATCCGCTGCGTTCGACCCTCGCTATCGAAATATTTTTATTTCTTTTCGTTTTGTTTGCCGTTTCGCGATATTTTCGTAATTTTGCTATCGTATTGTGTGATATTAATGAATAACAACATCGCTATGACATCTATAAAAACCATATCGGAGCCTGCACGCGAGATCCCCGTGCGCCGCGAGGTCGATGTGCTTGTTGTCGGTGGCGGTCCTGCCGGCATCATGGCAGCCGAGGCTGCGGCAATGGACGGCGCTCGCACCATGCTGATCGAGAGCCGCGGATTTTTGGGCGGCAATTTAGCCATAGGCCTGCCTATATTGGGCTTTCTCGGACGAAAGGGCAACCAGATAATAAAGGGTTTGCCGCAGCGGTTCATCGACCGTCTGCGCGAGAAGGGTGCAGCCAGCGAGCATGTGCCCTGCAAGCTGCATGTCAGTCTGACGATCATCGATCCCGAGCAGGCCAAGAGCGAGGCTTTGGCTACCGTGGAGCGTGCCGGGGTCGAAGTGTTGATGTATGTGCTGTGCGTCGACGTCATTAAGCGCGACGGCAAAGTGTGCGGTGTGGTTATAGAGTCGAAGGCGGGGCGCGAGGCTATTCTCGCACGCACGGTCATCGACTGCACGGGCGACGCCGATGTGGCGTTCCGTGCCGGCGTCGAGTGCCGCAAGGGCGACGAGACGGGCGGTATGCAGCCGCCGACGCTGATGTTCTGCATGCGCGGCGTCGATGTCGATGCCCTGCGTCGTGCCATCGTCGAGCACCCCGATGTCTACGATATGGATACTATGCCTGCCGAGCAGTTCCGGCGCCGCAACTTCATCACTGTCGGCCTGCGGCATCAGATTGCGCAGGCGCGCGAGGCCGGTATCGACATCCCCGTAGCCCGCACGATCCTCATCACGGGCATGGCCGACGACGAGATATGGGTCAATATGTCGCGCGTCAACGGCGTCGACTCAACCGACCCTGCGAGCTATACGCACGGCGAGTCGGTCGCCCGTCGTCAGATATACGAAATCGAGCGCTATTTGAAGCGTTTCGTCCCGGGCTTCGCCGGGGCTGAGATGAAATGCGTGGCTCCGTTTATGGGCATTCGCGAGAGCCGCGTCATCGTCGGACGTTATGTGCTTACGGCCGACGATATCCTGTCGTGCCGTCGCTTCGACGATGCCATTGCCGTTGCAAGCTACCCGGTCGATATCCACCATGCCGTTGGCGGCGACTGCTCGCTCTACTGGTGCGAGGATTGCTACGATATCCCGTTCCGCTCGATAGTGCCCGCCTCTGTCGGAGGATTGTTGGTGGCCGGACGCTGTGCGTCGCTCAGTCACGAGGCTATGGCCTCGGCGCGCGTCATGTCAACCTGCATGGCTATGGGCGAGGCGGCCGGACATGCTGCGGCTCAGGCTCTGCGCGACGGTGTCGATGCTGCCGATATCGATGTGGCCGAATTGCAGCGTAAGCTGCTTGAAACAGGGGCATATCTGAGAAAATAACGATTTAATGAAAAAAATATCGTTTTTTTGTTGCCGTTTGTATAATATTTATTATATTTGTACGTTCTTTTAATGAAAAGGGTTGGTTTGATAGTTTCGATGGTGTTGCTCGCAACGTCCATCTCCGCGCAACAGAGGCATTTGGTTCTCTGGAACAACGACTCCGCCCCTCACTCTAACGGGTTGAGCGGCGAGGCTTACGAACAAAGCAAAGGCGCTTGGCGCAATACTACTCAAACTGACATGTGGATCTTTGAGGCAAACCCCGAGCGGAAGAACGGTAAGGCTATCGTTTACTTCCCCGGAGGTGGATATTATACCGTCGGTACGGGATTCGCGCTCGGCAAGCGATTTGCCGATGCGGGTTATACCGTTGCGTGTGTACGTTACCGATTGCCTAATGGGCATAGTGAGATTCCGCTCGAAGACGCCGAGGAGGCGTTGCGGGTGATGCGCACTATGGCTGAGAAAATGGGCTTCGATTCTTCGTTGGTTGGTGTTATGGGGACCTCTGCCGGAGGATATCTGGCAGCTTCTTTAAGTGTCCTTTCTTTATCGAAGCCCAGTTTTTCGATTCTTATCTATCCCGTCATATCGTCCGACAAGGCGATACGTCACGAGGGAACATTCATAAATCTGCTCGGTCAGAAGGATGCAAACGATCCTTGCAAGGCCGAGCAGTTTTCTTTGGACAAACGCGTCGACGCCGACACTCCGCCGGCCGTGATTATCCACTGCGATGACGACGATGTCGTCCCGTCGATCAATAGTACGCTGTATTACAATGCACTGAAACGCTGCGGCATCGATGCAGCGCTATATATATTCCCGTCGGGCGGACACGGGTGGAGCAGTCACTCTTCGTTCGAGTATTACGATGAGTGGTTTGCTGCCGTTACCGACTGGCTCGACCGATTGCCGACGCCGGCAAAGTAACGCCGTCGGCAGTTGCCGCGATGCTGCCATGCGGCGATTTGGCCGTAGGCCGCAAACGGAAGAATCTGATAAACCATAAATATTATTTCGTTATGAAATTCCTTACAGAAGAAAAACTTACTATTGTAGGTGCCGCCGGTATGATCGGCTCGAACATGGCTCAAACAGCTCTTATGATGCACCTCACACCCAACATCTGCCTCTACGATCCGTTCGCTCCCGCATTGGAGGGTGTGGCCGAGGAGTTGTTCCACTGCGGCTTCGAGGGTGTAAACATCACCTATACGTCCGATATTGCCGAGGCTCTGACCGGTGCCAAGTATATCGTATCGTCGGGCGGCGCCGCCCGCAAGGCCGGCATGACGCGCGAAGACCTGCTCAAAGGCAACGCCGCCATAGCCGAGCAGCTGGGTAAAGACATCAAGGCCTACTGCCCCGATGTGAAACATGTCGTCATCATCTTCAATCCTGCCGATATCACGGGCTTGGTGACGCTCATCTGGTCGGGTCTCAAACCCTCGCAGGTGACCACGTTGGCCGCTCTCGACAGTACTCGCCTGCGCAGCGAGCTTGCCAAGTATTTCCATATCTCTCCCGACGAGGTGCGCAACAGCCGCACCTATGGCGGTCACGGCGAGCAGATGGCCGTATTCGCATCGACGACCACCGTCGCAGGCAAACCTCTTACCGAACTTATCGGCAAGGATATGCCCGCAGAGGATTGGGAGGCATTGCGTCAGCGCGTCATACAGGGCGGTAAGCATATCATCGACCTGCGCGGCCGCTCGTCGTTCCAGAGTCCCGCATACGTCTCTATCGAGATGATCGCCGCCGCCATGGGCGGAGAGCCTTTCCGCTGGCCTGCCGGCGTCTATGTCGACACCCCCGAGTTCCGCAATATCATGATGGCTATGGAGACCTCCATTACCAAAGACGGAGCCGCTTACAAGTTTGTCGAGGGCACTCCCGAGGAGCATGCCGCTCTCAAAAACAGCTACGAGCATCTCTGCAAGCTCCGCGACGAAGTCATCTCTTTGGGGGTTTTGCCTCCGATTGAAGAGTGGTCAAAGATTAACCGCAACCTTTAATTTCCCGTGAATTTTTCGTGAATTTTTCGTGAAAAGGCGTCATTTACTTCGCCTCGTTCGAATCCGCAAATGGGCAGTACGCCGAGTACAGCCCATCTGCGGATTTTTCACGTGCGGCTTGTAACTAACGCCTTTTGACGAAAAATAGGGTAGTGGTTCTTTGGAGGCTATTTCCACCGACATGTCATTGCGAGCCGAGCGCAGCGAGGCGTGGCAATCTCTTGCGGCCGAGATTCTCACGTCGCGTTCATAGAACGCTCCTCAGAATGACAAACAGGGCGTGCAAAGCATGCTCCTCGGAGTGACAGGGTGGAAATGTCATTCTGAGGAGGCCGCAGGCGGCCGACGTGAGAATCTCATTCCCGCCGATATGTCATTCTGAGGAGCGGTTGAAAGCCGCGACGAGAAGAATCTGTCGAGTATAATCTGGTACAAGAAAGGCAGTAGTCTCTAAAATCCTCTATGTTCATCAATCTATAAGAAATTCCCGAAAATATATCCTGCCAGTGTCGCCAACACGATGACTAACACGACGTA
>CAZEXJ010000188.1:0-3543 GCA_964516585.1 uncultured Alistipes sp.
TATAATATAATAGGCAATACTTAAAAATAATGATAAAGAGTCTGTTAGCGTCATAAAATACCGAAATCAGAGTATTGCCCATCTGACGGTTTACAGGTACTTTTGCAGTTGAGATAATTATGCACATAAAATTAAGCAGGCAAGCAGGATGGAATTGAAGCATTTTCAGACATTTTTCATAAGAAACATCGCCCTTGACGGTTATGCTCAAAGTCCGTCTTCGCTCTCCGGTCGCATAACAGACAAAAGCAGCGCAGAGTCCACGGTCGGAGCGCCATACGATGACAATCCGCCACCTTAACGCGACAGGCTGCCGGCATGTCAGGTCGTTTGCCGACCCGAAGCCGGTTTTAGGAGGCTCGCCGCCTGTTCACTTTTTAGGTTAATGAAAATCAGAAATCTCAAACTATACGCTTATGAAGATTATTGTCAAATTGATTGTTTTGACGGGGATCTTGTTATTATGCACCGCAGCCCCCTTGCAGGCGCAGCGCAACAATAGCGGGATCTCGTTCAACGGCACGGTCTATGCCTCGGACGCCGAGGGCGGGGGGGGGAATTCCGCATCGGCCCCGCTGCCCTATGCCGTCGTATCTCTGCCGGAAATCGGCGTAGCGACGACCACCGACATCGGCGGCCGCTTCGAAATCCGCCTCGCCAATCCGGGGAAATTCAAGGTCGAGATCAGCTCGTTGGGTTATGAGCCTCTGACGCAAACCGTCGAGGTATCGGCCAAAAAAGCCTTCTCGTTTACGCTGAAGGCCAGCTCGTTCTATTTGGAGGACGTCGTGGTGGCAGCCGAGTCGAAGAAGACCGGAGCTGCGACCGCATCGAAGATCTCCAAATCGGCCATGGATCACATTCAGGCCACTTCGCTTGCCGACGTCATGTCGCTGCTGCCGGGCGCCGACCTGCGGACTGCCGACCAGATCGCCCTCAAGCGGGCCGACGCATTCTCCGTCCGCAAGGGCCAGAGCTTCGGTACGGCCGTCATCATGGACGGCGCGCCCATCTCCAACAACGCCAACATGCAGACCATGTCGATGGCGATAGGCGCCACTGCCGGCCCAAGCATCGCGACCCCCAATTCGGGTATCGACATGCGAACCATCACCACCAACAACATCGAATCGGTGGAGGTAATCCGCGGCATCGCCTCGGCGCAGTACGGCGACATCGCCTCGGGCGCTGTGATCGTCAACAGCAAGGCGGGCCGTGCGCCGCTGTCGCTCCAGTTGGACATCAACCCCAACGTCTACATGGCCTCCGCTTCGCACGGCATCGGCCTCGGGCGCAAGGCCGGCGTGCTCAACTACGGCGTCGACTACACCTTCGCCCAGTATGACCCGACCGAGGGCTACGACACCTACAACCGCGTCACGGGCCGCGTGGGCTACTCGAACACCATCGGCAAGTGGTCGACCAACACGTCGTTCGACCTCTTCTACACCAAGGACAAGGCCGAGCCCAACCCCGACGACGAGCGCGATCTGGATGTGATGAACCAGCGCGATCTGGGCCTGCGCTTCAACACCAACGGCGCGTTCAACTTCAACCGGAACTGGTTCAAGAACCTCCGATATGCCGTTTCGGTAAACTACACCAGCAAGAAGACCTACTCCTCGGAGTTCGCGACCAATTCCGACTGGACCTACTCCACGTCGAAGACCGACGGCGCCATCCTCTCGAGCCGCCCCGGGCAGGACTTCTATTATGTGGACGACCAGGGCAACCAGGTTAAGATCACCAACATCCCCGACGAGGACAAAAACGGCAAGGCCTGGCGTCTGCCCTCGGACTATACGGCCGTGTACGACCTCTACGGCAAGGAGCTCAACACCTTCGCGCAGGTGACCGCCAACTTCGCCGGCAACCTCGGGCGCACGCATCACCGTCTGATCCTCGGCGCCGACTACCGCGCTACGGGCAACTTGGGCGAGGGCAAGATCTTCGATCCGGAGAACCCGCCGCGCCGGCAAGTCGGCACGAACTTCACCACGCAGCGTGAACGCGCCTTCAAGGACGTTCCGTTCATGCACCAGTTCGGACTCTATGCCGAGGAGTATTTCTCGATGGACATCCTGCGCCGCAAGCTGGAGGTTGTCGCCGGCGTCCGCTACGACCACGTCTACGGAATGGACGGCGGCTTGGCTCCGCGTATCAACGCCTCCTACGATGTGATTCCCGAGAAGCTGAGCATCCGCGGCGGCTACGGCATCACCTTCAAAGCCCCCTCGCTGGGCTACCTCTATCCCGACAAGGCCTATTTCGACATTCTGAATTTCGACAACTCGTCGTCATCCAGTTACAGCGACGCGCAGAAGTTCCAGATCGCCACCACGCACGTCTACTCGGCCGAAAATCCCAACCTCGAGTTAGCCAAAACCGAGAAGTGGGAGGTCGGCGCAGATTTCAAGATCGGACAGGTGCGCGGTTCGGTGACCTATTTCGAGGACAAGACCCACAACGGCTACATGTCCAGCCCGACCTTCGATTCGTTCAAGAGCGTGGACTACAACCAATACAAGGCAGCGCGTCCGGCCAACGAGACGGACTTGCCCGAACTTTCACTCAAGTCGTCCGACAGAATTCTGCTCTCGTATTCGATGCCGACCAACTACTTCGCCTACGAAAGCAAGGGTATCGAGTTCGACGTCGACTTCGGCCGCGTCGATGCCATCCGTACGTCGTTCGGTCTGAACGGCAACTGGACCCGTTACAAATCATGGGTCAATTACTACACCTTCGACAACCATACCACGGGCACTTCGGTAGCCGGCTCGTTCCCCCACATGGGCGTCTTTGAACCGGGCAGCGAAGTGAATCACTCGACCAGCACGACGACCAACCTGCGCATCACGCACAATATTCCGCGCATCGGCTTCGTGGTGACGCTCACGGTGGGTGTTAAGTGGCATGAGCGTGCGTACACCAAATACCAGAACGACTCGATCCCCGTCAAGTACATTTCGCGTCTGGACGGCATGGTTTACGATGTCGACCCATCGAAACTCGGGGAGGAGGAGTTCCAAGCCATCGACCGGCGTCCGGAACTCAACCCCCGCCGACTGCTTCGCGAAGGTTCGATGCCGCCGCTGATCTGTTTCAACATCAATCTGACCAAGGAGATCAGCAACTTTATGCGTATCTCGTTCTTCGCCAACAACATGTTCCGAAGCACGCCGATCTGGGAGAGCAAAGTCAATCCGGGGTCGTACAGGCGGCGCAATTCAGACACCTTCTTCTTCGGCGCTGCACTGTCAATCAAGATTAGATAACCCTACAATGCGATTATAACCATGAAAAAGAAATATATAGCCATTCTGGCGGCTGCCGCGGGCCTCTGCTCGTGCGTCGACATGATGGAATCCGCCTCCGAGGCCGAAATCGTAAATCCGCTGTCGGTCTCCTTCAAGGTCAAAGCCATGAGCGGTTTCGTCGATGCCGACGGCAACGGGGAGATCGACCCGAACTTCCCCATGGAGGGGCTCACCGTACGCTACACCAATTTCGAGGAGGATGCCTCCTTCGAATCGCAGACCG